>NZ_QGSZ01000271.1 GCF_003857055.1 Micromonospora inaquosa | reverse complement strand
GGCCGGCCGGTCCGGCCCGTGCCGCTGCGCCGGTCGGTCGAGCCGCGCCGGCCGACCGGGCCGCCGGACGTGCCCTGCCCCCGCATCGAGAGCCCGGTCGTGCCGAGCCGAGTGGTGTCGCGCCCGTGCCGCCGCCCGGACGCGCCGGTGAGCCCGTCGGCGTCGCCCGTGCCGCTGCCGTGGTGCCCTCCGCGTCCGACCCGGTCGACCGGCCGGCACCGGAGCCCGCCGACGGGCCGGCGCTGCGCTCGGCCGGCCAGGACCTGCCGGACGACGACGCCGCACCGGGTGCCCGTTCCGAGGAGCGCCGGCAGACCCGGGAACGACGCCGCCTGCGCGCGGCGGTGTTGGCGCTGGTCAGCATCGTGCTGCTCGGCGCGGTGCCGCTCTTCTTCGGCATCCGGACGCTGAGCCGTGACCCGGTCTTCGACAACCTGGACCAGCTCAACGTGCCCGGTTGGGCCGCCGCGAAGACTGTCGACGACGTCAGCGGCAGCCGGTGGTGCCTGCTCGACTGCCGGCTGCGGGAGCGGACCGTGACCTCGGAGAAGGCGCCCGAGGAGACGGCGCAGGTCTACGAGGACGCGCTGCGTCAGGACGGGTGGCGGCCGTGGAAGGTGAGCCGCTGCCCGGAGCAGCAGACGAAGGGCAGCTACACCTGCTGGCGTCGCGACGAGCTGACCCTCGACCTGTGGGTACGCGAGCCGACCTGTGTGCCGCCGCCGGTGGACGGCGAGCCGGCAGTCGTGCCGTCCGACGACCCGTCGGCCGCTGCGACCGAGTGCACCGGCTCGTTGGTGTCGGTGAAGGTGCGCAATGCGATCGATGACGAGCGGACCAGGCCGCAGCCGACCACTGACCCGTCACTGACCGGTGAGGATCCGTTCCCAACGGTCAGTGCGGATCCGCTGGGTGAGCTGACACCCTCACCGTCCTGAGCCGGTCTCCATCACGGACGGTAGGGTCTGGGGCTGGCGGCACGCCCGCTACCGGTGAACGCCGACGGCTCGGCGGCCGGTACGGGTGCCATGGTTGTGCGTTCCGGGGACGTCGGGTCCTGCGGAACTCTGCTTGAGGAGGACAGGCATGGGCGACATTGGAGCGATCGCGGCGCTGATCGCGGCATCCGCGTTCGCGGTGCTGGTGCTCATCCTGACGCTGCCCATCCTGCGGCTGCGGCACACGGTTGACGCCACCACCCGCATGATCAACGACCTCAACGATCGGACCGCGCCGCTGCTCGGCGACGTGAACACCACTGTGAAGAACGTCAACACCGCGCTGGAGCAGGTGCAGACCTCGCTCGACGGTGTGAACCTCCAGTTGGCGAAGGTCGACACCATGACCAGCCACGCGCAGAACGTCACCGCCAACGTTGCCAACCTGGCCACCGTCGTCTCTGCCGCGGCCGCCAACCCGTTGGTCAAGGTGGCCGCGTTCGGCTACGGCGTGCGTAAGGCCGCCGCCGGCCGTCGGCACGCCGAGACCGAGCGCGAGGTACGCGACACCATCAAGCAGCAGCGACGGGCCGCGCGACGCGGCAACAGCTGACCGGCCGGGACCAGGAGGGTAGCGGGACATGAGGCGCTTGTTCTGGCTCGGCATCGGGGTGGCCGTCGGTGTGGTCGTGGTGCGCAAGGCCACCCGGACCGCGCAGGCGTACACGCCAGCGGGCATCGCCGGGTCGCTGACGGAATCCGCTGGCGGGCTCGTTCAGTCGCTGCGTAGCTTCGTGGAGGACGTCCGAGTCGGGATGGCCGAACGCGAGCAGGAGATCCACCAGGCGTTCGCCCAGGGCGAGGCGTTCGACGATCAGTTCGCCGAGCTGCGGGAAGACCCGCGGATTGGCGATCGAGAAATCTTTCCGGAGGAACACCAGCGATGAAGACGGCGGAGATCAAGCGGCGGTACCTCGCGCACTTCGAGGCGAATGGCCACACCGTGGTGCCGTCCGCTCCGCTGCCCGCCATCAGCGACCCGAACCTGCTGTTCGTCAACGCCGGCATGGTGCAGTTCGTCCCGTACTTCCTGGGTCAGCAGACTCCCGCGTACCGGCGGGCGGTCAGCGTGCAGAAGTGCATCCGCACCCCGGACATCGACGAGGTCGGCAAGACCAGCCGGCACGGCACGTTCTTCCAGATGAACGGCAACTTCTCCTTCGGTGACTACTTCAAGGCCGGGGCGATTCCCCTGGCGTGGGAGCTGTCCACGAAGCCGATCGCCGAGGGTGGTTACGGTCTGGATCCGGAGCGGATCTGGCCGACGATCTACCTCGACGACGACGAGGCGTACGAGATCTGGCGGTCGGTGGGGGTGCCCGCCGAGCGGATCGTGCGTCGGGGCAAGGCGGACAACTTCTGGTCGATGGGCATCCCCGGGCCGTGCGGCCCGTCGTCGGAGCTGTTCTACGACCGGGGCCCGGAGTACGGCCGTGAGGGTGGTCCGGCGGTCGACGAGGACCGCTACATGGAGTACTGGAACCTCGTCTTCATGCAGTTCGAGCGGGGTCCGGGAACCACCAAGGAGGACTACCCGATCCTGGGTGACCTGCCGGCGAAGAACATCGATACCGGCATGGGCCTGGAGCGGATGGCCTCGATCCTGCAGGGTGTCGACAACCTGTACGAGATCGACGAGGTCCGGCCGATCCTCGCCCGAGCGGCGGAGTTGACCGGTAAGCGGTACGGCGCGCACTCCGGGCATGTGGCCAGCGAGTCGCACCCGGACGACGTGCGGCTGCGGGTGATCGCCGATCACGTGCGGACGGCGTTGATGCTGATCGGCGACGGGGTGACCCCGTCGAACGAGGGCCGCGGGTACGTGCTGCGCCGGATCATGCGTCGGGCGATCCGGTCGATCCGGCTGCTCGGCTGGCAGGAGCGGGCGCTGCCCGAGCTGCTGCCGGTGGCCCGGGACTGCATGTCCCCGTCGTACCCGGAGCTGGCGACCGACTTCGACCGGATCGCGGATTACGCGTACGCGGAGGAGGAGGCGTTCCTGTCCACCCTGCGTGCCGGCACCACGATCCTGGACACCGCGATCGCGGAGACCCGCACGGCGGGTGGCTCCGCGCTGTCCGGGGCGAAGGCGTTCCAGCTGCACGACACGTACGGCTTCCCGATCGATCTGACCCTGGAGATCGCCGCGGAGCAGGGCCTGACGGTCGACGACGAGGGTTTCCGGCGGCTGATGGCCGACCAGCGGACCCGGGCGAAGGCGGACGCGCAGGCCCGCAAGACCGGTCACGTCGACCTGTCGGCGTACCGTTCGGTGCTCGACGCGGGTGGGCCGGTGACGTTCACCGGGTACAGCGAGGTGTCGCGCGAGTCGACGGTGCGGGCGCTGCTCGGCGTTGACGGCCCGCGCCAGGCGGCGACCGAGGGCGACACCATCGAGCTGGTGCTGGACACCACCCCGTTCTACGCCGAGGGCGGTGGCCAGCAGCCCGACCAGGGCATGATCACGGTTGGTGGCGGGCAGGTCGAGGTGCTCGACGTGCAGCAGCCGGTGCCCGGCTTGATCGTGCACCGCGCCCGGGTGATCCGGGGCGAGGTACGCGCCGGTGAGGCCGGCTTCGCCGAGATCGACACGACTCGGCGGCGGGCGATCTCCCGATCGCACACCGCCACGCACCTGGTGCACCAGACGATGCGGAACTTCCTCGGCGAGTCGGCCACGCAGGCCGGGTCGCTGAACGCCCCCGGTCGGCTCCGGTTCGACTTCAACACCCCGACCGGGGTGTCGCCGAGCGTTCTGCGTGACGTGGAGCAGCAGGTCAACGAGGTGCTCCTGGCCGACCTGGAGGTGCACGCCTTCATCACCTCGTTGGAGGAGGCGCGGCGGATCGGCGCGATGGCGCTCTTCGGCGAGAAGTACGGCGAGGAGGTGCGGGTCGTCGAGGTGGGTGACTACGCCCGGGAGTTGTGCGGCGGCACGCACGTGGCCCGCTCGGCCCAGCTCGGCCTCGTGAAGATCCTCTCCGAGTCGTCGATCGGCTCCGGTGTCCGCCGGGTCGAGGCGCTGGTCGGCATGGACGCCTTCAGCTTCCTGGCCAAGGAGCACCTGTTGGTCTCCCGGCTGGCCGAGCTGTACCGGGTGCCCAACGATCAGGTTGCCGACCGGGTGGAGCAGACCGTCACCCAGTTGCGCGACGCCGAGAAGGAGCTGGAGAAGCTGCGGGCCCAGCTGGTGCTGGGTGGCGCGGCGGCGCTCGCGGCGCAGGCCAAGGACGTGCGCGGGGTCGCGTACGTGGGCACCGAGGCGCCGGAGGGTGCGGCCGGCAACGATGTGCGCACCCTGGCCCAGGAGATCCGCGGCAAGATCGACCCGGCGCGGCCGGCGGTCGTCGCGGTGGCGGCGCGGTCGAACGGCAAGGCGTCCCTGGTGGTGGCGGTCAACGCGGCGGCGCGCAGCCGAGGGCTGGCGGCGTCGGATCTGGTGAAGGCGGCGTTCTCCGGGCGCGGCGGCGGCAGCCCCGACCTTGCCCAGGGCGGCGGCCTGCCCGCAGCCGAGGCGCCGAACCTGCTGCTCACCGTCGAGAAGGCGATCACTGAGGCGTGATACATCATCACTGTGAGTCAGGGCGGACCATCTGGTCCGCCCTGGTTCGTACCCGGACGGTGGTGACCGTCGGTGGCTGAGCTGACGCGCGGTGTGCGCATCGGTGTGGATGTCGGCCAGGTGCGGGTGGGTGTCTCCCGCTCGGACCCGGACGGGATCTTGGCGACGCCGCTGGTCACCCTGGCCCGTGATCTCACGGCGGCGCCGGACGCGGTGCCGAGCGACCTCGCCGAGCTGGCCGCGTTGGTGGCCGAGCACGAGGCCGTCGGGGTTGTCGTCGGCCTGCCGGTCAATCTCGCCGGCAAGCACGGCCCTGCGGCCGTCCACGTGAAGGCGTACGCTGACCGACTGGTCGATGTGATAGCGCCTGTCCCGGTAACGCTCACTGACGAGAGGATGTCGACCGTGGTCGCTTCTCGTAGGCTTGCCGAGCGTGGCGTCCGAGGTAAACGTCAACGTGCGGTTGTCGATCAGGCGGCCGCGGTGGAGATCCTGCAGAGCTGGCTGGACGCGCAGCGGAGGCGGACGTAATGATCGACGATCTGGACCTTGGGTTCGACGAGCCGGAGCGGGGGGAGAAGGGTCGGCACCGGCGCGGCTTCCGTAAGCGCAAGAGCGGGTCCGGCGGCGGTCGGGGCAAGACCTTCCTTGCACTGCTGATGGCCCTGCTCCTGTTGGGCGGCATCGGCGGCGGCGCGTTCTACGGCTTCGACCGCATCCAGAACTACTTCGTCACCCCCGACTACGACGGCAGCGGGGCCGGTGAGGTCACCGTCGAGATCAAGAACGGTGCGCTGCTCGCCGACATGGCCGACGCCCTGGTGGCGGCCGACGTGGTGAAGAGCCAGAAGGCCTTCATCGAGGCGGCCGACGCCAACTCCCGCAGCAAGAACATCCAGCCGGGCACGTACAAGCTGCGCAAGCAGATGAGCGGCGCGAATGCCGTCACCGCGATGCTCGACCTGAAGAACAAGATCGTCAACGGGTTGACTATCCCCGAGGGCCGCACGAGCTTCAACATCTACAAGCTGCTCTCCGAGAAGACCAAGATCCCGGTCAAGGACTTCCAGGCCGCCGCGAAGGACCCGGAGGCGCTCGGCGTCCCGGACTGGTGGTTCAAGCGCGACGACGGCAAGAAGAGCGTCAAGTCCGTCGAGGGTTTCCTCTTCCCGGACACCTACGAGATCCCCCCGAAGTCCACCGCCGAGAGCATCCTCAAGCTGATGGTGAACCGCTTCCTCTCCGTCACCGGTGAGATGAAGTTCGCGGACCAGGTGCAGGAGAAGCGCAAGGTCAGCCCGTACGAGGCGCTGATCGTGGCCTCCCTCGCTCAGGCCGAGGCCGGTAACAAGGACGACCTGGGCAAGGTCGCCCGGGTGGCCTACAACCGGGTGTACGGCGAGTTCCCCTGCAACTGCCTGGAGATGGACGTCACTGTCAACTACTACCTGGAGTCGATCGGTAAGCCGACCAAGTCCTCCAAGCAGATGACCGAGGCCGAGCTCAACGACTCGAAGAACCCGTACAACCGCAAACTGCCGGGCATGATCCCCACCCCGATCAACAACCCCGGCAAGGAGGCCCTGGAAGGTGCGATGAACCCGCCGCCCGGCAAGTGGTTCTTCTTCGTGGCGATCGACAAGCAGGGCCACTCGGAGTTCGCCGAGACGCCGGAGCAGCACGAGCGCAACAAGGACAAGGCCCGGGAGGCCGGCATCATCTGACCTCCGGCCGGGGGGTCGCAGAGCGGAGTCAGGGCCCGCAGCGGGTGGTTCGCCGCGGGCCCTGACCCGTCGTTGTCGGGAGGACTCGACAGATGGTCGGGAAACCCGCCCGGTGTCCGACCGGGTCCAGGGGGCGGCAGGTGGGCGTGTTGAATGGATCGGGTGAGGATGGTTCCGCCTGTCGAGGAGCGCCGTTGACCGCGTCGGTGCACCGGGCGGCGGTGCTCGGCAAACCGATCGCGCACTCGCTCTCCCCGGTGATCCACAATGCCGGGTACGCCGCGGCCGGGTTGACCGGGTGGTCGTACACCCGGATCGAGTGCTCGGCGGCGGAGCTGCCGGATCTGGTCGGCGGCCTGGGGCCGGAGTGGGCCGGTCTGTCGGTGACCATGCCGGGCAAGGAGGCGGCGCTCGCCGTGGCCGACGCCGCCTCGCCGGTCGCCGTCGCCGTCGGCGCGGCGAACACGTTGGTACGCCGTCCCGACGGCTCCTGGTATGCGGACAACACCGACGTCGCCGGCATGGTGCACGTCCTCACCGACGCCGGGGTGACCGCCGGTGCCGCCGTGACGGTGCTCGGTGCCGGCGGGACGGCCCGCGCCGCGTTGGCCGCCGCCGCGCAGCTGGCCTGCTCGTCGGTGACGGTGGTGGCCCGCCGACCGGAAGCGGTCGACGAGCTACGGCCGGTGGCCGACGCGCTGGGTGTCGCCCTGACGCCCGCGCCCTGGGCCGATGCGCCCCGGCGCCTCGGCACCGCCGATGTGGTCGTCTCCACGGTGCCGAAGGGGGTCGCCGACCCGCTGGCCGGCGCGGTGGCCTGGCGGCCGGGCGCGGTGTTCTTCGACGCGCTCTACGACCCGTGGCCCACCCCGCTGGCGACCGCCGCCGACGCGGCCGGTTGTCGGATCGTCTCCGGTCTGGATCTGCTGCTGGCCCAGGCGGTCGGGCAGTTCGAGCAGTTTACCGGGATGCCCGCGCCGAGGACGGCGATGGCCGCCGCGCTGGCTGCCGCTCGCGCCGCCTGACGGACCGAACAGGCAGTCCGGAACAGGCGGACTCCACATCGAGGTCGCCGCAGCCGCAGGTGAAGCCCTGATTCTCCCCGGGGCGGTTCCTTAGCTGACGGTTAAGACGCGCTTACGGGAAACTGTCCTTCCGGCGCCGTGTGCTGGTCATCGATACGCTGCTCACCGTTATGGACGCAGACACAGGGAGTTTCCTTGACCAGGCACGGACTGCACCGCATCACCCGGTTCCGTTCCGGACCCCGGCGTAAGGCAATTGCCATCGGCGTGGTCGGCGGTTCGGTGGTGGCCGGCATCGTGGCGACCATGATGCCGCTGTTGGCCAGCGACGACCTGTCGATCCGGGCGGCTGCGGACACCACCGCGACCGCGGTGCCGCAGGACGGTGACAACGCGGCCAAGACGACCCTTGCGACCTGCGCGACGCGCTGCGACGGCAACCCGCGCGGTGGCCGCGAGGCGGTCATCGAGTTCGCGGTGACCACGCTGCCGGCCGCCGCGGTCAACGTCCGGGCGACGCTGCGGGTGCACGCCTGGCAGCAGTTCGCCGCCACGGTGACGGCGTACGCCTCGCCGCTGAGCGCCCGCGAGTCGCGGCCTCCGCTGACGCCGGCCGGTGCCGCACTGGACAGCGTGACCAGTGTGTCCAAGGGCGTCAACGAGTGGGACGTCTCCAAGTTGGTCACCGGCAACGGCACCTGGACGGTCTCCCTGGCGCAGAGTGGCCTGGAGAGCCGGATCTACTGGGCGTCGGTCGAGAACCGCAACCCGGACCTGCGGCCCAGCCTGATGATCAGCTACGACCTCGGGGCCCGGCCGTCGCCGGTGACGACCACCCGGCCGGCGCCGCCTCCGTCGCCGAGCGTGTCGCCGACCACCGCCTCGCCGAAGCCGTCGCCGACCATCGCCCCGACCCGGACGGCGTCGCCGAGCCCCACCGGCACCCTTCCGGCCGGCAAGTGCGGGTCCGTCTCGGACAAGCTCGTCCCGTCCTGTGGCGCCTGGTGGGGCATGTACTCACCCGCCGGGGCGGCCGGCGGCTGGGACCACGGCAAGGCCGTCGCGGACGTGGAGGCGCAGGTCGGGCGCAAGTTCGACATCGTGCACCGCTATCACGACTTCTCCAACTCCGGCAGCAACGGCGCCTTCCCCGACGTGTACGAGTCGCAGCAGATGCGCGAAGGCCGCCTGATGTTCTTCGCCTGGGAGTCCCGTGACTTCTCCGCCGGCACGACCCTCAAGTGGTCCGATGTGTACGGCGGCAAGCAGGACGCGACCATCGACGCGG
The DNA here is from genome assembly GCF_003857055.1 of Micromonospora inaquosa. Taxonomy (GTDB): domain Bacteria; phylum Actinomycetota; class Actinomycetes; order Mycobacteriales; family Micromonosporaceae; genus Micromonospora; species Micromonospora inaquosa. The sequence goes on along the minus strand of NZ_QGSZ01000271.1, from coordinate 4,623 downwards.
TCGCTGGTCGGATCCGGGCCGCTGGTGTACCGGTGTTCATCGGCTTCGACCACGAGCCGGAGGACGAGCCGAACAAGGGCAGCGACGCCGACTTCGTCCGTGCCTGGCGCTACGTCCACGAGCGGTTCGCCAGCGCCGGCGCGACCAACGCGGTGTGGGTCTGGACGATGATGGGCTGGTCCGGGCACTACTCCCGGTACGCCGGTCTGTACCCCGGTGACCGGTACGTCGACTGGGTCGCCTACGACCCGTACAACTTCCACGTCTGCAACGGCAGCACCGTGTGGAAGAGCCCGAGCACCACGGTTGGTGGCTTCTACCGGTGGCTGGACGACAACGGCATCGGCGCCGGCAAGCCCCGGATGCTCGCCGAGTTCGGCACCAACTTCAACTCCGCCGATCCGGGCGCCAAGCAACGCTGGTTCCAGGACTTCCCGGCGGCGCTGAAGGCGCATCCGAAGATCAAGGCGGCCATCTACTTCAACTCGGCCGGCATGACCAGCCGCACGTCGACCTGCGACATGACGATGAACCACGACGCCGCGGCGGTGGCGGGCTTCGCGCAGGCCGGCAAGGACCCGTATCTGCGGCAACCCACCGGAGGTAGCCGCTGACGACCCGAATGAACTGACAGGGCGGCGTTTGCCGGGGGATCGGGCGGCCGATCCTCCGGCGTTCTGTCGGCTTGCGGATTCATGCACCGCCCAATCGGCGGATTTTGTTAACCAGCTTGGAGGAGGCACGCTACCTCGGGTTCTCATCCAATCTGGAGGCGCAGCGTGCCCATACTCTCGCACTTGTGGCGTTCCGCAGGACAACGTCGTACTCGGGCGGGGATGGTCGCGTTGGCGATCATCGCCGCAGCTCTGGGCGTGCCCACGACCGCGTCGGCCGCAGTGGTACCGGTCCCGGCGACGGCGACCCTGGTGTCGGCGAACCCCGCCGACGCGACCCCGCACGCGCGAGACGGTGAAACCCGTGCCTTCGCGCAGGTCGGCAACACGGTCTTCGTCGGCGGCAGCTTCACCCAACTTCGGCAGACCGCCAGTTCCGCGTGGATCACGCAGCGTTACCTCTTCGCGTACGACCGGACCAGCGGCACCATGTCGACCACCTTCCTGCCGGTGCTCGACGGCGCGGTCAACACCCTCGTCGCCGGGCCCGGCGGCACGCTGATCGTCGGCGGCGCCTTCAAGAACGTCAACGGCGTCTCCCGGAAGAACCTGGTGGCGCTCAACCCGTCGACCGGCGCGATCGTCGACAGCTGGGTCGGCCGTTCCGACGGCGGCACGGTCCGCGACGTGGCGCTCTACGGCAACTGGCTGTACGTGGCCGGCGCGTTCAACTGGCTCAACGGCACCGCGCACGCGGGTCTCGGCCGGCTCAACGCGACCACCGGCGCGATCGACCCGAGCTTCAGCATCGACGCCACGGTGGGTCGGCACAGCACCACCTCGTACGTCTGGACCATCGACGTCTCGCCGGACGGCAACACCCTGGTCGCCGGCGGCAACTTCACGCTCGTCAACGACCTGCCGCGCAATCAGATCGTGTTGGTGGACGTCTCCGGGACGCCCACGGTGCTGGACTGGAGCACCGACAAGTTCGTCGCGCCGTGCGCTTCGCCGGCGACCTTCGTGCACTACGTGCAGGACGTGAAGTTCGGTGGCGACGGCAGCTGGTTCGTGGTCGGCAGCAACGGCGGCGCCGGTTGGCCGGCCGCCTACTGCGACGCCCTGGTCCGCTTCGAGACCGCCACGCGGGGCAGCGGCCTGCTCGCCACCTGGGTCGACTTCACCGGCAACGACACCATCACCTCTGTCGAGGTGGCGGACAACGTCATCTACCTGGGCGGGCACTTCCGCTGGCTGAACAACCCGAACGCCAGCGACAAGGCCGGCACGGGCGCGATCGACCGGCTCGGCATCGCCGCCGTCACTCCGGCGACCGGCATGCCGGTGAACTGGAACCCGCGCCGCAGCGGCAGCGCGTCGATGCCGTCGGGCACCAGCAACTGGGGTTCGTCGGTGCCGGTGCTGTGGCGTGGCTCGGACGGCCTCTACTTCGGGCACAACTCCGATGGCATGGGCGAGGAGTACCACGGTCGGCTCGGCATGTTCCCGCTCGCCGGCGGACGCACGATCGCCCCGAAGAACCCGCCGTCGGCCACCAGCGGCAACCTCTACCTGGGCACCGCCTCGGGCACCCTGGCGAAGGTGCCGTTCGACGGCACCGCGCTGGGCACCGCGACCACCGTCAGCCAGCCCGCGTACACGGCGGCGGGTGCGACCTGGCGGGTGGACGACCGGATCTACTGGTCGCACACGGTGGCCGGTACGCCCACCGGCAGCCGGATCGACGTCTCGCTCTTCAACGGGGGCGCGATCGGCTCGCCGTGGGAGGCGTCCGGCTACAACGACTGGTACAACCCGGCGTTGCTGACCGGCGCCTTCTTCCTCGACGGCCGGCTCTACTACACCCGTACCGGGGCGAACAGTCTTTTCTACCGCTACTTCGAGATCGACGGTAACTACCTCGGCGCTACCGAGTTCACCCTGCCGACCACCGGGCAGAGTTGGTCCGGGATGCGGGGCATGGCCTGGGTGAATGGCCGGATCGTCTACGGGGCCACCGATGGCAACCTGCGGAGCGTGGCGTTCGACCCGACGGCCGCACCGGCGGCGGTGGTCAGTGGCGCCACGGGATTCGTGGTCGCCACCGCGACGCCCGAGTTGTCCTGGTCTACCCCATCGACGTTCTTCTCCGTAGAGTAACGGTCAACCGTTCGTAACGGAGCATCGGTAGATTGTTCACGTAGGGCCGGTGGCGGCTACCACCGCTGCCGGCCCCGCGACGTGGGGGAGGCTCGTTGCTCGGCGCCGCTGGCAACCGAACAAGACGCGCGGTGCGTCTGGTCTTCGCGGTCAAACGCGGCTGGTACCAACTCCGCTACCGGCGGTTGACACTCGGCCGGGACGTGGAGATCCGTGGCCGAATCCGGCTGCGCCGCGGCGTACGGGTGACCATCGGTGACCGCACCCGGTTGAACAAGCTCGTTCGCTTCGCCGGCCCCGGCGAGGTACGCGTCGGCGCGGACTGTCTGCTCAACGCCACCTGGATCGGCACCTGGACGTCGGTGACCGTGGGGGACCGGTGCCTCCTGTCGGACTGCGAGCTGCTCGACAACGACTTCCACAACCTGCCCCCCGAGCAGCGGCACGCACCGCCGGGCCCGCTCACCCGGGCCCCGATCGTCCTCGAGGACAACGTCTGGGTTGGTGCGCACGCCCTGGTCCTGAAGGGCGTGCGGGTCGGGCGGGACAGCGTCGTCGGCGCGGCGACGGTGGTCCGCGCGGACGTACCACCCGGCGTCGTGGTCGTCGGCAATCCTCAACAGACGGTGAAGAAGTTCCATGACTGACGCAGCGCCCGCCCCCTGGCCCACGGACGGCCCGTCCTCCGGCACCTCGCGTACCGTGACACTGACCGACCTGCTGCAGGTGCCGATGCACCGGTTGCGGCTGGTGGTGGCGGTGGCCATGGTCGGTCTGCTCGCCGCGCTCGGTTACGTGCTGCTGGTGCCGGCGGCGCTGTCCGCGAGCGCCGTGGTCGCGGTCCGGCCGGTGGTGACCGACGCCTTCACCCCCAGCGGCGCGGGCGCCGACCGCGCGGTCAACATGAACGTGGAGAGCGGCATCGCCACCGGCACCGAGGTGGTGCAGCGGCTCGCCAACTCGGCCGGCGGTGACCCGCGGGACATCCGCGACGCGCTCGAGGTCGAGGTGCCCACCGGCGGGCAGATCCTGCGCTTCACCTACCAGGCGCGCGACGCGCACCGGGCCGTGCAGAGCGCCAACATGGCCGCCGAGGCCTACCTGAGCGTGCGCCGGACCATGTACGAGCAGCAGCGCGCCGAGATGCTGCGCTCCTACGACGCCAGCATCACCAAGGTCGTCGCCCAGCAGACCGCGTTGCAGAAGCGGGCGAACACCGCCAAGGACACCGCCGCCGGTGACGCGCTGGTGGCCGAGCTGGCGGGGATCAACAACCAGCTCACCCAGCTCAACGCCGCCCGTACCGAGATCGCGGCCGTCGACGTCAACCCCGGTTGGGTCACCCAGACCGCCGAGAAGGCGCTGGTCACCTCCGCCGGGCACCGGCTGCTCTACCTGGTCGCCGGCCTGCTCGGTGGCGCGCTGATCGGCATCGTGCTGGCGTACCTCTGGGAGTCGACCGACCGGCGGGTCCGCTCGGTCGCCGACGGCCGGGAAGCCTCCGGCCTGCCGCTGCTCGGCACGGTGCGCCGGCCGGCGTTCCGGGGCAGCCCTCGGGCGGTCGACGCCGACGTCCGGTACGTGGCGATGGCGGTCGCCGAGCGGGTCCGGCAGCCCGCCCGGGTGGCGCTGGTCAGCGCCCGGGAGGACTCCACCACGCTCACCGCCGGGCTCGCGGTGGCGCTCGCCGTCGACGGCCGGGAGGTCTTCGTCGCCGACGACAGCGGACGGATCGAGCGGCTGCGTGCCATCGTGCTCGCCGACCGGGGACGGCTGCCCATCGACCCGTCCCGGCCGTTGGTGCCCAAGCCCCGGCCGGCCGGCAGCACACCGGCAGCCAGTGCCGCCA
>NZ_QGSZ01000344.1 GCF_003857055.1 Micromonospora inaquosa | reverse complement strand
CCCCCAACCCTCCCCTCGACAATCGGAGTAGTCGTATGCCCCCGACATCGACAGTCGACCGACCCAGCAACGTCTCCGAAGCCCTGGCCCGAGGTCGCCTCGGCATCCCGTCGGTGATCTTCTTCGTCCTCTCCGCCGCCGCACCGCTGACCGTGGTGGCCGGCGTCGTCACCACCGGCTACGGCGTCATCGGGGTGACCGGAATCCCGTTGGCCTTCCTGCTGATCGCCGCGGTGCTCGCGCTCTTCTCGGTGGGTTACGTGGCGATGTCCCGCCGGGTGGAGAACGCCGGCGCCTTCTACGCCTACGTCTCCCGTGGCCTCGGCCGACCGGCCGGCGTGGGCGCCGCCTGGGTCGCGCTGATCGCGTACAACGCGCTGCAGGTCGGGCTGTACGGCACCATCGGCGCGGCGGCCCAGCCGGTGCTCGACCGGCTCTTCGGCGGGCACCCGCACTGGGCCGTCGTGGCCCTGGTGGCCTGGGCGTTGGTCGGCCTGCTCGGCCTGCTCCGGGTGGACCTCAACGGCATGGTCCTGGCCGCGCTGCTGGTCGCCGAGATCGTGGTGGTCCTCGTCTTCGACCTGGGACAGATCAGCAACCCGGCCGACGGTCAGGTCAGCTTCGCCTCGTTCTCACCGGACAACCTCTTCGTGCCCGGCCTCGGCGCGGTGCTGGTGCTGGCCATCCTCGGCTTCGTCGGCTTCGAGTCGGCGGTGGTCTTCAGCGAGGAGAGCAAGGACCCGAAGCGGACGGTGCCGTTGGCCACCTACCTCTCGGTGGCGATCATCGCCGGGCTGTACGCGCTGTCGTCCTGGACCATGACGGTCGCCGTCGGGCAGGACCAGATCGTCGCCGCGGCCGGCGAGCAGAGCGTCGAGCTGATCTTCAACCTGGCCGCCGCGCAACTCGGCGACACCGTGGTCACCATCGGGCAGGTGCTCTTCCTGACCTCGGTGCTGGCCGCGATGATCTCGTTCCACAACACCACGGCCCGCTACACGTTCGCGCTGGGCCGGGAGCGGGTGCTGCCGGCGGTGTTCGGGCAGACCTCGGCCCGTACCGGGGCGCCGCGGGCCGCCTCGGTGGCGCAGAGCGTCCTCGGACTGCTGGTCATCCTGCTGTACGCGATCAACGACTGGGACCCGGTGGTCCAGTTGTTCTTCTGGGTCGGCACCACCGGCGGCTTCGGCGTGCTGCTGTTGATCGCCACCACCTCGGTGGCGGTGATCGGCTACTTCGCCCGCTCCGGCGGCAACGGCGAGAACCTCTGGCGGCGGGCCGTCGCACCCGGCCTGGCCACCATCGCGCTCTTCGTGATCATCTGGTTGGCCGTGTCGAACTTCGCCAACCTGCTCGGCGTCTCCCCGGACTCCAACCTGCGTTGGGCGCTGCCCGCCGTGTACCCGGTGGCTGCGCTGCTGGGCATCGGCTGGGCCCTGCTGCTGCGCAGCAACCGCCCGGACACGTACGCCCGGATCGGTCTGGGCGCGGCGAGCGCCGCCGCCGTGGTCAAGCCGGAGGCGCCGGCCGCCGTGGAGGTCACCCGATGAGCGTTGTCATCGAGCGGCTCGGGCCGGAGGAGACCAGCCTTGTGGCGGGGCGGATCGCCGAGGCGTTCATCGTCCTGGAGGTGACGAGCTGGCTGGTCCCGGACGCGAGCAAGCGGGAAGCCGTGCTGGCCGGCGACTTCGAGATCCTGGTCGGGCACGCGATGCGACACGGCATGGTCCACGCCACGGCGGACCGGGCCTCGGTCGCGGTCTGGCTTCCGTCGGTCGGCGAGCCGGCGCCGCCGCCGGCGGACTACGACGCCCGACTGGCCGCCGCCTGCGGCGAGTGGACCGACCGGTTCCAGCACCTCGACGAGCTGTTCGCGGCGAACCATCCGCATCCGGATCACCACCACCTGGCGTTCCTGGCGACCCGGCCCGATCAGCAGGGGCAGGGGTTGGGTAGCGCGTTGATGCGGCACCACCACGCCTGGCTGGACGCCAACGGGATGCCGGCGTACCTGGAGGCGAGCAGCCCGCGCAGCCGGGACCTGTACGCGAAGCACGGCTATCTGGCCGGCGAGCCGTTCCGGGTGCCCGACGGCACGCCGTTCTGGCCGATGTGGCGGGAACCGGTCGGTCGCTGAACCGGTCGGGTCGACGCGGCGGTCCGCCAGGCGGTCGCGCTGTCCCGTACGCGTGACAATACGGAGAACGAGCAGGGCCGGGTCCGTGGACCCGGCCCTGCTCGCGTGAACCGGTCAGTACGTGCCGTCGAGCTGGCCGCGCAGCTTGGTCAGCGCCCGGGTCAGCAGCCGCGAGACGTGCATCTGCGAGACGCCGATCTGGTCGGCGATCTGCGACTGGGTCAGGTTGCCGTAGAAGCGCAGCGTGAGGATCTTCTGCTCGCGCTCGTCGAGGGTGGCCAGTGCCGGGCCGAGGGCGACCCGCAGCTCGGCCAGCTCGAACTCGCTGTCCTCGCCGCCGAGCATGTCGCCCAGCTCGGTGGCGCGCTCGCCGTCGCCGGTCGGGGTGGACAGCGACACGGCGTTGTACGCGCGGGCGCCTTCCAGGCCCTCCAGCACCTCTTCCTCGGTGAGCTTGAGGTGGGCGGCGATGTCGGCGACCGTCGGCGAGCGGCCGAGGGTCTGCAGGAGCGAGCTGTTGGCGTCGGAGATGGCGAGCCGCAGTTCCTGGAGCCGGCGGGGGACCCGGATGTCCCAGGTGCGGTCGCGGAAGTGGCGCTTGAGCTCGCCGATGATGGTGGGGATCGCGTAACCGGCGAAGTCGACACCGCGCGAGGGGTCGAACTTGTCGATGGCCTTGATCAGGCCGATCGCGGCGGTCTGCGCCAGGTCGTCGTTGGGCTCGCCGCGCCCGCTGTAGCGGTGGGCCAGGTGGTTGGCGAGCGGCAGCCAGGCCTCGATCGCCCGGTCACGCAGCGCGGGGCGCGACGGGTGGTTGGCGGGCAGCGCCGCCATCGCGTTGAGCAGGTCGGCGGCGCTGTCGGTGAGAGCGCGCGGGTCGAGCTTGGTGGTGGCCTTGACGGCGGTGCTCGACTGCTCGGTGATCGTTGGCGCGGTCATGGGTGGTCCTCCCTGCACCTCGTCCGCGGACAAAGAGACGTGACGCTTTGGTTTAGCTTCCAATGGGCCGTTCGGGAGTCACCTTAACCTGATCGTCTGCTCGAAATCTAGCCGAAAGGCTGATGTACTTAAGGCGTGTTCTATCAAAAAAGGGGCAAACGGTCCGGAAGTTCGGATGGCTGTGAGGATGCTTACCAGCCTTCCCGGGCCGCAGGGTCGCTGGCTGGTCGTCCCACCGGCTCGGCCGATCGGTCCTCGGGCCACGTCGACTGGTCAACATGAAATCCGACAAGTCGGCAGGAGTGTCGACTATCCGTCGTTGTCCCGCTGGCGGGACCGGCCGTAGCGTCGCCTGTACACACCCGGTTCGGAGGCACCGTGCTCGATCCAGCCGCTCCCCAGCTCGTCGTGAACAGCCGCACCCTCTACTTCAGTTGGCTGCCGGCGGATCCCGACGCCGTCGCCGCCCTGGTTCCGCCGGGGCTCTGCCCCCGCCCCGACCGGCAGGTCTTCCTCAACCAGTACATCGTCGACGACGAGACGCAGACCTCCGGCTTCGGCGCGTACTCGCTGACCTACCTGGGCGTCTCGCTCCTGGGCGTCGACGCGCCCGGCGGCCTCAACGCGGGTGGCTGGTGGACCCACTACGTCTCCTCCAGCCGACTGGTCCGTGAGTACGCTGTCGCCCGCGGCGCCCCGGTGCACGCCGGGCGCACCCGGATCGAGGTGAACGGCGAGGACCTGCTCTCCGAGACGGGGATCGACGGCACGACGTTGATCCGGGCCCGGTGCCGGGTGGGGGAGACCGGGCACGCGATCAGCAGCGGGCACCACCGCTACTTCACCCGACGCGACGGCCAGCTGCTCAGCTCTGCCTACCCGTTCGTCGCCGAGCCGGTCGCCCCGTTCGAGGTCGAGTCGGTGGAGTTCCTCCAGCGCGACCACCCGATCTACGCGCTGCGCCCGGCCAACCCGCTGACCATCGGCTTCGGCTACTACTCACCGCGCTCGTCGTTCGCCTATCCCGGTGGGCTGAGCGTGTACCGGGTGGCCGCCCCCGAGCCGACCCGGCCGCTTCACCAGGTGCCAGCCAGTCTCGCGCGCAGCGGCCTGCCGTCCGGGTCGTAGACCAACCGGTACACCGGCAGCGCCCAGGCCCGCGTGTACCACGGCAGTCGCGCGGGGCGGTGCGGGCGCAGCCGCCCGGGCGGGCGTTCACCCACCTGGCCGTCGTCGTACCACCGCTGCAATGCGTCGGCGGCGGCGGTGACAGCCGCCACGGCGTCCGCCGGGTCCAGCAGGTCGGCGTCCTCCAGGCCGTCCGGATCACGGTCCAGATGCTCGCGCCACAGCCGCAGTCGCAGGTCCCGGGCGAAGCTCCGCGCGCCGTCGCCCCGCCCGGCGGGGTCGGTGGGCTCCCGCTGGTCCGGAATCTCGTCGAGCACCGCACAGGACAACTCGCTGTCGTGCGTCCAGGACCGCCGGTTGAAGTTGTCGCTGCCCACGCTGGCCCAGACGTCGTCGACCACACACACCTTGGCGTGCACGTAGACCGGCTCGCCGGCCTGGTTCTCCACGTCGAACACGTGCACCCGGTCCGGTGCGGCCCGCTCGCAGAGCGACAGCGCCTGCTCGCGCCCGACCATGTTCGGCGGCAATGCCATCCTGCCGTCCACGTCCGGATGGCGCGGGACGACGGCGATCAGGTGCAGGTCCGGGTTGTCCCGCAGCGCGTGCGCGAACAGGTCGGCGACCTCGGCCGACCAGAGGTACTGATCTTCGAGGTAGATGAGTCGGCGGGCACGACGGACGGCCTTGGTGTACCCCCGGGCCACGGTGCGCTCCCCGTCCGGTGCGAACGAGTAGCGGGGACGGACGGCGGGATAGGTGCGCAGCACCTGGATCTGGTGCGGACCGCAGGGTGGCGGATCCGCCGGTTGCTCGGGCAGCGGGTCGGGGCGCAGGTCGGAACCGCGCAGCCGATCCCGCAGATAGGCCATCGGGTTCTCCGAGTCCAGGGGCATCGGGTCGGTCCAGCGCTCCCGGAACAGGGTGTCCAACGCGCCGACCACCGGACCGCGCACCGCGAGCTGCACGTCGTGCCAGGGCGGATGGGGCCCGTACCGGGGGGACATCTGCACCGGCTGCGGATCCCCGTGGTGCGCGCCGTCGTCGCGGCGGCTGTGGCACAGGTCGATCCCACCGGCGAAGGCGACATCCCGCTCGGGCGCCTCCGGGTGCCGCAGCACCACGAGCTTCTGGTGATGTGAGCCGCCGCGCCGGACCCGTTGGTCCAGCAGCACCTCCCCACCGGCGGCCGAGATCGTCTCGCTGAGGTCGCGGTTCTCCGCCTCGCTGTACGCCAGGACATCGAGGTGCGAGCGCCAGATCAACCCCTTGACCACCACACCGCGTTGCGCGGCCTGTGCGAAGAGCTGGACCACGGTGGGACCGTCCGGGCGCAGCCGCTGGTCCGGGTCACCCCGCCAGTCGGTGAAGAACAGATGGTCGCCGGGGCCCAGGGCCTCGACCTCATCGACCAGCCGGTCGAAGTAGGCGGCACCGTGAATCAACGGCTCAGCGAGGTTTCCCGTGGTCCACACGGGTATCCCAGAGACCGGGTTGGCGCGTTCCTCTGCGGTGAGAAACCAGTCCTGCAACGGCACCGTCCAGCCCTCCTGGAGGTCGGCAACGTCCTCACGGTAGGACCCCCACCCCGGGTCCGCACGCCAGGCCGACCGACCGGTGACCTGGCCAACGCCAGCGGAAGCGACGCGACAACAGCCGAGGAGGCCACACCATGCCCCGCGAGACGACGAACCCCGTGACCGAGAACCGCGAGCCGGCGGTGGAGAGCGAGCGGGGTGCGCTGGTAGCGGTGTTGGTGATGGTGATTCTGGGTGTCGCCGGGATCTTTGCGATCTCGTGAGGCGGCGCCGAGGCCCCCGGGTGAAGCGGAGGCGCCGGCGCCGATCTCAGCGGTCGAGCGTGGTCAGGGCCGGGTGCCCTGACCGCCGGTGTGCGGAAGCCGCTCGGTGGGGACCACGCCCAGGCGACCGGCCTGGAAGTCCTCGAATGCCTGGAGCAGGTCGTCGCGGGTGTTCATCACGAATGGGCCGTACTGTGCCACCGGCTCCCGGATCGGCCGGCCGCCCATGATGTAGAGGTCCAGCGCCGGGGTGTTGCTGTCCTGCACGGTGTCGGCGCTGAACCGCAGCGCGTCACCCGGGCCGTGCACCGCGAGCTGGCCGGTACGCACCGGCCGCCGGTCGGCACCGACAGTGCCGCGACCGCCCAGCACGTACACCAGGGCGTTGAAGTCGGGCCGCCAGGGCAGGTCGACCTGTGCGCCCGGCTGCGCGGTGACGTGCGTGATGGTGATCGGGGTGAAGGTCGAACCCGGGCCGCGGTGCCCGGCGACCTCGCCGGCGATGACCCGGATCAGCGCGCCGCCGTCGGGCGTGGTGAGCAGCGCCGACTCGCGACCCCGGATGTCCTGGTAGCGGGGCGGGTTCATCTTGGCCGAGCGGGGCAGGTTGACCCACAGTTGGGTGCCGTGGAAGAGCCCGCCGCTCACCACCAGGTGCTCCGGTGGCGCCTCGATGTGCAGCAGGCCGCTGCCCGCTGTCATCCACTGGGTGTCGCCGTCGGTGATGGTGCCGCCACCGCCGTTCGAGTCCTGGTGGTCGAAGACACCGTCGATGATGTAGGTGACGGTCTCGAAGCCGCGGTGCGGGTGCCACGGGGTGCCCTTGGGCTCGCCCGGCGCGTAGTCGACCTCGCCCATCTGGTCGAGGTGGATGAACGGGTCCAGGTCGGCGGTCGACACCCCGGCGAAGGCGCGACGGACCGGGAAGCCCTCACCCTCGAAGCCGCTGGGCGCCGTGGTCACCGTGCGGACCGGGCGGATCGTGCTGGCCTCGTCGAGCCGAGGCAGGCGGGGTAGAACGAGAACGTTGTCGACGGTGATCGCGGGCATGTCGAGGGCTCCTAACGTGGGGCTGGGGTGGTCGAGCTGGCCCGCGATGCCCGCAGGCGCTCGCCGAGCCGATCGAAGACCCGGGTGAGGCAGGCGACCTCGGCATCGTCGAGGTCGTCCATCAGGTGGGTCCGCACCGACGCCAGGTGGTGGGGTGCGGCTTCCCGTAGGGCGAGCAGCCCGGCGGCGGTGAGGACCGCCTCGCTGCCGCGCCGGTCGTCCGGGCAGGGCTCCTTGCTGACCAGGCCACGGCGCTGCATGGAGGAGACCTGGTAGGTGAGGCGGCTGGGCGAGAAGATCAACCGGCTGGCCAGCTCGCCCATTCGTAGCCGTTGCCCGGGTGCCTCGGAGAGCAGGACCAGCACGTGGTAGTCGGCGAAGCTGAGCTCGCTGTCGGCCCGCAGGTCCTCTTCCAACTGCGTGTAGAGACGCTGACTGGCCTCGATGTAGGTGCGCCAGGCGGCCTCTCGGGTGCTGTCCAGGCTCTCGGTCACGCTCACGACGATAGCAGTCTTTCAAAATTTAACTAACACGTTTTGACGTTGCCTGTATCACTTTCCTGCCGTCCACACGGCCGACTCGTACAGCTTTGAAGGAAAGTCGCGGTAATCCGGCGGCGCGGAGGCCGTCCGTTGTGCCAGACTCCGGCCTCGTGGAACACGTGGAACTTGCTGCCGCCGACCTGTTGCTGCGCCCCTGGCGAGACGAGGATGCTCCGGCGGTGCGCGACGCCCTCCGGGACCCGGCGATCGCCCAGTGGAACCCGCAGGGCGGCGACCCGATCGACGACGAGGTCGCGCTGCTGTGGGTGCGCCGCCGAGCCGACTGGTCCACCGGCGGCCATGCCTCGATGGCGGTCACCGCGGCCGCCGACGGCAAACTGCTCGGCTCGGTGTCGCTGCACCGCATCCACGACGGCGACGCGTCCATCGGCTACTGGACGGTGCCGGCGGCCCGGGGGCGGCAGGTGGCGGTGCGGGCCGTCGTCCGGCTCACCGACTGGGCGTTCGCGGATCTCGGGCTGCACCGGGTGGAGCTGTGTCACGCGGTGGCCAACCCGGCGTCCTGCCGGGTGGCCGAGCGCGCCGGTTACCCGGCCGAGGGGACCCTGCGCGAGTCGTACCGGTACGGCGACGGCCGCCGCTACGACGAGCACCTGCACGCCCGCCTCGCCACCGACCGCTAGCCACGGGCGTCACTCGGCGACCTTGCGGAGGAACGTCGCGAGGGCGGTCCTGACACGGTCGATCCGCTCCGGTAGGGGCAGCGGCTCGGGCATGCGCGGCTCGGAGCGCTTCTTGCCCCGCAGGTAGAGCGAACAGGCCAGGTCGGAGCAGATGTACGTGCCCACGGAGTCACCCTGACGGCCGCCCGGGCCGGCCTTGCGGGCGGTCATCAACGAGACGCCGTCGCCGAGGTGTGTGGTCAGGCAGAGCGAGCACATGCTGTGCCGCGCCCGCCCGGTCTGGTGTGTCGCGGCCCGCAGCACCACCCCGACGAGCCGGCCCTCGGATTCGGTGACCAGGTAGGCCCGCTGCGGCGCGGCTGGGTCCCGCCAGCCGAGGAAGTCGAGGTCGTCCCAGGGGCGCGTCTCAAGATCTTTCGGTACGGCCATCCGCTTCGCCTCACCCTGTGTGCAGTTGACGAAGGATTTGCGGATGGCGGACTCGGTAACGGCTAACATAGGTAGTAGCCTAGCCCTCTTAGGCAAACGATTATTTAGGCTAGGTTGGGAGTGTGCTGCATGGCACGTGCCAAGGTGACCGTCGAGCGCCTGACGCTGGCCGGTGCCGAACTGGCCGACGAGGTGGGCGTGGAGAACGTCACTGTTGCCGCCCTCGCCCGCCAGTTCGGGGTGAAGGACGCGAGCCTGTACTTCCACCTCAAGAACGCACACGACCTACGGGTCCGGATCGCCCTGCTGGCGTTGGCGGAGCTGGCCGACCGGGTCGCCGCCGCGCTCGCCGGTCGGGCCGGCAAGGACGCGCTGGTGGCGTTCGCCAACGCGTACCGCGACTATGCGCGAGAGCACCCGGGCCGCTACGCCGCCATGCAGATCGACCTGGACCCGGAGACCGCCCTGACGAGCGCGGGAGTCCGGCACGCCGAGATGACCCGGGCGATCCTGCGCGGCTACCGGCTCTCCGAGCCCGACCAGACCGACGCGGTGCGGATGATGCACAGCACGTTCCACGGATTCGTGAGCCTGGAGAAGACCGGCAGCTTCCGGCACACCCCGCGCCCCACCGACGACTCGTGGTCGCGCACCCTCGACGCCCTCGACGCCGTCCTCACCAACTGGCCGTCGCGCTGAGGTGCCGCAGCGCGACGGCACAGGCTGCGATGCCGCAGCGCGACGGCACAGGCTGCGATGCCGTAGCGCGACGGCATAGGCTCGATCGCGTGGATGATCTGGAGTTGGCCGACTGGCGGGAGCGGATCGCCCGGCTGTACCTGTCCGACGTCGACCTGGCCGGCTTCAGGGCCGGCCGCGACGACCTCTTCGCCACCCACCCGCAGAGCCCGATCCCCGCAGCGCAGCGGCCCGGTTTTCCCGGGGTGCGCTACTTCCCGCCCAACCCCGAGGCCGTGGTCGAGGCGCCCCTGCGCTCGGCCAGCGGCGAGCTGCGCATCGACACCGGCGGCCCCGACGGGGTGATCGCGTACCGGCGGGTGGCGGTTGCCGAGACACCATGGGGGCCGCTGACCCTGTGGTGGATCGAGGCGTACGGGGGCGGGCTGTTCGTGCCGCTGCGCGACGGCACCTGCGGGCAGGGGAGCTACGGCGGAGGTCGATACCTCACCGACACGGTCAAGGGCACCTTCGGCCGGGGGGTCCAGCTGCTGCCCGGCGACCGGGTCCGGCTCGACGCCAACTACCTCTACAACCCGAGCTGTGCCTACGATGATCGCTGGGCCTGCCCGCTGGCACCCCCGGAGAACCGGATCGACGTGCCGCTGCGCGCCGGCGAAATGGCGTACCACGACTGAAACCGCCGCCCGCCCCGAGTGCTGCCGGGACGGGCGGTCGGTCGTCGCTCAGCGGTCGGCGGCCGAGTGTCCCGGCATCTGCATCCGACCGAGCAGCTGTCGCGCCTGATCGGCGAGCTGTGCGTCGACGGTCACCGCGTACTGGCCGGCGCGCAGTGAGCTGGCCGAGGTGAAGTCGCGCTGCCCGCCCGTCATCGCGTGCGCGACCGCGCCGAACACGGCACCCCAGATCGCACCGATGACCAACCCGACCAGGATCACCGCCAGCCAGTTGCCGACGGTGAAGATGCCGAACAACAAGCCGATGAAAAGCCCGAACCAGGCGCCGGTGCCGGCGCCGAGCAGGCCGGCCCGACCGGTGGTCATGCGCCCGAGCACCGTCTCCACCAGGGTGAGGTTGGTGCCGACGATGGCGCTGCGCTCCACCGGAAAGCGGTTGTCGGCCAGATAGTCGACGACCCGCTGCGCGCTCGGATAGTCCGGGTACGAGCCGATCGTCACGGTCGGTGGGCCGGTTTCCGGCCCGTGGCCGTCCCCCGGCGGTGTCGACAGGTGGCCGGCCGGCCCGGACGGAAGCAGGTCGCCACCCTGTGTGGCGGACCGCCAGGCGGCGGTCGGCCCCGAAGCTGACGTCATGAGCATCCCCCCTCGTCAGCTCCCCGGGTTCCCCGCCAGTTCGACCGGTAACGCGGCGTCGCCGTCCGGCAGGACGGAATGGGCGCGGACTGCCGGGGTAGTCAGTCAGGTGGAGAGCGGACAGATCAGCGACTACGGCTTCCTCGCCGACGGCCGCAGCGCGGCGCTGGTGGACGCCTCGGGCTCGGTGAACTGGTGGTGCCCGGGCCGGTTCGACGCCCCGTCGGTGTTCGGGCGGTTGCTCGACGACAACGCCGGGCACTGGTCCATCCAGCCCGAGGGTGACTACCGCGTCGAACGCTGCTACCTCGACGAAACTCTGGTGCTGCGCACGGTCTTCCGCGCCGCGCAGGGCGAGGTCGCGCTGACCGACGCGCTCGCCTTCGAGCCCGGCTCGCGAGGTCACGACATCGGGTTGCACTCGCCACAGGTGCTGGTCCGTTCCGTGGAGGGACTGTCCGGCACGGTGCCGATGCGGGTGCACTACCGGCCGCGCTTCGAGTACGGCCGCACGATCGCGTACCTGGTCGAGCGGGAGGACATGCTGGAGGCCATCGCCGGGGCCGCCCGACTCACCCTGCACGGCAGCGTGCGGTTGGCCGCCGGCGACGGCGAGGCCACCGGGACGTTCACCGCCCGCGCGGGCACGAAACACAACTTCACCCTCGGGTACGCCCCGACCTACGACGCCCCACTGCCCGAGGTGCCGGACGCCGACCAGACCATCGCCGACACCGTGGCCGGCTGGCGGTCCTGGACCGACGAGCACCCATACGACGGGCTCTACGCCGAGCAGGTGCGGCGCAGCCGGCTGGTGGTGCAGGGCATGACGTACCGGCCCAGCGGCGCGGTGGTGGCCTCGGTGACCACCTCGCTGCCGGAGAAACTCGGCGGGGACCGCAACTACGACTACCGCTACGTCTGGGTGCGCGACTTCAGCATGACCCTGCGGGCCCTCTGGCGCACCGCGTGCCTGGACGAGGTACAACGGCAGTTCACCTGGTTGGGCCGGGCGATGGGCCGCATCGACGACAGGCCGGTGCCCATCATGTACGGGGTGCTGGGGGAACGGGACCTCACCGAGCACCGCCTCGAACAGCTCGGCGGCTACCGCGACAGTCCACCGGTGGTGATCGGCAACGACGCGTGGCAACAGCGGCAGACCGACATCTTCGGCGAGACGTTGGATGCCGCCTGGTTGATGCGCGACAAGCTGGAGCCGCTGGACACGCAGGTGCGCCACGTTCTCCGGGTGCTCGCCGACCAGGCCGCACAGGACTGGGCGTTGCCCGACGCGGGCATGTGGGAGGAGCGCGGCATGCAGCACCACCACGTGTCCTCGAAGGTGCAGTGCTGGGTCGCCCTGGATCGGGCGGTTCGCTTCGGTGACGAGCTCGGCGAGCCGCAGGACGTGGCTCGCTGGGCGGCCGCCCGTGACGCGGTGCGCGCGGAGGTGCTTGAGCGGGGCTGGAACGAGCGGGTCCAGTCGTACGTCGGGAGTTTCGAATCCGACGAGCTGGACGCGTCGGTGTTGATGATGCCGCTGGTCGGATTCCTGCCGGCCGACGACCCGCGGATGCGCTCGACGATCCGCGCGGTGGAGCAGCGCCTCTCCCATGACGGCCTGCTACGGCGCTGGGGCGACGACCCGGCGGGGTTTCTCATCTGCTCGTTCTGGCTGGTGTGTTGTCTGGCGCTGGCCGGTGAGCGGGACCGGGCGCACGAGTTGTTCCGGGGATTGGCGGAGCGGGTCAACGACCTCGGCCTGTTCGCCGAACAGATCGACCCGCTGACCGGGGAGCAGCTGGGCAACTTTCCCCAGGCGTTCTCCCACATCGGCCTGATCAACGCCGCCGGGGTGCTGACCGACGTCGAGCGGGACCCGACGCTGCGGGAGAGCGGAATGCCCCCGGCGTACTTCTCCCCGCTGCGCCAGTGAGCCGCAACGCGACCGGTCGGGAGATGCTGCGCCCCGCCCCTTCTTGCTGGCATCCGTCCACTCGCGTCACCGCGTGGACGGTAGCGGCTCGGGGGACAATGCGGGTATGCGGCTGGTGCTCACGGCGGACACCCACGTACCGAAGCGGGCCCGGGACCTACCCGGGCCCCTCTGGGCGGCGATCGAGGCGGCCGACGTGGTGGTGCACGCCGGTGACTGGGTGGACGAGGCGCTGCTCGACGCCATGACCGCGCGGTCGCGCCGACTGGTCGGGGTGTACGGAAACAACGACGGCCCGGCGCTGCGCGCTCGGCTGCCGGAGGTGGCCCGGGTCGAGCTCGACGGCCTGCGGGTCGCTGTGGTGCACGAGACCGGGCCACGCACCGGCCGTGAGAAGCGGTGCGCGGCCCGTTTTCCCGACGTCGACCTGCTGATCTTCGGGCATTCGCACATCCCCTGGGACACCGAGGCACCCGGTGGGCTTCGCCTGCTCAACCCCGGCTCACCCACCGATCGCCGCGCCCAACCCCACGCCACCTACCTCACCGCCGAGGTGCACGAGGGCAGCCTGACCACTGTGCA
Organism: Micromonospora inaquosa; assembly: GCF_003857055.1. Taxonomy (GTDB): domain Bacteria; phylum Actinomycetota; class Actinomycetes; order Mycobacteriales; family Micromonosporaceae; genus Micromonospora; species Micromonospora inaquosa. Next base: position 48 of record NZ_QGSZ01000344.1, on the reverse strand, counting down.
ACTACACCGCCTGCCCCTGTCTCTTATACCCATCTGACGCTGCCGACG
>NZ_QGSZ01000164.1 GCF_003857055.1 Micromonospora inaquosa | reverse complement strand
CGAGCGCGCCCACCGCGAGCAGCCCCACGATGGTCACCGCCCACCAGGTGTACGCGTCCGGCGGCGGCACCCAGTCCAGCGTGCCGCCGATCAGCACCGGGTCGGTGCCGTCGCGCAGCGGGATGCTCCAGTCCCGGACCCGGTGTTCGCGCTCCGGTGCGGCGCGTACCGCGGCGGGTGGAGCGGGCTCCTGCCACAGCGCGCGCTGGTCGTGCCACCGCGCCGTGGTGCCGTCGGCGATCCGCCGCCAGTCCGGTGCGGCGGCCGGGTCGGCGTCGGCCGGGAGCGTGGTCTCTCCGGTGATGGTGCGGTTCAGGTACGTGGCGGGGGAGTGGCTGTTCTCGAAGACGCCGTCGGGGCCGACGCGCAGGTAGGGCTCGCCGGAGTAGCCGATGACCTCGATGGTGCGGCCGGTGCGGTTGGTCAGCTCCAGTCGGGCACCCGCCTCGATGACGCGTACCTCAAGTCCTGGCCGCGCCGGTGCGACCCCGGTGGTCCGGGTGCGGTAGTCGGTGCCGTCCGGGGCGTCCGCGCCGTGCGCGGCGGCGGGCGCCGCGCTGATCAGGGTCACCAGGCCGGCCGCGGCGGCGACCAGGCCAGCGCGGCCCAGCAGGGTACGGATCACTTGCCGGCCGCCGCCACGGCTGCGGTGAGGGCGTCCGGGGTGGGGTTCTCCAGCGCCTGACCGTTGACCTTGACGGTCGGCGTGCCGGTGACCTTGTTCCGGTCGGCGTCGGCGGTGACGTGTTCGGTCCAGGTCCGGTACGTCTCGTCCTTCACGCAGCTGCCGAAGGAGCCCCGGTCGAGGCCCACGCTGGTGCCGATGTCGATCAGTTGGTCGTCGCTGAGCCCGGCGCTGCCCTCCGGTGGTTGTTGGGCGAAGAGCGCCTTGGCGTACTCGTGGTACTTGCCGCCCGCCGCGGCGCAGCCGGAGGCGGCCGAGGAGCGGGTGGAGTACTCGGTGGTGGAGAAACGGTTGAGGTACGCGACCGGGTGGTAGACGACCGTCGCCTTGTTCTCGGTCACCAACTGTTCGAGCGTCGACCCGCTGGTCTGCTCGAACTGTTTGCAGGCCGGGCAGAGGAAGTCCTCGTAGACGTCGACGGTGACCGGGCCGCCGCCGATGACGATGCCGGTGCCGGCGGTGTTGGCGCCGGGCGGGGTGGTGAAGTCGTCGGAGCGCTGGTTGGACCAGACGGCCCAGCCGATGACGCCGGCGATGACCAGGATGACGACGGCGGCGGCGGAGACCCAGATCGTGCGCCGGCGACGCCGTTCGCGGGCCAGTTGTTCGCGGACCACCCGGGCGGCGTCCCGCTGCCCCTTGCGACTACTCATCCTCGTCCTCCACAACGGGTTCGCCGGACAACCACCCGTCCACCGATACCGGCGTACGTGGCCAGATCAGCAGAAATCCGGCCAGCACCAAGAATCCCAGGTCCCGGAGGATCTCCGGGAGGTAACTGGGTGCCTGCCCCACCGCCAGCTGCCCGCCGCTGCCGAAGCAGCCGCAGTCGATGGCCAGCCCTCGCGCCCAGGCCGAGGCGATCCCCACGACGAAGACCACCAGCAGCGCGGCGGAGACCCCGGCGACGAGCCGGGTGGCGAGCCCGAGCAGCAGCAGCGCGCCCAACGCCAGCTCGACGAAGGGCAGGGCCGCGCCGATCACCGTCGCCACGTCGTACGGCAGCACCTGGTAGGCGTTGACCGCCCGCCCGGAGGCGGCGAGGTCGCTGACCTTCGACGCGCCGGCGACCAGCCAGACGGCGGCGAGGCCGAGTCGAGCCGCGATGCCGAGCCAGGGGCGGAGCAGGGGCCAACGGCCGCTCCGGGTGGAAGGTGTCACGCTCATTTGTCGTCCCGTCCGCGCCGGAAGTTCCACGTTCAGCCGGTCAGGGCGTCGCCGACCGCCTCGACCAGGTCGTCGCGGGCCCGGGCGACCCGGGAACGGATGGTGCCCACCGGCACCCCTTCGACGGCGGCCGCCTCGGCGTACGACAGGCCGAGCAGTTGGGTGAGCACGAACGCCGAGCGGCGGTCGGGGCCGAGGCGGCGGACCAGGTCGGCCGCGCTGAGCTGACCGGCCGGGTCCGGGTGCGGTCGGTCGGTGTACGCGTTCGCCGTCAGGCGCTCGTCGAGTCGCCGACGCCTGACGACTGTGCGCAGGTGGTCGGCGCAGGCCCGCCGGGCGATGCCGAGCAGCCAGGTGCGGGCGCTGGAGCGACCCTCGAACGCGGGCAGGGCCCGAAACGCCCGCAGGTAGGTCTCCTGGGTCAGGTCGTCGGCGCTGTCCGGGTCGACCAGGGCGGCGGCGAATCGCCAGACCTCGGCCTGGGTCAGCCGGACGAACGCCGCCTGGGCGGTGGGGTCACCGTCGCGGGCGGTCATTGCCCACCCGGTTGCCGGGTCCCGGGCGACCTCATCGGCCGGTGCGGTCGGATCGACGGCACCGGAGTCACGCGGGACAGGGATCACGACACACCAGGTTACGCGGCACCCGGCGGCGCGTCAGGGTCGTTCGGCCTTGGATGGTCTGCGCCACGTCGGGAACTTTTCCCCGCTCCGGGTCGACTACCAGTTCATGACGTGCGACCACCGACGCGCCCGCCCCCCTCGGGTCGCCGAACGGGACACCGATCGGCAACCATGGCCGGCATGACTGTCGCCCCCCGCCGCTGGGCCGCCCGGCTGGCCGCAGCCGCCGGCCTCCTGGTCACCGTCGTCGCCTTGTTGATCGCACCAGCCACCCCCGCCAGCGCCCACGCGGTGCTGGTGAGCAGCAGTCCGGCCGCCGCATCCATCGTGCCGAGTGGGCCGTCCGAGGTGGTCCTCACGTTCAGCGAGTCGGTCCGCAAGGTGCCCGGCAAGATCCGGGTCATCGCGCCGGACGGGTCCCGGGCGGACCGGGGCGAGCCGTCGTTCAGCGACGGTGTCGTGACCATCCCGGTGGACCCGGCCGGTGCCCGCGGCACCTACCTGGTCAGCTTCCGGGTGATCTCCGCCGACAGCCACCCGGTGTCCGGGGCGTTCACCTACTCGGTCGGCGCACCCTCGACCCCACCCGTCGACTCCGGCACGGACACCCGCGCCAACCCGGTGGTGGGGACTGCGGTGAAGGTGGCCCGTTTCCTCGGCTACGCCGGCCTGGTGCTGCTGGTCGGGCCGGCGCTGGTGCTCGCCGCGCTCTGGCCCCGCCGGCTGTCCCGGCGGGGGCCGACCCGGCTGGCCTGGACCGGCCTCGGCCTGGTGGCCGTCGCCACCCTCGCCGACCTGTGGTTGCAGGTGCCCTACACGGCCGGTGGTGGATTGTTCGACGTCACCGGCGAAGGGTTCGGCAGTGTCTTCGGCAGCGCCTTCGGTGCCGCCCACCTGGTCCGGCTCGGCCTGCTGGCGGCGTCCGTCTTCCTGCTCCGGCCGTTGCTGGCCCGACCCGCCGGCCGCGCTGACGCGATCATCCTGGCCGTGCTCGGTGCCGCCGCCCTGCTGACCTGGCCGCTGGCCGGGCACCCGGCGGCCTCTCCGGCGCCGGCGGTCTCGGTGGTGGTCGACGCGGTCCACCTGGGCAGCATGGCGGTCTGGCTGGGCGGTCTGCTCATGCTCGCCGCCTTCCTGCTGCGCCAGGCCGACGAACGGGAGCTGGGCGCGATTCTGCCGATCTGGTCGCGCTGGGCGGCGCTCGCCGTCTCGGCGCTGCTGCTCGCCGGCACCGTCCAGGCGCTGATCGAGGTGGCCACCCCGCAGGCGCTCATCGACACCACGTACGGGCGCTTGCTGCTCGCCAAGATCGGGCTGTTCGCGCTGGTCATCGGCGTGGCCGCGTACTCCCGGCAGTTGGTCCGCAGCCGGGTCGCCGCGCAGCGCCCGGTGCCGGTGCGCCGGGCGGTCCTGGTGGAGTTGGCTGTCACCGTGGTGGTGCTGGCGGTGTCCGCCACGCTCGTGCAGACCACGCCCGCCCGCACCGCCGCGGCCGGCCCGTCCGCCGGGGCCGAGGCGGGCTTCTTCAGCACCAGGCTGTCCAGCTCGCTGCTGACCGTCGAGGTCGAGGTGAGCCCGGCCGAGCGGGGCAACAACACGGTGCACCTGTACGCGTACGACAAGAACAACCAGCCGCAGCTGGTCGCGGAGTGGAAGGCGACCGTCGCGCTGCCCTCGGCCGGGATCGAGCCGATCGAGGTGCCGTTGCTGCGGTTGACGGACAGTCACGCCTACGGCGACATCAGCCTGCCGACCGCCGGCGAGTGGCAACTGAAGATCACCGCCCGAACGACCGACATCGACCAGGCCACGGTGACCGCCACCGTGCCCGTCCGTTAGAGAGGTTCGCGAAACCCATGACCCGAATCCGGCGCACCGCAACCGCCGCTGCCGCCCTGGCGTTCACCGCCGCCGCCACCGCTGTGCTCGGCTTCGCCGGACCGGCGTCCGCGCACGTCACGGTGAACCCGAAGGAGGCGAACCAGGGCGGCTACGCCCGGGTGGCGTTCCGGGTGCCGAACGAGAGCGACACCGCGTCGACCACCAAGCTGGAAGTGGTGTTGCCGGAGAACGCCCCGGTCGGCTCGGTGTCGACGATGCCGGTGCCCGGCTGGACGGTCACCACGGAGAAGCGCAAGGTGGACCCGCCGATCGAGGTGCACGGCAGTCAGCTCACCGAAGCCGTCTCCAAGATCACCTGGACGGCGTCCGGCGACGCGGGGGTGAAGCCGGGGCAGTTCCAGGAGTTCCCGGTGTCGCTGGGGCCGCTGCCGCAGGTCGACTCGATGGTCTTCAAGACCCTGCAGACCTACTCGGACGGCAACATCTCGCGCTGGATCGACGAGCCGGTGGCACCGGGCGCCGAGGAGCCGGAGCACCCCGCTCCGGTGCTCACCCTGGCCGCCGCGGCAGCGCCAGCGGGTTCGGCCGCGCCGAGCGCTGCCGTCGCATTGCCCGACGTTGATGACGGCGACGGCAACGGGCTCGCGGTCGGCCTCGGTGTGGCCGGTCTCGTCGCGGGTCTGGCCGGCCTGGTACTGGGCGGGCTCGCGTTCGCGCGCAGCCGCCGCGAACCGGTCGCCAAGCCCTGACCCCTGTCCCACCCGCTGGCCCGCCGGATCATCCGGCGGGCCAGCGTGCTTTCCGGAGTCGGTGCCGACCGTGCCGTGGATATCCCCTGATCAGACGGTGCACGTCGGTAAGGTCGGCCGGGTATTTGGCTACGGAGGGGGACGGTGCGAATGCGGTTCGTGCGGGTGATCGCCGGGGTGCTGCTGTTGGTGGTGGGAATTCCGGCGCTGTTCGTCGGTGGCGGCCTGTGGCTGGTGACCCAACACGCCGACCCCGGCGGGGCCTTCACCGGCCGCCTCGAAACGGTCCGCACCCCCGGTCACGCGGTCGTGGTCACCGACCTCGACCGGTTGCTGCGACAGGACGCGCCCTTCGCGCGTACCGCGCAGACCCGGCTTCGGCTGGAGGCCCGCACCACGGGCGGGCCGGCCTTCGTCGGGTTGGCGCCCACCGCCGAGGTGCGTGGCTGGCTGGAGTCGGTGCCGCACGCCACGGTCCGCCGGGTGGCGTTGGCCCGGGGTCCGCTGCCGGTCCGGCTCGATCCGGCCGGACCAGCCGCCGACACTCCGGGCGCGACGACGGCCGACGGGTCGGTCACGCCGCTGGGGCGGCCCTTCTGGGTACGCGAGGGGATCGGCTCGCTGGAGTGGAGCGCGGACGACCTCGCCGACGAACCCATGAGCCTGGTGGTGATGCGTCCCGACGGCGGTGCCGACCTGGCCCTGGACCTGCGCGCGGAGTTGCGGGCCGGGTGGACCGGCCCGGCCGCCTGGGGGTTGCTGACAGTGGGCGTGCTGTTGGTGGTGGGCGCGGTGCTGCTCCTGCTGCGACCGCTGCGCCCGCGCGAGGTGATCTTCGTGGTCGAGCCGGACCAGGTGCCCGTCCTCGCCGGCCGCCTCGGGGTCACGTCGCTGAGTGGCCTGGGCCCCCGGCAGCCTGAGTCGGGCCCGTCGTTGCCGGCACGACAGCTCACCCCGGTCGGTGCCGGAACGGCGGAGCGGCCCCGGTCGATCGGCGCCGCGCGCCCGGCCACCCTCGCCGATCTGGACGAGCCGGTCCGGCTGCCCCGTCCGCCGGAGGTGACGCTGAGTCTCGCCTGGCCGCCGGCCGACCCGGACCAGCCCACGGCCCGGCCGGTGGCCGTCTCGCCGGCTGACGGCCCGGCCGGCGGCGATCCTGCCGGCTGACGGGTGTGGGAACGGCGAGTGGCCCTGCGCGCTGCCGACGCGGAGGGCCACTCTCACCGGGGGATCGGTGCTACCCGAGCGACGCTTGAGGTAGATGAGGACAGATTAGCGTCGATCATGGCTACTCGGGAGGTCTGTCCAATTGGTGCGATTTTCCGCACCGAGCCCCGATCGCACCGGCAAGGCGGCCAGCAGCAGCAGGCTGAGCAGTACGTAGGTGTTCTGCAGGACGAAGTCCACCGGGTTGTGCGTGCGGACCAGCCCCGCGCCCCAGGCCTGGAAGGTCACCACGCCGTAGATGGTCAGGGCGGTGATGCCCAGCGCGAGCCCGGCCAGCCACCGACGTCGGCGTGCCTCGTCGGGGCGGTTGGCGCTCAACGCCGCGTCGGCGAGCAGCACCACCGCCGGCACGAACCAGTAGATGTGGTGGGTCCAGGTGATCGGGCTGGCCAGGGAACCGACCAACCCGGTCAACGTCAGGCCCGTCAACGGGTCACCGGCCCGCGCCGCGCGGGCGGCCCGCCACAGCCCGTAGCCGGCGACCGCGGCGACCAGCAGCAGCCAGAGCAGCCGGTCCGGCTTCTCCGGCGCGGTGAACCGGCTGAGCAGGCCGAACAGCGACTGGTTGCCGACGATATCGGTGCGCCCCACCCGCTCGGTGGTCCACAGCTCGTGCGTCCAGAACCGCCACGAGTCCCGTGGGGCGATCGCCGCCGCCAGCAGGGTCGCCGCCGCCGCGGTCGCGCTCGCCACCACGGCGGCCCGCCACCGCCGGGTGGCCAGCAGGTACACGATGAAGATGCCGGGAAAGAGCTTGAGCGCCGTCGCCAGCCCCACGCCCACCCCGGCCCAGCGTCGCGCCTGCGGCACCGCGAACAGCAGGTCGGCCAGGATCAGCACGACCAGCAGCATGTTGATCTGACCGAAGGTGATCGTCTCCCGGATGCCCTCCACCGCCAGCACCAGCAGGACGGCGGTGACCAGGGTGAACGTTCGAGGCAGACCGTGCCGGTCGATCACCGGCGCGACCAGCCACCGGGTGGTCAGCACCACGGCCAACACGGTCAGCGCCGTGAAGATCGCCACGGTGGCGCCGAGCCGCAGCAGACCGAACGGCCACAGCAGCAGCGCACTGAATGGCGGGTAGGTGAAGTACAGCTCGCCCTGCACCCGGTCGGGTTGGACATAGTCGTAGAGCGGGTGGCCGACCCGCCACCAGTCCATCGCGGACATGTAAATCTTGAGATCAAAGAAGTTGTGCACGAGGCCGGGCAGGTAGAGCGCGGGCAGTACGGCGCCGAGCGCCACCACCGCGACCACGCGACGGACCGTACGGCCGCCGGGATCGTCTTCGGTGACGGCGGGCGGTGCGACGGGTTCTGCTGGCACCCCGAAACCCTAGCGGTCCGGTCCGCCGAGAGCGCGCAGCCGCAGGGCGTGGGCTGCGCGTAGGCTGTCCCGGTGGCTGATCTCCTCGTCTGGATCGACTGTGAGATGACTGGGTTGGACCTCGGCAGGGACAAACTGATCGAGGTTGCGGCACTGGTCACCGATCCCGACCTCAACGTGCTGGGTGATGGTGTCGACGTGGTTATCCACGCCGACGAGGCGGCGCTGGAGGGGATGCCGGAGATCGTGCAGACGATGCACGCCAAGTCCGGCCTCACCGAAGAGGTCCGCCGCTCGGTGGTCACCCTCACCGAAGCCGAGGACCTGGTCCTGGAGTACGTCCGCACCTTCGTCAAGGATCCGCGTACGGCTCCGCTGTGCGGCAACTCGATCGCCACCGACCGGGGCTTCATCGCCCGGGACATGCCCCGCCTCGACGCGCACCTGCACTACCGGATGATCGACGTGTCGTCGATCAAGGAACTCTGCCGTCGCTGGTACCCCCGGGTGTACTTCGGCCAGCCGCAGAAGGGTCTCGCGCACCGGGCGCTGGCCGACGTCCGGGAGAGCATCCGGGAGTTGGAGTACTACCGGCGCACCCTCTTCGTTCCGCTGCCCGGCCCGGATGTCGAGACCGCCAAGGCCATCGCCGCCGAACTCTGACCCCTACCGCGCTGACCGGCAACCCGCTGGACGTGCCCGGCTGGGGTGTGGCTATTATTGGTCCGCACCCCGCCCGGAGCGATCGACCGGGCGACGGCGGCATGGTGGCTGTAGCTCAGTTGGCAGAGCACCGGGTTGTGGTCCCGGTTGTCGTGGGTTCAATTCCCATCAGTCACCCCACTGGTTTCCCACTCAGGCCCTCTCCTCGGAGAGGGCCTGAGTCGTTTTGAGGGTGCCCACCAGGGCCATCCACGAGAAAGCCCCCTCCGTGTGGAAGGGGCTTTCTCGTCGTAGGACTCAGGCGGTCGGCGTGGCCGACGGGGTGAGCTCGCCGTCCGGCGTCGGTGTGGTGTCCGGGTCCGCGGGAGGCTCGTACGGAATGGCACTGCCCTTGACGTACTCGTCCCAGCTCATGTTCCAGTCGGTCCAGCCGTTGCCGTTCTGCAGCTTGCGCTCGGTGCCCTTGACCGTGATCGGGTCGCCGATCTGGGTGTTCTTGAAGAGCCAGTCGCCGTTGGCCATCGACACGTTCACGCAGCCGTGCGACACGTTCACACTGCCCTGCTGACCCTCGGACCAGGGTGCCGCGTGGATGAACTCCCCGCCCCAGGTGAGGCGCTGCGCGAAGTCAATCTTGGTGCGGTAGCCGTCCTCCGGGCCCAGCTCCTCGAACGTGTCGAAGACCGTCTTGCGCAGCTTCTCGATCACGACCATCGTGCCGCTGGACGACGGGGTGCTCTTCTTACCCAGGCTGACCGGGATGGTCTTGATCACAGAGCCGTTGCGGGTCACCGTCATCCGCTTGGTCTTGTTGTCCACCGTCATGACCAGCGACGCGCCGATCTTGACGTCCACCGAGAGGTCGGCGCGGCCGTACCAGCCCGCCCCCATCGGCAGCCCGCCGGCCTGCACCCGGTAGGAGACCTTGCTGTCGGGCTTCCAGAACTCCTTCGGCCGGTACCGGATCTCGGTGGGGCTGACCCAGTGCCAGATCCCCTCCTGCGCCGGCGTCGAGGTGACCGTCATCCGGCGCTGCACGTCGTCGCGGTAGTCCTCCGGGATGCCCCGGCTGAACTTCACGATCAGCGGCATGCCCACCCCGACGACCTGGTTGTCACCGAGGAAGCTGCTCACCCGTACCTGATTGCCGGGCTTGGCCATGGTGGTGAAGGTGCTGGTCGCGGTGGCCGGACGCCCGTCGTCACCGGTGGCGGTCACGGTCGCCGTGTAGCTGGTGCCGTAGGCCAACGCACCGGCCGGCAGCCATGACTTGCCGTCCTTGGCCAGGTCACCCTCGACCGCCTTGCCAGCGGCGTCCTTCAGCTCGACCGCGGTCTCCACGGCGTCCTTCGTGGTGAAGGTGATGCCGGTGGACGCCGGCACGTCCTTGGCGTCCGCCGCCGGCTCACTGATCGTCGCCGCGGCCTTCGGTGCCGGGTTCTCGCCACCGCCGTGCCACGAGGACGGCTTGCCACCGTCGCCGTCGGTGCAGGCGGAGGTGAAGGCCAGCGCCACGGCGAGAAGCCCCGCCGCGAAGACGCGGCGTCGCCCACCGGGCCTGATCAGCTGGTCCTGGCTAGCTCGCATGAATTCCCTCACAGTCGTGGTCGCTGCCCCATCGTCTCCTACTGACGCGCCAGAGCCAGCCCCGGTTGCCGAGGGTGAACCGAAACACGCCGTCAATAGTGCCCGAATCCTGCTACTATCCGGCGTTTCGTGAGCCTGGTTCGTCTCCGTACGGGGACTGCGGGGGTCGACGCGCCGTCCTCACGCGCCGGGAGTGCAAGGGTACGCCGACCCCACCAACGCGGGGCCGGCGCAACGAGGCCGACGGCTCAGACCGCCGGGCCGGCCCCACCGCTGGGCACCGGCAACGCGCTGCCCTTGATGAACTCCGACCAGCTCAGGCTCCACGCCGTCCAACCATTGCCGGCGGTGACCCTGCGCTCGGTGCCCTTGATCGTGATCGGGTCACCAATCCGGGTCTTGTCGAACAACCACCGGGCGTTCGCCATCGACACGTTCACGCAGCCGTGCGAGACGTTCTGCCGCCCCTGCACGTGCTCCGACCAGGGCGCGGCGTGGATGTACTCGCCACCCCAGGTGAGCCGCTGGGCGAACTGGATGTCGGTCACATAGCGGTTGGCCGGGTCCGGGTCGTCCCGGGTGTCGAAGACCGTGGCTTCCTTCTTCTCCATCACCACCATCGTGCCGCTCGACGACGGAGTGCTCCTCTTGCCCAGGCTCACCGGGATGGTGCGGACCGGCGCGCCGTTCTCGTACACCGTCATCTTCTTGTTGGCGTTGTCGACCTTCATCTCGAACGAACGGCCGATCTTGGCGGTGGCCTTGCGGTCCACGTCGCCGTACTTGCCGTTGCTCAGCGGCACCCCCGCCAGGGCGATCCGCACCGTGATGGTGGTGCCCGGCTTCCAGTACTTCGGGGCCCGGTAGTAAGCCTGCGTGCCGTTGCTGACCCAGTGCCACGCGCCCGGCTGCGGCGGGTCGGTCTGGACGAACATCCGCTTCTGGACCGCCGCCCGGTCCTTCTTCGGGATGCCCGGATGGAACTCGGTGACCACCGGCATGGCCACCCCGTAGCTCTTGTCATCGAAGAGGTACAGACCCGACCCGATCGTCGACTTCGGCTTCGCCATCGTGGTGAAGCTGCTGGTGCCCTGGCTGCTCGTCCCGTCCGACGCGCTCGCCGTCACCGTGGCCGTGTAGTGGGTGCCGTACTTCAGTGGGGCCGACGGCACCCACGCCGAACCATCGGTACGCAGCTTGCCCGCGACCGAGCCCCCGCCGTCCGCCGTCAGGGTCACCTCGGACACCTTCCCGCCGCCCGGGAGCTTCGCGCTGATCTCCGTGCTCACCGGCCTGTTCTTCGTGCCGTCCGCCGGGCTCAGCGCGAGCGGCGGCCCGCTCGGTGCGCTCGGCGTCGACGGTGCGGCTGAACCAGGGGCGGCACTCACGTCCGAGGACGCCCCACCAACGAATTCCGGCTTCTTCTCGTCGCCGCCGCACCCGGTCAGTGCCAGCGATGCCGCCAGAGTCAGGGCGCCCACCACCGCCCCGGCTCGCGTGAACCGTGCCATGCCCACCTCTGTTCTCGCGTACCTGGCGGACATCGTGCCGCATCACCGCCGCAAGCCACGCCCCGATCTTGACGGCGGTGGCCGATTTGAGGCTTTTTGCCGGCAAAGCTCGACCGAAGGGGGGACCCGGGTAACCGAATTGGAGCCCGCTCGGGAGGGGTGCTAATGTTCTCTCCGTTGCCGACGAGCGCCGCTAGCTCAACTGGCAGAGCAGCGGACTCTTAATCCGCGGGTTCGGGGTTCGAGTCCCTGGCGGCGCACCAATTAAAGGCCCTGACCAGCAAAAAGCTGGCCAGGGCCTTTATGGTTGTCTATGTAGTTTCGAACCCTCCCCCGAAAACCCCTCACTAACGGCCGGGGCGATCAGGTTCGGCAGGGCCGGGGTAGGCGTACCGGCGCCACCCGCCCCGGCTATCCGGTCGGGGCCGGGCCAGGGTTGCGGGATTCGGAATCGCCTGGCTCCGGCCTGCCCCCGAGCTGTTCGAGGATGGTGGAGCTGTCGGGGGCAAGGGCTGGCTTGACGATGTAGTGCTTCTTGGTGGTCTCCTTGCTTCCGTGGCCGAGCTGTGCGGCGGCGCTGTCGGTGTTGGCCTCCTTGTCGATCAAGGTGGCAACGGTCTTACGGAACGTGTGGGGAGTGACCCATTCAAGGCCGGTCTCAGCGCGGGCTGCACGCCACTGACGGCGAACGTTGGGCGGAGACAGCCAGGTGCCACGTCGGGAGGGAAAGATCGCGTCGTTGGGGTCGGCGGCGGCGGTGAGCTTGCGCTCCAGGAGCATCCCGACGGCGAATCGTGGCAGGACGACTGACCGGTAGCCGGCATTGCTCTTTGTCCATTCCTGCCGGAAGAAGCCTTTGCCCTTGATGTAGATGATGGTGCCGCAGATAGTGAGGATGGGATGTTCGGCGGCGAGGTCGGCGTCTTCCCACCGCACTGCGAGGATTTCGCCGATGCGGGCGCCGGTGGCGAGCATGAGGTCAACGATGTCGGCCAGGTCGCTCGTAGGCCGAGGCCCCGACTTGCCCGGGGTGGGCTGCTGCCACCTCCGGATCGCCGAACGAACGTCGTCCAGTTGCTCCCGATCAAGCGCGACGACCCTCTTGCGGGGCTTTCGTAATTGGCCGGTGTCGCGGATGGGGTTTGTCGTGAGCGCACCCCGACGGACGGCCAGGGCGAACATCTGGCCGAGGACGACCTTGGCGCTCTTAGCGGCTGAGGGACGGTCCTCGGCGATCCTCCGCAGGAACTTGTCGAGGCGCCCTGCGCTGGCCTCTCGGATCCGTAGTTCGCCCAGAGCCGGCACGATCGAGACGCGCACGCTGATCTCGTACCTGCTGATGCTTTGCGGCGATACCCGTTCCTCTGCGGCTATCTCCTCCAGCCACAGCGCGGCGAGTGTGCTGACGTGCGTCTCCCTGGTGATTTCGTCGTCATTAGGGGCGACACGGTCGCGGACTTTGACTTTGAGCGCCCGTATGGCGGCGGGGGCGGTGGTGTCGGTGGCCTCGACGTCGCGGGTTTTGCCGTCGTGGTCGCGGTATCGGGCTCGGGCGCAGTACCGGTTGGGGCCGAGCTTTTCGGTACGGATCGTGCCCAAGGTACCGATGGGTAGAGGAGGTCGGGCCATGGCTCAGCGCTCCGGGTCGGTGTGGTCGTCGAGCCAGCGTTCGACTTCGCTGCGCCGGTAGCGCAGGGTGTTGCCGACCCGGATGGCACGCGGTCCCTTTCCTCGGCTGTGCCAGGCGTAGAGGGTGTTTTTCGGCTTGCCCAGCCAGCCCGCCACGTCATCAATGGTTAGGAGCGGGTCGGGCCGCCAGTCGGCGGTCGGGGCGCTCATAGCTGGTCTGCCGTGGTGGACGGGCCGGTCTGCGGGCGTGGTGTGTCGGGGTCGGTGGGTCGCTGCTGGGCAGTGGTGTCGGGTCGTTCGGGCC
>NZ_QGSZ01000377.1 GCF_003857055.1 Micromonospora inaquosa | reverse complement strand
CCCCCACCCCCCGCTAAGGGCACGAATTACCTGAACCACCCGGTAGGCGTTAACGCGGTGGAAATGTCAAAAACATGTGTGGGATCGGACACGGTCGCATAACGCGGGAGGCACTGACGTGAGGCGCCGTTCTAGGCTCCGTGCAGGACCTGGACGGATAGGACGACCTTGGTACGGGGGTGGCCACGCCATGCCGACGGCTGTCGGTAGACGGGCGGACCGCCTCGCCCCAATCCAACGTGTGACGCGCGGGCTCGACCGCGTGACGCGCGGGATCGATCGCAGGAACGTCGTACGGGGTGCCATCGTGGCCGCCGTCGCCTATGCCGCATGGCTCGCCATCGGCACTTTCGGGCGACCGTACAACTTCTTCGACATGAAGATCTACCACGGTGCCGTGGTGTGGTGGGCGAGCGGTCACGAGCTCTACGAGTTCATCGCGCCCGAAACCACGCTCGGGTTCACCTACCCACCCTTCGCCGGGCTGGTCATGCTGCCGATGGCGCAGTTGCCGGTCGGCGCGGCCGGCCTGGTCAACGCGGCCGCCAGCATCGCCGCGCTGGCGCTGGTGCTGGCCGGGCTGCTCCGACCCATCGTGGACCGGCTGGGCTGGCCACTGTGGTTCACGGTGGCTGTGGCGGTGCCGCTCGCGGTCGCCATCGAGCCAGGTCGGGAGACGCTCGGCTACGGCCAGGTCAACATCCTGCTGTTCGCCTTGATCATGGCCGACCTGATCGGCCTTCGCTGGCGGTCCCGCCGGGGCACCCACTATGCCGCCACCGACGGCCCGCTGCTGCGCTTCATCTACGGCGGGGCCTGGGCCGGGGCCGGTATCGGCCTCGCCACCGCGGTCAAGCTCACCCCGGCGCTGTTCATCGCCTACCTGCTGATCACCCGTCAGTGGCGGGTGGCGGCCACCGCCATCGGCACCACGATCGGCGTGACGGTGGGGAGCTTCGCGATCGTCGGTGACGAGTCGCGGACCTACTTCGGCAGCGTGCTGTGGCAGACCGAACGGGTCGGCGCGGCGGACATGACACCCAACCAGTCCCTCGCCGGTCTGCTCGCCCGCCTGTACGACTCGATCGAGACCCCGGGGCTGCTGTGGCTCGCCTTCTCGGTGCTGGTCCTGGCGCTGGGTCTGTCCCGAGCGGCCAGTTCCCGCGCCGACGGTGACGAGCTGACCGCCTTCACGCTGGTCGGTCTCACCGCGAACGTGATCAGCCCGATCTCCTGGACGCACCACCTGGTCTGGGTGATCCCGGCGATCATCGTGCTGGCCGACGCCGCTGTGCGTCGCCGCGAGGCGAGCCGGGGGATACCGCAGCGCACCGGCCAGGGGGCGGTCTTCGGCGGGCTACCGGGGATCAACGGGCTCCGCCCGCCGATCTGGTACCCGACGCTGACCGGGCTCCGCCACGGCGTCGCCGCGATCGGGCTCTACCTGCTCTTCCTGATCTCGCCGATCTGGCCGTACGAACACCAACTGCCGGAGATGTCGCACTACCAGGACGGTCTGTTCGGCGCGCTGATGGAGAACTCGCTCGCGCTCGCGCTGATCGTGCTGGTCGCCGCGCTGCCCTGGCGTCCTGGTGCGGAGCCGGCGTTCTACGGCGATCGGCTCTCCAGGGCCGTGATGGTCAACAGCCACCGCTGAGGGAACCCGTCAGGGGCAGTTGACCCATTCCTCGGTGCCGTCGGTGAAGACCTGCCGCTTCCAGATCGGCAGTCGCGCCTTGGCCTCGTCGACCAGCCGGGCGCAGGCCGCGAAGGCCGCCGCACGGTGCGCGGTGCTCACCGCGGCGACCAACGCGACGTCACCGATCGCCAGGGGGCCGACCCGGTGCGAGACCGCCACGGCGTAGACGTCGGGCTCCGCCGCGATCTCGGCGGCCACCTCGCGTAGCACCTGCGCGGCGCTCGGGTGCCCCTCGTACTCCAGGCTCGTGACCTGGCGGCCGTGGTCATGGTCGCGGACCACGCCCTGGAAGGACACCACGGCGCCGGCCCGGCGGTCGGCGACGGCCGCCTCGTGGGTGGCGAGGTCGAGTGGCTGGTCGGTGACCTCGCCGAAGGTGATGGCTGGTGCGGTCACGATGCACGCTCCCCGGGAAACAACGGCAGTGGCACGATCGGCACCCGGTCACCCGGCTCGCCGCTGGTGCCGGGTCGGATGACGGCGAAGCCGTCCGCGCCCGCCAGGCCCCGCAGCATCGCGGAGCCGACGTGGCGCACCGGGGACGCGACGCCGGCGGCCCGGTCCAGTCGCACCAGCGCCAGGTGGGTGTGGTCACCGCGACCGGGCACCGCCTCGGCCAACGTGACCTGCGGTAACACCGGCATCGACCGGCCTTGGAGGCCGGCGAGCAGCGGGGCGACCAACGACACCAGCGCGACGATGGCGGACTGCGGGTTGCCCGGCAGCCCGGCCACGAACCGGGCTCGCCCATCGGGGCCGGTCAGCCGGGCCAGCAGCATCGGGAAGCCGGGACGGACCGCCACCGTGTTGACCACGTAGTCGGCGCCGAGCGCCTCCAGCGTCGGGTGCAGGTGGTCGACGGGCCCGTTCATCGTGCCGCCGGTGGTGCAGATCAGATCGGCGCTGCTCAGCGCCGAGCGCAGAGCCGCCACGTGCGCGGGCAGCGTGTCGGCCACCGGGCCGATCACGTCGGATGGGCGGACCTGGCAGCCGTACCGCCGCAGCCACGCCGGCACCGCGGGGCCCAGCGCGTCGCGGACACGGCCGGCCGCGGGCGGCCCCGCCGTCAGCAACTCGTCACCGAACACCAGCAACGCGGCACGCGGCGCCCGCCGAACCCGCAGCGTGTCGTGCCCGCAGGCGGCCGCCAGGCCGATCACCGCCGGGTCGACCGGCGTGCCGGCCGGCAACAACTCCTCATCGGCGTACGCCTCCTCGCCGGGTTTCCGCCACTCGGGCGTGGCCCGGGGAACGCCGCTGACCAGGCCGTCGGCGCTTGTCGACTCTTCCACGCGCAGCACGGCGGTGGCCCCCTCGGGCACCATCGCACCGGTCGCGATCTCGACGGTCGTGTCGTCCTCGGTGAGCGGCGCGGGAGTGCTGCCGGCCAGGACCCGGCCGACGACGCGCCACGGCCCACGGCCGCGCACCGCCCAGCCATCCACGCTGGAGGTCGGGAACGCCGGCAGGTCGGTGCGGGTGGTCAACGGCTCGGCCAGGGTCGACCCGTCAGTGTCGACAAGTGGTCGGGCGACTGCGGGCAGCGCGGCGGCCAAACCGACCGCGTAGACCCGCGAACGCGCTTCCTCCCACCCGGCTGGCGGGGGTGCGGCGACCCGATCCGCTGTGGGTGCGGTTTCCGTGCTCACTGACCGAGCCTATCGGGACGGACCGACACCCGCCGGGGCCTGGCGTGCACCGGGCGGCTCTGGCCACCGCGGAGCGGCCCGTGGCCCCCCTGTAGGGCGGTCAGTGGTCCCCGCCGCGAAGCTGGTCGACGGTGTGCCCGAGGATCGGCCCGAGAACGGCAAGGCCGTCCCGGGCACCGCCGGTCGAGCCGGGCAGATTGACCACCAGCATCCGACCGGCGACCCCGGCCAGGCCCCGGGACAGCACCGACGTCGGCACGCGGTCACGACTGTGCGAACGGATCGCCTCGGCGATGCCGGGGATCTCGTAATCCAGCAGGACCCGGGTCACGTCCGGCGTCCGGTCCGACGGGGTCACTCCGGTGCCACCGCTGGTCAGCACCACGTCGACACCGTCGGCGCGGGCGGCCCGCAAGGCCTCGCCGACCGGCTCACCGTCGGGCACCACCACCGGGTCGTCGACCTGGCAGCCCAGCTCGCGCAGGCCGTCGACGAGCAGCGGCCCGCTGGTGTCGGCGTAGACACCGGCCGCGGCCCGATTGGAAGCGACGATCACCCGAGCCCGGATCACGGTCGGTCCTCCGGACGAACCCACTCACCGGTCTTGCCGCCTTCCTTGCGCAGCACCCGGACCGCCTCCACCGAGGCCGCCGGGTCGACCGCCTTGACCATGTCGACCAGGGCGAGACCGGCGACCGCGACCGCCGTCAGTGCCTCCATCTCCACCCCCGTCCGGTCCGCGGTGCGGGCGGTGGCCGTGATCTCCACGGTGTCGGCGGTCAGCCGCAGGTCGACGGTGACGCCGTGCAGGGCGATCGGGTGGCACAGCGGGATCAGATCCGGAGTGCGCTTGGCCCCCATGATCCCGGCCAGCCGCCCCACGGCCAGCGCGTCACCCTTGGGCAGCCCGTCGCGATGCAACAGGTCGATGACCTCCGGTGTGGTCCGCAATCGGCCGGCCGCGACGGCCAACCGGCCCGTCACCGCCTTGGCGGAGACGTCGACCATGCGGGCCGCGCCGGCGCGATCGACGTGGCTGAGCTGCGCGGGTTCGGTCACGGTCGTGAGCCTATCGGTGCGGTACGACGGCGGTCGGAAGGAGCGGCGTCACGCTGACGATCGCACCGGGTGCTGTCGGCGCGACGAGCTGACGCCGCTCCTTCCTGACCGACCC
Source organism: Micromonospora inaquosa (assembly GCF_003857055.1). GTDB lineage: Bacteria > Actinomycetota > Actinomycetes > Mycobacteriales > Micromonosporaceae > Micromonospora > Micromonospora inaquosa. Next base: position 8,822 of record NZ_QGSZ01000377.1, on the reverse strand, counting down.
GCCGCCGAGGTCGCTGGGGGGACCTGGCGGCGGGTGCGTCTCGACGACCCGGTTCTACCCAGAGGCAGAACCTCCCCCGTTCGCCGATACGGCTGAGAAGTTACCGGGTCCCGCGATAAGAAATCGATAAGAACCGTTCGACCTGGTCAGTGCGCCGCAGCCACCGTTCCGGCGGCCAGCTCGGCGAGGCGGCGCTCGACCTCGACGCGCTCCGGTACGCCCATCCGCCGGAAGATCACCAACGCCCGCTCCGCGTGCCGTCGGGCCTCGGCCGGATCGGCGCGGGCGAAGCACTCGGCGAGGCCGGCCAGGGCACGCCCCTGCTCGTACGGGTGCGAGATCCGAGTGGCCAGCCGCTGGGCGGCCTGGTGCATCTCGACGGCCTCGCCGCCCCGCCCCTGCGCCAGCAGGGTGCGGCCGAGTTCGTTCAGCGCGGCCGCCTCGACGTGTCGTTCTCCCGAGGTGATCGACAACGCTCGGGCCGCCTCGTGTTGCTGCTGGGCCTCGACCAGACGGCCGAGACCGCGATAGGCGATCCCGAGGTCGTTGCGCACCTCAGCCTCGGCGTACCGGTGGCCGGTGCGATCGCGCAGGGCCAGGGAGGCCATGAGGATCCGGATTGCCTGTGGAAGCTCACCCATGCGGACGCGCACTCCCCCGATGTGGCTCAGCGCGTTGAGCAGGTGAAAGTCCTCGGAGTTCGTCCGGGCCCAGGCCAGGTGCAGGCGGTGCAGACGCAGCGCCTCCTCGTATCGTCCGAGCATCATCAGTGCCATGCCCAGGTTCGGGAGGACCATCGGCGCCCTGCCGGCGCCGTACCACTTGTAGTCGCGCAGGCACTCGAAACCGACGGTCACCGATTCGGTCAGGTTGCCACCCCACCAGTAGACGGCCGCGAGATTCGCGCGGTACCGAGCCGTGCTCAGCACGTCCCCCAACTCCCTGGAGAGGGCGACCGCGCGGGTCAGGTAATCGAGCGATTGCCGGATGTCGCCGGTCCGCACGTAGCCGGAGGCAAGATAGTTGTTCATCAACGCCATCGCATAGATGTCCCCGGTCGCCTCCGCGGCGGTCAACGCGTGACGGTGGGTCAGCAGGATGTCCTCGAAGTACCCGCGGATGTAGCAGAACCGCCAGATTGCACGGGCCAGCCGCCAGGAGTACTCATAGAAACCCGAGTCGAGCGCGGACAACACCATCGTCACCAGGTCGGTCCGCTCGGCCTCCAACCAGTCGGCGGTGGGCTCACCGATGCCCGCGACCAGTTCGGGTCGTCCGTGGGGACGGTGCGGGACCCGGAACTTCATCACGCCGGGCTCCAGCGTCTCGGCGGCCGTCAACGCCGCATCCAGCGTGAAGTCGAACAGTTGGGCCAGCCCGAGCTTTCGGTCGCTCGCGGAGTCGGTACGGGAGCACAGCTCCACGGAGTACTGGCGCATGAGGTCGTGTAATCGGTATCGCGTCGAGTCCAGGTCCTCCACCAGATTGCTGTCGACGAGGTCGTCGAGCGCCTCGTGTGCTTCCGCGATGGTCAGTCCGGTCAGCGCGGCGACCGCCGCCGTGCTGAAGCGGTTACCGGGATACAGGCCCAGGAAGCGGAAGACCCGCTTGGTCGAGTCCGGCAGCGGTTCGTAGGAGGCGGCGAAGGCGCCGGTGACGGTGCTCGCCTCCTGCGCCAGGTGGTGCAGCACCAGGGGGTCGCCAGCCATCTGTTCGGCCATTTCGGCCAACCGCCAACCGCGACGATGGGCGAGTCTGGCACCGGCCAGCCGAATCGCCAGGGGGAGATGCCCACACAACCGGACCACGTCGGCGGCGGCCGCCGGCTCGGCCTCGACCCTGTCACGTCCGACGCTCAGTCCGAGGAGATCCACACTTTCCTGAGGGCTCAGTACCGGCAGCGTCTGCGACGGCCCCACATCCGGGTGGGACAAGCGCCGGCGCGAGGTCACCAGCGCGACGGCGGTCGGCTCGGTCGGCAGCAGGGGCATGATCTGGTCGCTGTTCGCGGCGTTGTCGAGAACTATCACCGATCTCCGGTGAGCGAGTTCCTGTCGCCACAACTCCACTCTGGCGTTCAGGTCGACAGGCACCCCGTTGGCGGGTACCCCAAGTTGTCGCAGCAGAGTGACCAGGGCAGCCGCCGGTTCCACCGGCTTCTTCTCGCCATGCCCGCACAGATCGATGAAGAGCGCGGCGTCCGGGTACCGGGCGGACAACTGGCGGGCGAGGTGCACGGCGAGGGTGGTCTTGCCGCTACCCGCCATGCCGTCGATGATGTGCACGGCTGGCACCCGCTCCTCGACCCGGCGGGTCTCTGCGAGCAGCCCCGACACCACGTCCTCCCGACCGACGAAGTCGGTGACCGCCCGGGGGAGGTGATCCACCGGCCTGGGCCTATGTGGTTTCGCGGAGACCGCCACGGCCGCGGGGGCGGGCGCACTCAGGCCAGCCGGACGGGCTGTGGTGCTGGTCTTCGAGCGCGACGCAGCCACCGTGAGGATCGTGCGGTGGAGAGCCTGAAGCTCGGCACCCGGATTGATTCCAAGCTCCTCCGCCAACCTGGCGTGGACCTCGCCGTACGTGGCGACGGCGCCGGCGTGGTCGCCACGCTCGTACAGCGCTCGGATGAGAAGCACGTACGCGGGCTCCCGGAGGGGGTACCGCACGATGATGTCCCGCAGCAGCGGGATCGCCAGGTCGTCCCGGCCCGATCTCAGCTGTACGTCAGCGAGGAGTTCCACGGTCAGCAGCCGCTCCTCCTCGGCGGTCGCGCTGCGCGCGGTGAGCACCGGTCCGAGCGGGATGCCGGCGAGCATCGACCCGTGCCATCGCCCGACGGCGCGTCCCAGCAGTTCCAGGGCGTGATCCAGGCGGCCGGCCATCAGCGCTTCCCGACCGGCGACGCGTTCCATCTCGAAGCAGAACACGTCGACGGCTTCCGGCCCCAGGGTGAGCCGGTAGCCGCTCTGCTGCCTGACGATGACGCCCCGACCAGACTCGAATGTCTCGAAGGTTCGGCGCAGATTGGCGGCGTAGGTCCGTACGTTCGCCACCGCGGAGCGCGGTGGGCCGTCTGGCCACAGCTCGTCGACCAGGTCGTCCAGGGTCACCAGTTGCCCGGGTTGGACCGCGAGCATCGCGAAGACAGCCTGCTGTTTGGGCGTACCCAGGTGCAGCTTGTCAGCGAGCAGGCGCACTGAGAGGCCGCCCAGAAGTTGAATCTCCACCCGTCCCCCTGCTCCAACGGGGTATTCAGCCGATCACGCAACGAAGCTTACGGGCACGGGATGGAACGCCCGACGCCAATCAAGCCGTCGATGCGAGGGCTCCACGGCCATCCACTGTGACGGGGTCGCCCTGTGCAATGCGAACATTGCAAGAACCACGCGTTCCCTTAGCGTTCTCGACCCTTGCCGCGTCACGGAAAGAAGGAACGAAAGCCTCAACTACTGGTTTCCGCACTTGGCCCTCGCCCTGGGCCAGTGCCGCCATCACCGACGTTCATGTGTCAACGCTTGCCCCCACAGTCGAAGAGGGGAACTCCTGGCTGAAGCTGGTGAGCGGTTGGCCGAATCGGCGGATGAGTTGCGGCACCCGAGCACCCACACTGAGAGCGCGGTCTAATCGGTCGGCACGGCTCACGACATTCCGCAACGGAGCGGATGCAGCAGGCGAACATCCCAGCGCTCTCCGCACCGGAACGCAAACAGAATGTCACTTATCCGTACAGGATTAACTAATGTTGAGGATAACGACATTTATCATCCCTAACTAGGGCCAACCCCATTTAAGCTCCATTCGTAGAGAGTCGGCTCCATCGGAGCTCGACAACCACACGAAGGAGAGGGTGGGTGAAATGCGCGGAAACGAGTGGGGCTGACATCGGTGCAGGACTTCTGCATCGCCCGGCGATATGGTTGCTAGCAGGACAGGCGAGGTAATCCAGGAGTTGCGTGGCCTCTTCACAACGACGCGATGACGGGACCGATCGACGGCTACGGCTGCTCGTCGGTCTCCTCGTCGTTGCTGCCACGATCGTTGCGCTCGCCTCCCTGAGACTGACCTTCCCTGCGACCGAGGCTCCGACACCCGACGGAGCAACCCTGGTGACGCTGACCGCCATGATCGCCTTGGGTGCGTTCGTCAAGGCGCGCGTACGTGTCCGGTCCGCAGTGCACCTGATCAGTTGGAGCGAGGCGGCGATCGTCATTGCGGCCGCCATTGCCCCCGTTCCCTGGGTGGTGCTCTGCACCTGCGTCGGGATCACCATCGCCTCGGCCCGCCTACCACCAATCAAGCTGGCCTTCGGCGTCGGCAAGAACATCCTCGTCGCGGCCGGTGCCGGCACCGCCTTCGCACTGCTCAATTGGACCTGGCCCGCCATGCAGGCCCCGCAACTGGTGGGGATCCTGTCGGTTGCGTACCTCCTCGCCGCCTTCCTCGACGAACTGCTGGCGATCCCCGTCATCGCGCTCGCCTCCGGCACCAAGATCTCGACCCAGTTCCACAGCAACCTGGATCTTCGCCTGGCCGGCTACGTGGTCCGGTTCGTGGTGGCGGCCCTGACCCTGCTCACCCTGCAAATGGACCCCCGGCTGCTGCTCGCCGTCCCGCCCCTGGTCCTGAGCCTGCACCTGGCCTACTCCGCGCGCATCCGAGGCCGCACCGAACAACAGGCGTGGCAGCGACTGGCTCGCACCACCGACGCGCTCAACGTGGTCGACCTGGACAACGTCCTCACCACCGCTGTCACCCAGGCCGCCGAGTTGTTCTCCGCCGACGAGGTCGAGATCGAGCTACGTGACGGCGGCCGCACCGTACGCGGTGGCACCGGTGGCATCACCTTCGACGGCCCGACCGGCACCCCCACCGAAGTGGCCGGCACGGTCATCCCCGCACCGCTGGAAGGCCATGACCGGACCGTCGACGTCGGCATGCTCCGACTGCGCTTCCGCGGCCCGGTGCGGCTCTCCGAGCGGGAGCAATACACCCTGCGCACCTTCGCCTCCGCGCTCTGCACGGCCGTCCGCAACGCCCAGGCGTACGCCGAACTGGCCCGGGTCGCCGACGAGCACGCGTACGCGGCCTCGCACGACGCGCTGACCGACCTGGCCAACCGCCGACAGCTCCTCGACGAGGGCACCGAGCAGTTGAGCCACCGGCACGCCGACGGAGTGACAGCGCTGGTACTGATCGACCTCAACCACTTCAAGGAGGTCAACGACACGCTCGGGCACGCCGCCGGCGACCAGGTGCTGGTGCAGGTGGCCGACCGGTTGCGCGGTGCGGCCCAGGCAACCGACCTGGTGGCCCGCCTCGGCGGCGACGAGTTCGCCGTACTCCTGCGCGGCCTGCCGGCCCCAGCGGTGGCCGCGCACCGGGCCGAAACGCTGCTCGCCACCCTGCACGAACCGTTCGAGCTGGACGGCATGCGCATCAGCGTCGAGGCCAGCGGCGGAATCTCCGGCGCCCCATCCAACGGTGGAATGGCCGAACTGCTCCGCCGCGCCGACGTGGCCATGTACCAGGCGAAGCGGGCCGGGCAGCGGATCGCCACCTACGCCCCGACCCGGGACACCGCCGACCTCGGCCGCCTCACCCTCGGCGGTGACCTGCCGCGCGCGGTCGCCGACCACGAATTCATCGTCAACTTCCAACCGATCGTCGACCTGGGCACCGGTGAGGTGACCAGCGCGGAGGCGCTGGCCCGCTGGCACCACCCCATCCACGGCCTGATCGACCCGCTGCGGTTCCTGGAGGCGGTGGAACGTTCAGGCCTGCTACCGGCCTTCGCCGAAGCGATCCTCGACCAGGCGCTGATCGCGGCGGTAAGTTGGCGCGACGCCGGCTTCGACGTACCGGTCGCGGTCAACGTGTCCCCCCGCAGTCTGCTCGACGCGCGGTTCCCGGGCTCGGTGCTGGCCCATCTCCGCGCCCACGACCTACCACCGGACCGGCTGGTCCTGGAGCTGACCGAGACACTGACCCTCAGCCAACTCGACGTGGTCGACCGGGTGCTCAGCCGGCTACGCGACGAGGGAGTCCGGTTGGCGTTGGACGACTTCGGCACCGGTTACTCGTCCCTCTCGCTGCTCTCCCGCATCCCCGTACACGAGCTGAAGATCGACCGAAGCTTCGTGACGACGATGGAGAGTTCGGCGGAGGCCGCCGCCGTCATCCGTTCCACCCTCGACCTGGGTCGCAGCCTCGACCTGGACGTGGTGGCCGAGGGGGTGGAGAGCGAGCCGCAACGACGAGCCCTCTGGGAGTTGGGCTGCGTCGCCGGCCAGGGGCATCTGTTCGCCCGACCGATGCCGTCCGGCACCCTGCTCGCGGCGATGCAGCGCGGCTCGGGCGGCCGACCGGGCACCCTGGCCGCACCGCTGCACGACGCCGGTGCGGTGATCCGGTTGAGCCAGAACCGCCGCCAGGCCGGCCGCTCCAGACCCGACCGTCTTCCCCACCTGCCCGCCTGAGCAGGCGACGGCCCGCCGCACGGGCAGCCCGGTCTGCCAGACTGTCGCGCGTGATCGTCGACGACCCGACCGCCCGCCGCCGTCGGTGGCACTGGCGGACGCTCGACAACGCCGCCGGCGGACTCGCCCTCGACCTCGGCCTGTACGCCGTCTCGGCCACCTTCGCCGCGATCACCGCGGTCACGTCGACCCTGCTGCCGCACCGCGCCTGGGGAGCGGTCGCCGCCGTCGGCTACCTGCTCGCAACGCTGACGGTGATCGCCCAACTGCTGCTACGTCGACGCTCTGCGACCTCCCGGCTGACCGGTCTGCCAGCCCGCTGGGCGGTCACCGGTCTCGCCTGGGCTGCCACCACACTGCTCCCCCTGGCCTGGCAGAGCATCGACCGGGCCAGCGGGCGCACCGACCGGGCGCAAGAGGAGGTGCTGGTCGTGGAGCAGGCCGGCATCCGCCTCCTGGAACACGGCACCCCATACCTCGGACCCGACGCCATCGCCGCCCTGCCGCCCGGCGAACAACTGATGGGCTACACCCCGTACCAGCCCGGCATGGCGATGTTCGGCCTGCCCAGAGCATTGCTCGACACCTGGTGGACCGACTCCCGCGTCTGGTTCGCGGTAGGCACCGCGCTGGCGCTCGCCCTGGCCGTGGCCGCCCTCCGCGGCACACCAGCCACCACCGGCCAGGGCACCCCCGCGGCCACCCACCGGCGGAACGCCGCCCTGCTACGCGGCGTGCAGGCCGCCACCGTACTGCCCATCTGTGCCCTCACCCTCGCCACCGGCGGCGACGACCTACCCGTACTCGCGCTCTGCCTGCTGGCCCTCGCATTCGCCGCCGCCGACCGACCCGGCCGGGCCGGCCTCGCGGTCGGGCTCGCCGGTGCGCTGAAGCTCTTCGCCTGGCCGGTCGCCCTGGTCCTGATCGTCTGGGGCCTGACCCGCCGCGCCGGCACCCGAGTCGCCGCCGGCGCCATCGGCCTGCCCATCGCCGCACTGCTGCCGGCGCTGCTGGTGGACCGCGACGCCCTCATCGAGAACGTGCTGCGCTTCCCCCTCGGCCACGGGCTGGTCACCAGCCCCGCGCAGTCCCCGTTCCCCGGCTACCTGATCGCCAGCGCGCTACCCGCCGGCCGGCTGATCGCCGCCGCGCTGCTGGTCGCCGCCGGAGTGGCCATCGCCGTCCGGCTCGCCCGCCGCCCGCCCCGCACCGCCGTCGCCGCCACCCTCATCTGCGGGTACGGGCTGCTCGCCGCCATCGCCCTGATGCCCTCGACCCGCTTCGGCTACCTGCTGTACCCGCTGGCCCTGCTGACCTGGGCACCCGCGCTGCACCACCCGGTCGACCCGCCGGCCACCCCGGTTTCCACCGAACGGCCCGGTCGGAGCACTTCGGCGTAACTCGCGGGCGGAACGGCACATCAGGGCGTAGACCTGAAGGCATGAGGACGTACCGCGACCGGGCCGATGCGGGCCGGGTGCTCTCCGAACGGCTCACCGCACTCATCGGCGAACCGGACGTCGTCGTCCTCGGCCTCGTCCGCGGCGGCGTGCCGGTCGCGCGAGTCGTCGCCGAACGGCTCGGCGCGCCACTGGACGTGCTGGTCGTCCGCAAGCTCGGCATGCCGTGGGCCCGGGAGGTCGCCTTCGGCGCACTCGGGCCAGGCGGTGTCCAGGTGCTCAACGACATGGTGGCCGGCCGACTCAGCAGCGACGACATCGCCGAGGTCAGCCAGCAGGAGCAGGCCGAGTTGGAACGCCGGGAACGGCTCTACCGGGGCGGTCGCGCACAGTTGGACCTCACCGGACGGACCGCCGTGATCGTCGACGACGGCCTCGCCACCGGCGCGACCGCCCGCGTCGCCGTCGAGGTCGTCCGTCAACTCGGGGCGCACCGGGTCGTGGTCGCCGTCCCGGTCGGCGCGCAGGAGGCGTACGAGCTGTTGACCGCCGAAGCGGACCAGGTCATCTGCGCCCAACGCCCACCCGACTTCGGCGCGGTGAGCGTCTACTACGACGACTTCCACGAGGTGTCCGACGAAGAAGTCGTCGAGGCGCTCACAGCAACTGCTTAGGTCCACCAGGTACCGTCGGGAGATGAGCCTCACCTGTCCCAAGTGTCACGGAGAAATGCGCCAGTACGAGCGCAGCGGCGTCGTCATCGACCAGTGCGGGGAGTGCCGAGGCATCTTCCTGGACCGCGGTGAGCTGGAGAAGCTGTTCGAAGCGGAGGCCAACTGGAGCCGCCAACAGACCGGCGGCGCGCCGGGGCAGCCCGCGCAGCAGCCGGCCGGCTACCCGCCCCCGCCGCCTCCGGCGCACCAGCCCGGCTACGGTGCCGTCC
>NZ_QGSZ01000329.1 GCF_003857055.1 Micromonospora inaquosa | reverse complement strand
CATCGCCTACCGTTTGCGCTGGTCAAACTGGCGACGCCGACACCAAGCATGCGCCAAACGAGCCCACTACGCCCGCCGCCTCAACCTCGAATTCCCACCATGATCACGAATGGCGGCTGTCGTACTAAGCTCCCGCTGCGGCTCTGTTGTCAGACGGGAGCCAGGAAACCCCATAGGTTGCCCAGCGTTCTAGTACCGGTCGGTTGATGAGGTAGATGCGGTGCTTGGTGGCGAAGTCCTGGGCCGCGCTCGACGCTGTGCGGTTGGTGACGAGCCCGACGATGTCTGCTCCGTGCTCCTGACGGGCGGTGCCGTTGAGTTCGTGGAAATACCTGGGATCCACGGTGTGCCTAACCTTCGTCGAATACTTGCACTGAAGGACTACCCGCAGGCCGTTGGGAGTGACCCCGATGACATCGGCTCCCTGATCGTTGGAGCCACCGCGTCTCCGCAAGATCCTGCAACCATCGCGCTCCAGCAGCCGGGCGGTCTGCTCCTCGAAGGAGTCCGGCGAGCACGAGTCGATCTGCGAGAGCGTGACGGAGCCGGGGGTTCCCGCAAAGGAGTTCCGGGCCGTGGCCTCGACCACGAGTCCATCCCTTACAGAAGCCCAGGCGGCGTCAGTTGCTTTCACCCGCCGGTCCGCCCTGATGGCAGCGGCCGGGGACAAATGACTTAACAGCGAACCTCTACACGCACCGCCAACCCCGTGTCGGTTGGCGAGTGAGGCGTCGGCAGGTGGGCCCATCAGCGCGGCGATCACTTTGTCACACAAGAGGACATGGGCACGAGCGAGCAAATCTTCCTTGTCGAGTTGGTCCTGGTCGTCACGGATGTACGACAGCGCTTCATCAGCCACTGATGCCCATCCCGAATACTTCGAGATGCTTTCGGACCACTCGTCGTTGGACGCCGAGGAACCAGCGATGGACTTGACCTGCGCCAACCAGCGTTGCCGGACCTTCATCGCGACCTCTAGCTCAGCGTGCCGGAAGACGATCGCTTGCGCGTCGTCGTCCGACAGTCGGGCAACGACCGCGCCGAAGGTCTTGTTCAGTACCTTGTCGTTGAACTTGAGAGGTCGAACCGTACCGTCCATGTTGATCTTCACGGCTCGGGAGCGTAACGCGCCCAACCGACATTGCTGATCCTGGCCTTCGAAGGTACGCAGGCTGCTCAGCCAACCTCGAACCAGAAGCTCACGACCAAACCCTTGGGGTCTTCAGGCGACGCAACGCCCACGGCACAGTTGGGTCGAGCTCAGTGACTCCGCCACACATGCGCCGTCCCAGTCACTGAAACTATTTCAGCCATGGCTTCGGCGGCGGTCGCTCTGCTCGGCCCGATTTGGACGGGCATGGGCCGCTCGTGCGGCGGGGCCAGGAGCCGTCGAATCGGTATCAATCGCATCCGAGCGGTGACACCGGTCCGAGTGCAGGCCCCTACGGCTGAGTGCCGTGGTCAACGCGCGGCAGGTGCGGCGAGCCGGAGGAAGACGTAGTCGCTGCCATCTGGACCGGGCCGGCGCTCGCCGTCGGGCTTCCAGCCGAGTTTGCTGTAGAAGGACTGTGCGCGGGTGTTGCGTTCCCAGACCTCGAGCAGCCCTGTCGGCAGGAAAGAGTCAGTGAGGTAGTCGACGAAGCTGGTGTGCAGGCGTGCGCCGATGCCGTTGCCCCAATGGCTGGGTATTACGTGGATCTGGTAAAGCTGGCCCACTGTGCGGGCGTCTATGGTCGGCGAGTTTGGGCGTCCCATGCTCAGGATGCCGACGACCTTGCCGTCTTGAGTGGCGCACTTCACCACCCGGTCCGGTGACTGGAGGGCACGGGCCCACCCGTCATAGCGTTGCTGCGTCTGCGTCTGCGCCGGGTCGGCGAGGTCGTCGGCGCTGAGCCCTCCGGCGATGTAATAGGCGGTGCGCGCTTGAGTGTGCACCTCGACTATGCCCTCGACATCTACAAGCGTGGCCTGTCGGATCACCACGGGGATACCCATGCCCGCTGGTCCCATCTGCTGGTCTCGATCTACCCGGCACCGCTGTCCTACCAAAATCTTCGTATCCATCGCCCATCAGGCAGACACGGCCGCCACGAACTGCAAGATCGGGTTGAAAAGGCTCCCTGTGTGGCCCAGCGTTACCGCGGCCTGTGGCCCCTAGGTGACCCGGCGGCTGGGTCCGATTCCCCTGTTTCCGACAGGACTCTGACGCTCGTTCCCGGTGGTGTCTCTCTGGTCAGGGCGTACCAGTAAAACTGGAAGAGGGGCTGCTCCGGACCACGACCGAGCCGCTTGGCCACCTTGTTGTGCGGGTGGGCGCGCAGCCCGTTCGGCATCTCGACCACTGCTGCGCTTTCCGCAGGATCGAACGTCCAACGGCCCCCGCCGTGACGTACAAGCAACTCGCCGAGGTAAGCCCTCATGCTCATGCTCATGCTCATGCTCATGTTGTGGTGGTAATCAGCGGGAGGATTGCTCGCAAGGAAGGCATCGCAGACGTCGTCCAGCCGTGACGCCTCGGCCGACTCCCACCCGAACGACACGCCGTCCCCGGCCGTTCCTCTCACGAAAGCCTCCGCCAGCCCGCGCATGGCGTCTGCCGTCTCTGCGTCAGTCGGGTCGGCGCGCTTGCAGAACGGTTCGGGAAGCCCACGGTGTCCCTCCTCCTCGGGGGCGCGAAGCGTACCAAGCAGGAAGGGCAGGAGGTCTCCTCGTCGGGCAGTCGTAGACCAGCCTCCCGGGACGGCGCCCAGCCGATGTCCATGGCCGCTCCGATAGATGCGCGCCGCCCCGTGACGGCGGACGAGAAGATGTGCGGTCTCGCGATCGCCGGGGGCGGCGCGTGTCACCGGTGGTTGATGCGGTGGCTTCCGCTGCCGCGCCTAGGGACGTCGCCGTCGTGGGCGCCGCGGCCAGGGACGGGGACGACGGTGCTTGGGATGGTGGCGCGCCGGTCGGGTTGGCCGGCTGGTTGCGTCGGTTCGACGGTGCCAAGCCCGCACACCTAGTGCGTTGAGGATGGCCGAAACTCGCCGGAAGCTCGTTCGGGGCTGCACTCTGTCACCGCTTTCTCGCATGATGTAAGGATGGCGGGTGCTCCGCGCTAACCCGGCGCTCAACCAAGCTGCGCGGAGCACCCTGACCGACCAGCCAGTCAGCAGATCGGCGTGGATAACTTTCCTCGACGCCCCTAATGTCGGGAAAGAGGTCCGGACCAACTCCCGACAACATCAACCGCTGTCGGGCCACCCGCGTGCATCAAGGAACGACCGCATGAGCACCGGCCAGCATCCCGCGCCGCGCCGTAACGCCCGCCCGTACTCCGTTGACGAAGGCACCATCCGCACGCGGTCTGCCAACCCGGACGCCGCCGACTACACCCTCTACGTGCGCGGCCTGATCAATGACTACCTGGGCGTCGGCGGACAGGCGAAGGTCCTCGAGCACGCCCGTAACCGAGGCTTGCACTACCCCGGTCTCAATCGCCAGAAGCTCTCTGAGCAGCTGAGCCGCTACCGGTTGGGTCCAACCTGGGAGATGACCGAGCTGATCATCGCCTGTCTGCCCGACAGCTGCGACACGGCCGGCATCCGGGCCCTCGCCGCCGGTTGGTACCAGTGCGCCCGTGGTCAGCTGCCCGACGGCTACAAGGGTCCGGTCAGCCGCCCTCCGGGCAAGCCCGGCCAGCGCAACGTGCCGGAGAGCGAGCCTGCCATCCCGGTGCTACAACGCCAACTCGCGCGCCTGCAGGAACGGCTTCGGGCGGAGGCCGAGCGCCATGTCAGCAACCTGCGGGCCTCCGAGAACGCCCGCAACCACGCGGTCCGCCAGGCCAACCAGCTTGAGGTTCAGTTCCATGAGGTCAGGGAGGAGCTGCTGCGGGTTCGTAGCATCGCCGCGGAGGTCGCGACGATTCGTGAGGAGTACGCGCGTCAGTGCGTCGCGCTGGAACACGTCGCCGCGCCCGGCCTGCGCACGACACCCATCATCGATTTGCCGGAGCTGCCCGCCGCCCGCCGTCGGATCCGCTTCGGGCTCCTCGTCGCCACGATCGACACGCAGGCGCCACCCGCCCGCCGGGCGCTGGCCCGCTACCTGTGCGTCTACGCCGAATTCGCCGGCATCTCTCCCGCCGAGCTAGCCACCCGGGCAGACATCGCAACCACCGTGACCATGGACATCCTCGCCGGCCGTCATGTGCCCACCGCCGCCCACGCCGCCCGCCTGGCCACCGTCCTCACCTGCGAACCGGACACCCTGCGCCACCTCATCAGCGCGGCCAGCAGCAGCACCGCCCTCGATGAAGACTTCTGGAGCATCGCCCGCTGCCTCGACCCACCACCCTCGCCGGACAGCGCGCCGGGCGCAGGCGGCGTTGTCGGGTCGGATCCCGACAACCCTGTCACGCGTCCACTCCCCGACCCGACAACTGCGCCGCCCAACCCGATCGCCGACCGGCTGCGCCAACTCACCGACGTCTACCAGCAAGGGCTGATCAGCGACGGCGAATACGACGAGCAACGCACACGTATCCTCGGCGAGCTGTAAACGGCGGACACGGCGTCGACGGGGAAGTGCGGATCTAACCCTGTTGCCGACCTGACAGCGGGGGTGGCGACGCGACCTCACGAGCTCGGTCCATCAGCACCCGGACGGCGCTCCTGACCTCATCGAGGTTCGGCCCCCGCCGACACGCAACTGTGCGCCGACTCGCCGAGCGGCTGGCGCCTCGAACAGGATCACACTCGGCGGTCCGAATGGAATCTCATGGTCCATCTCCGCATCGTCTCCCAGGCAGGCGCGGCTGGGCTACCTTCGCATCCGATGTCGTGGATCTTCACCCCTACCCCTGCCACACTCCCCCACGATTACTGAGGTGAGGACCGTTCACGGTCGGCTCGGGCGGTGAGCCCAGCCCAGCGTCGAGTCGGGCCAGAAGCCGCGCCGGCACTGCGTCGGCCCGTGGCGCCGATGCTCGCGGCGCCCGTGGACGAGGTGCCCGAGGGCGCCGGGTTGGTGCATGAACCGAAGTGGGACGGGTGGCGGGTAATCGCGTTTCGCGATGACGACGGCGTGTACCTCCAGTCGCGGGCCGGGCGGAACCTGAGCACCTACTTCCCCGACATCACCCGGGCGATCCGGGCAGCGGTACCGGTCGGCGCGGTGCTCGACGGTGAGCTGATCGTGTTCGAGCGTGGGAGGACGAGCTTCGCGCAGTTGCAGCGGCGAATCACGGCCGGCCGGGGGCTTCTCCGCCTGGCCCGCGAATGCCCTGCCCACTACGTGCTCTTCGACCTGCTCGCCGACGCGGGCGGCCAACTCCTCTTGAACCTGCCCCTTTCTGAGCGGCGGGCCCGGCTGGAGCGGCTGCTCGTCGACGCACCGCCCCAGCTCACCCTGACGCCACAAACAACGGACATGCGAGAGGTCTGGGACTGGCTGACAAATTGGACCGTCGCCACAGGCATCGAGGGGGTGGTGACCAAACGGTCGACCAGCCGCTACGAACCTGGCAGAAGAGGCTGGTGGAAGTACCGCACCCGGATCACCACCGAGGCGGTCGCCGGTGGGGTGACGGGCAGCCTTCGCGACCCAGCCACCGTGCTGCTCGGCCGGCGCGATCGGCGGGGGCGGCTGCGGTACACCGGCCGTACGCACCCGCTCAACGGCGCGCAGCGCGAGGAACTCGCCGGGGCGCTGTCTCCCCTGCGGGCGGCGCAACGCCGCGGCGCCCCGGTGCTGCACCCTTGGCCGGAGCCGCTGCCGGCATCCTGGTCCGGCCAGCTGGAGCGGCCGGAGCCGCTGCGGTACGTGCAGGTGGAACCAAGCCTGGTCGTGGAGATCGAAGCTGACGTGGCGTTCGAGCACCAGCGGTGGCGCCACCGCGTCCGCTACGTTCGGGCGCTGCCCGGGGTGTCGGTGTACGACGTGCCGCTGCTACTCGGCGAGGAGGAGGGCTACTTCGGCGAGCCGTGAGCGGCTGCGCGATGACCGCCCTCCGAGTGGTGGTAAGGCGGCGTCAATGGGTTAGGCATCGACATGCTTCTCGTACGCGGAGTTAACCGCCAACGCCTGTAGGGCGATGGTATGTCGATCAGGTCCGCGCTGTGCTGGTTGGCGGCGGTCAACGGGACGGCGGCAGGAAAGCGTTGATCAACATGTCGATAAGTGTCGGAGTAACCGCCTAGAGTGACATCGACCAATGGCGCACGTCCGGCCTTGGCGGTGATCGACGAAGGTGGTGCAGCCTGTGGGCAGACCGGATCTGGATCATCATGAGGAGGCGGAGCGACTCCAGCAGGTGCTGCGTACTAGCCACGAAGAGCTTGCCGCGACGGAGTCCGGGACGACCACGTACCGCACGCGGCGGGCAGAGGTTTTCGCCGCCACGACGCAGCTGCTGGACTTCGAGGCCCGGATCCCGGTGTTGATGGATGAGCGGCGCAGGCGGATCAGCAGCCGCATCGTCTACGTCGGTGGCGCAGTTGCGCTTGCGGCGATGCTCGTCATCGGCGGGCTCGTCGTGGACGGCCGGTTCAGTCGTTGGTACCTGGTGCCGATCATCGTGGTGTGTCTGCTGGCCGGTGTCATCACGCTGAGCGAGCCGCGCGCCCAGCGTCCTGGGCACCGTAATCGGGCCGTCGGCGCGCTCATCTTGGTGGCCGGTGCCGCGTTGGTGGTCGTCGCAGCGCTCCGGGTGGTGTCAGCGATCTGGCTTTTGGCACTGTTGCCGGTGCTGGTGGCGGCGTTGGCTTGCTGGCTGCACGACGGCACCGAGGTGGAGGCCACGAAATGACGTACTCCACCTACCCGCAGACGGATCTGCGGACCTTGTCCGACACGGTGGAACGGCTCAGTCGCCAGGTGTCCACCACGTCCAGTGATGTCGATGAGCTGCAGGAGAAGCACGAGTCCCTCGACGGACAGGTCCGACTGCACGACGAGCGGCTTGAGGGGCTCGACCAGGCCACCCAGGAGATGCGCGAGGCGCACGACGGGCTGCGTGAGGAATTGGCCGACGACGTTGCCGAGGTCGAGGCGGCGGTGAAGTCGCTGACCGCCACGATCGGGTGGCTCGAACGGCGGGTCCGCGCCGAGCAGAAGCTCACCCCTGTGGACATCGACCACGCCGACAAGGCCGTGCGCGACCTTGCCGAGCGCGCGCTGCGCGGCCAGCAATCCGCATCAGTACTTCTTTCGCCCCACGATCGAGCGGTCTACGAGCGCCAGGTCGAGGCACTCGGGCGGCTTAGGCAGCGCATCCGTTCCAGTGGCGAGGACGCGTTGCGACATAGCGCGACGTTGGCCACGACCGCACGCAACAGCGCTGAGCACCGCCAGGCCGGGGTCGCCTTCCGCACCGCTCACCAGGGGTGGAGCGCGGCCAGGGCACAGCTGACCGCCACGACCGAAGCCGCCGAGCAGGCGGGTGAAGCGCTGCAATACGACGACGAGCGGCGGGCGGTGCACGGGCCAAACGTGATGACCGGCGAGGCGGCCCGCGCCACCCTGCAGAGCAAGCTGCGGGATCGCCTGTCCACGGCGATCGCCGACGCGGCGCTTCTACCGTCATGGTTCACGATCGTGCTCGGCCATCAGCCACCCGCCACCGACACCCAGCGCTGGCTCGACACAGCAGTGTCGTTGCTGATGTACCGCATCATCTACGCGGTGAAGGACCCGGTCGTCGCCCTCGGGCCCCCACCCGGCGACGACGCCGATCGCAAAGCCTGGTACCGCAGCCTCACCGAGGACCTCCGCAAAACCCGGTACTGACGGGGCGATCTTCCAGTGTTGAAAATGACCACGGTGCTGCCAGCGGGTCTGAGGGCCGATCCGGAGCCGGCAAGGCCGGTATTCTCAGCTCAGTTCGACCCGCGTTCGGCGGCCCCCAACCTGACGCGGGTTGGGCGCCGAACCGCATTCATCGCTCGCCTGACGGTGAGCTGGGCCGAGTCGCTGCCACCACCGCAGCGGTGACCCGTGCAGTCGCTTGGCGGCTCATACCCCCTGCTAGCAGAGCTTCGGCGTCCGTTCCAAGCCCATACGCGATGCCAAGCGGCTGTGCGGGCAAGCCCGGGCGTGGTATTCGCAGATGGTCCCGCAACCGGCATAGTCATCACCTGAAGCGTTCGCAGGCCGCGCCCTCCCGCAGTGCGCCTCGCTGTCGAGCCGCCCGACCTGGCGGCGGTCTTGGCTCTTGAATCATGTGCCCTTGCCGTCCCGGACCAACGTGATGACGATGTCTTGGCCCGATCTACCCGCAGTGGTGACCCGATGCTCGAACCGCGAAGGGAAGTCCCGGACGGTACGGCATACGTAGTTGGCCTGGTCGAACGACGGGTCAAGGGCGAGCATCTTGTTCTTGACTGTACCTGCGGTCGGCGTGTCGGTCGTGAGCTGCTCGTACGCCCGGATAAGAAGACGCTCGGCGTCCCTTATGTCGAAGGCTGCGGTAACGGCGGGACGGCTGGCGGGCTCAACTGCAGCGACGATGGTGCCCCAGAACTTGTACTCCGAGCAGACGGACATCAAACGTTGACTGGCGCTGGCTTGAGTACCGACGCCGACAACGTGTTTGCCGAATTCCCGCAGGCGATGCACGAGTGGCGAGTAATCGCTGTCGCCGGTCACAAGGAGAAACACCGCCACGTCTGGGTGGGTATGATGAGAACCTCCATGGCATCGACGACCATCCGAATGTCTGCGGAGTTCTTGCCGGTGCCGCCGATGCGGGCGATCTGGACGAGGTCGACGCCGTTGTTGGCCAGCGCCTGCTGATACTTCCCGAAGCCTGTGTTGGCCCAATCAGCGTAGGCACGGCGAATGGATGCGTTGCCGTGGAAGCCTCGGCACAGGTAGGTCAGGGCAGAGTCGGGAATGGGATCGCTCTGGCCAGGTAGACCCTTACCGGCACCGCACACCAGGTTCTCGAAGTCGATGAAAACCGCGACACGCTCCTGCGCCTGGTAGATCACGAACGGCTGAGACCTGCGCCACCGAGCCAGCGAAGAGGACTTACCGTCCAGCCCTTGGGTGTCCTGCCCCGCATCCACGACGCTCATCGACGATGTACTCGAAGGACCGACGGCTGGGAAAAGTTCCAGCAGAGGGGAGGCGGCGGAGGGCTCGCGGAGTTGTCACTGTGCCGGGTTGTTGAGCCTTTCGAGCCGGGTGAGTGTGTCTGGATCGTGCGCGAAGCGGCTGGCCAGCGTCGTGGCGACGCCTCGGGCTCGCGGTGTGTTGTCGAACCGTAGGTGCAGGTCGACCCAGGCGGGAACGGTGCCTGGGTTGGTGACGTCGGGTCGCAGATGGCGGTATGACGTCCACGCCGCGTCCCACCGGTTTTGGTTGAGCTGAGCGATGATCAGCGCCCAGGCGTGATCGTGATTGGTCGGTTCGTCCTTGAGTGCTGCCCGGCAGCACGCCTCTAGGCCCGCCCAGTCGTTTCGCGTGGCTCTGCGCTCAATGAGCCGGCGGTGCAGGGCTGTGCGCTGCTCGGCTGCGAGTTCGCCGGTGGCGAGTAGATCCTTGGCGCACTCGTCGGCGGCGTCGAGGTCGCCCCGGATTACCAGGATGTTGACCTTTTCCTGGAGCGCTTTCAGCGCCCCGTATGCCGCCCAGATCTCGTCGCACACGGCGAGGGCGGCGTCGTAGCGTCCCGCCTCACGAAGGATCTCGATCAGGATCTCTCCTGCAGCGGGTGACCAGGCAGACCGAAGCAGCGTGAACGCTCCGTCGATGTCACCGCTCCCAACGGCGTTGCGTGCGGTGAAAACGACGCGGTCGCCGTCGTCGAGATGCGCCAACGCCTCCACCTGGTCAAGGTCGGTGGCGTCGAGTGCGCCTCTGGAGGCGAGCTGGTTCAGACAGATCCTGGCCGCGAAAGCGGTGTCCGCGTTGTCGAGCGCAGTGCGCCACATGGCGACCGTAGCCGTGGCGGGTTGGCTCGGGTCCGCAGCGAGCGCGCGAATCAGTGGCTCCGCGGGTGTGCCGCGCATGGCGTCACCGAACCGAACGGCACGAATGCGGTCATCCAGGGCGATGCTGGCTTGGGCGCCCACGATCGCGACGACGGGGTCGCCCGCTTCTCGGTCGGTTGCCTGACCGCCGAATGCCGTGGGCGTGGCCAGCTCGACGACCGCCTTGAACGCGCCGACGAGCATGCGCTCCTGCACGAGAAGGCGATGCATGGTCTCGCTCGGCCCAGCCCATCGCCGTACGTCGTCGCGGACGGACATGGCGAGCGCTGTCACCTCCTGCTGGTCACGGAATGGCAAGGCCGTGGTCCCACGCAGCCAGCGCTCCATGAGCGCCCGGGCCCGGCCGAGTCTGCCACCAGTGTTGGCCGGTTGCCGTTCGCAGACGCGTTCGTACAGGGCCAGCGCTTGGTCGAACTCTCCCCGGCCAGCAGCGCGCTCGGCGAGGAACAACAGGCAGGTGGGTTCCGCGTCGAGCTCGCCATCGGGCCGATCGCGTAGAAGTTTCTCCAGCAGATCCTCTCTGCCCGATTCATCGGCTTCGAGGGCGCAGACGGCGACGTCCATGAGCAGGTTCGTCGTCCCTGCCTGTTGCGGGGCATGGACCGGGCGGAGAAGGCCAGCGGCGCGGCTCCTGTCCCCCACGGTGATGGCCATGATCGCCGCGACACCGCGCAGCCGTAGCTGGTTGTCCGGGTCCCGCTCGGCCGCCAACGCGAACGCTTCCATCGCCAGGTCCCGGTGGCCGTGGTCGTTGGCGTACGCCCCGACGGTTGCCAGCCGCGCCGCTGTCGCGTGAACCCATCCCCGGCTCGCCTGAACGAGCGGCTCCACGACCGCCCTCGGGTCGTCGCGGCCCCCAGTGAGCATCCGCGCGAGACGCCGTGCGCCCTCGGGGTCGACCAGGCTGAGAGCCGACAACGCCTCCACGGTGGACGGCGGCAACAGCGGCAGAACCTCCGCGACAGGATCCGGGTTGGCTGAGGGAGCAGCAAGCGCGATGTCACGCAGGGTGGCATGCGATGAGGCGTCGAGTACGTTCGCGGACGGCACCTCGATCGACCAGCTGCGGTCGGTCTCGTGCACCGCGTCGGCGGTGATCTGAACCCAGTATCCGACTCGGGTCTTCGGGTCAACGATGACCAGCACCACGGGCATCAGGTTGGCCAGCCAGTACGTGAGGTGCCGAGGCTTTCCGGGAAAGCGCCACCCGTGCCGGGTCCTTCGTTTGAAGAACGTTGACCCGCATTTGATCTGGACGGCGATGTACCGGCCGGTGGGGTTTGTCAGACCGTCGAGCTCGACTTGAGCGTCGATCCCCTGATCCGCTTCGCGTTGCTCCCGAAAGGCCCAGTTCAGATTGGTGAACGCGAGTTGCACCTCGGCGACGCCGCGGCGTTCCATCCCGACTGACGACGTCACCCTCTAGCCCCTATTCACTCCGTTGCCGGCCTGCACGGCCGGCCGGCTGTCACCGTGTGCCTCGCCGACATTGCCCGCCCACGTCACGCGGGCGGACCCGTCACCGTCTCGGTCACCCGGCCACGGCGTCCATCACCGCCCGTACAAACAGCCTGTCGCGCAGCTCGTTCGTCTGGTGCAGAGCGACAGCTCGTGCGACGGCAGCCGCGTGGCCGGTAGTGGGTCTTGACATGCTATGCCTGGGCAAGTATCGACGGCTCGGCGCCTAGGCCGGCGAGGGAATTGTCACCATCTCACTGTTGCTCCCAATCCAGCACCAGCGTGGCGAGTCCTTGCTTAGCTCGACGTAGACGGCGTGCTGGTAGTCCAGCTGCTGCTTGTAAGCCTGGAGCTTCTGTAGGTCAAAGTCGACCGCCCTCTCATTCGCTGGGTGCTTCTTTGCCTCCACTACAAGGATATTGTGGGCCCTCGTCCTTCCGAATCTATTGTGGACTATAAGGTCCGGCAGTACGGAACGCTTCCTGGCTGCCTCCGGTCCCATCCGCTCCTCGGCTCTCGGCTCAAGTAACCCGGTCAGCGATTTGGGAATCCTTCCTTCGCCCGCCACGCGATTATATTCAAGATCGACCCACAGTTCGCCTGGCCAGGCCTCTTCGATTTCAGGCGCCAAGTAACGGCCGACCCGAAACATTACCGATCTCTCATTCACATCGCGATGCAGAAGTACCTCATCATCGACACATGCCGCAAGGACCGCTCTTCCTAACGTGGCCCTTAGCCACTCTTCGGTCGGGAGCACGGCCTAAAGCCTACGCCGGGCGCTATCCGGGCCCAGCCGAAGCGGCGGTGTGTGGGCGACGGGCCGTTGAGTGTTGGCTCAGCCATCGCACCCGGGTCGCGTGGCCAGCGTGGTAAGCGATCGCCGGACCAGCGTGGCGCAAGTCAAGCCGCCGTCGGAGCGAGGACGGCCAAGGGTGCGTTGTCATGTTTCGGGTCCTCTTCGTATTCCGAACAGGTCGCTGTGAGGCGTCGGGGTCAAGGCTCGGGCCGTTGTCGTCTCCATCGCAGATTCGGAGTTTCCATCGCGTCAGCGCCGGTCGCCCATTAGCCCGGATGAGGAGCGGTCATTTGTTGCAGGATCTACCGGCGCAGCACCACGCTCACCGGACCTGCCCAGATGTAGTCGCTGGTGGTCACTGGACCCCGGACGGGCTAGTCTGATTGCCTGGCACCTCAAGCATCACCACATGACGTTCGACCGCGCCATCCTGCACCTCCACGATGGTGTGCGACACGAGCTCAGTCAGGTGCATGGAAGGGCTCTTGTCTTTCGGAGCTTTCAAGCGGAGCACGATGAGGAAACCGATACGCACGTCAGAGGCTTGATAACTGACCGTTTGCTTGATGTATGCGGCCTTGCTGGCCACCGGCACTGCTGTCCCATCCGCCTTCAGCTCCAAATAGAGGTGGAAGCCTGGGAAGGAAATTTGGATGTCGGTGCGGCCTGCCCCGACCTCATGCACCTCCACGTTCGTGGAGCTCGCCAACTGCCCTTGGGATAACCAGTCGTAGAGGTCGGCGTGCAGATCTTGCTCGTTGGCGTCCGGCTTGAACAGGTACGCCTTGGTCGATTGCTGAGTGTTTAGCCGTCGCGCGACGAACTTGATGAGCTGATCAAGAACGACGGTTACGGCAGGCGCGACCTCGCCCGTGAAGTCTTTACAGGCGGCGAGCTCAGCGAGCATCCGCTTTCGGACGCCGGTAACCGTGACGTCTGGGTCGGGATCGGCAGCGGCCTGCCGGTCGGCGATGTCGGCGGCCAGTGCCGCGAGCTCCACCGGATTCCCGCTAAGGGACGTCTCGTAACTCGGTGAAGGCGTTGTCCGGCGCCGGGCGGGCGGTCAGCCCGCGAGGGCGATGTTGTGCAGGTTGGCGATGCCGGAAGCGGGGTCGGTCAAGGTGCTGGCGGCGCGCC
>NZ_QGSZ01000263.1 GCF_003857055.1 Micromonospora inaquosa | reverse complement strand
CACCCACCCGAGGAGCCGCCGTGCGGATCGCCCTCTTCATCACCTGCGTCAACGATCTGGCGTTCCCGGCCACCGGCATCGCGGTCACCCGCATCCTGCGGCGACTCGGCCACACCGTCGACTTCCCCACCGCCCAGACCTGTTGCGGGCAGATGCACGCCAACACGGGTTACCGGGCCGAGGCCATGCCGATGGTGCGCAACTACGTCGACGTCTTCGACTCCTACGACGCCATCGTCGCGCCGTCCGGGTCGTGCACGGCGATGATCCGCGACCAGTACCCGCACCTGCACCCGCCCGCCACCTCGGTGGCCGCCCGCACCTACGAACTGTCCGAACTGCTCGTCGACGTTCTCGGCGTCACCGACGTCGGCGCCGAGTTCCCGGAGACGGTCACCTACCACCCCACCTGCCACGGCCTGCGGATGCTGCGCCTCGGCGACCGGCCGCTGAGCCTGTTGCGCCAGGTGCGCGGGATCAAGCTGGTCGAGCTGGGCGACGCCGAGGAGTGCTGCGGTTTCGGCGGCACGTTCGCCCTGAAGAACCCGGACGTCTCCACCGCGATGCTCACCGACAAGTGCGCCCGGGTCCGCGACACCGGCGCGCGGGTGCTCGCCGCGGCCGACAACTCCTGCCTGGCGCACATCGGCGGCGGCCTCGACCGCCACCGGTCCGGCGTACGGGCCATGCACTACGCCGAGATTCTCGCGCAGACGGGAGCCAGCTCATGAGCCATCCGGTCGCACCCGCCACCGGGGGCGGGCGGATCCGCACGCCACTGCCCTTTCCCACCGCCGCCAGACCGGCCGTCGCCGACCAGCAACTGCGGGCCAACCTGCACCGGGCCACCCGCACCATCCGTGCCAAGCGCGCCCGGGTCGTCGACGAGGTGCCCGACTGGGAGGCGCTGCGCGACGCCGGCTCGGCGATCAAGGCGGACGTCCAACGTCGGTTGCCGGAGCTGCTGGAGCAGTTCGAGGCGTCCGCCACCGCTGCCGGCGCCACCGTGCACTGGGCCCGCGACGCTGCCGAGGCGTGCCGGATCGTGGTCGCGTTGACCCGGGCCGCCGGGGCCGACGAGGTCGTGAAGGTCAAGTCGATGGCCACCCAGGAGATCGAGCTCAACGAGGCGCTGGAGGCCGCCGGGATCGCCGCGTACGAGACCGACCTCGCGGAGTTGATCGTGCAGCTCGGCGAGGACACCCCCTCGCACATCCTGGTGCCGGCGATCCACTACAACCGGGCCCAGATCCGGGAGATCTTCCAGCGTCGTATGCCTGACGCGCCGGCCGACCTGAGCGACGAACCGGCGGCGCTCGCCGAGGCGGCCCGCGTCCACCTGCGCCGGCGCTTCCTCTCGGCCCGGGTCGCCGTCTCCGGCGCCAACTTCGCCGTCGCGGACACCGGCACCCTCGTGGTGGTGGAGTCCGAGGGCAACGGGCGGATGTGCCTCACCCTCCCCGAGACGTTGATCAGCGTCGTCGGCGTCGAGAAGCTGCTGCCGACCTTCACCGATCTGGAGGTCTTCCTGCAACTGCTGCCCCGATCCTCGACCGGCGAGCGGATGAACCCGTACACCTCGATGTGGACCGGCGTCACCCCCGGGGACGGCCCGCAGACCGTGCACGTCGTGCTTGTTGACAATGGTCGGTCCGCGGTGCTCGCCGACCCGGTCGGACGGCCGGCGTTGTCCTGCATCCGCTGCTCGGCGTGCCTCAACGTCTGCCCGGTGTACGAGCGGGCCGGCGGGCACGCGTACGGGTCGGTGTATCCGGGGCCGATCGGCGCGATCCTGTCGCCGCAGCTGACCGGGGTGGCCGACAACGCGTCGCTGCCGTACGCGTCGACCCTCTGCGGCGCCTGCTACGACGTGTGCCCAGTGAAGATCAACATTCCGGAGATCCTGGTCCACCTCCGCCAGCAGGCGCCGCACCCACCGGCCGAACGGGCCACCATGGGTGTCCTGTCCTGGGTGATGCGCAGCCCCCGACGTTGGGCCGCCGCCCTGCGCCTGGCCCGGGCCGGCGCGGGACCACTCGGGGCGTACCGGGAGCGGCGCACCGGCGCTCGGACGCTGCGGCGACTGCCCTGGCCGGCGTCGGCGTGGACCCGGTCGCGGGACCTGCCGCTGCCCGCGCCGCAGACCTTCCGGGAATGGTGGGAGAAGCAGTGACCGCACGTGACGAGATCCTGGCGCGGCTGCGGACGGCCCTGGCCGACGGGCCGCCGCCGGTTCCGGTCCCCCGCCGGTACCGGCGGGTCGACGACCGCAGCGACCTGATCGACACCCTGGTCGACCGCCTGGAGGACTACCGGGCGGTCGTCCACCGTGGCATCGACGCCCTACCTCGGCTGCTCAGCGCGGTCGACCGGCTCGCCGTCCCCACTGACGTCCCCGCCGGCTGGCTGGCCGGCTACGCCGGGCGGTTGCACCGCGACGCGCCTGCGCTGTCACCGGCCACACTGGACGAGCTGGACGCGGTCCTGACCGGCTGCGCCGTCGCGGTCGCCGACACGGGCACCATCATCCTCGACGCCGGCCCGGCGCAGGGGCGGCGCGCGCTCACCCTGGTCCCCGACCGGCACATCTGCGTCGTCCGCACCGACCAGGTCGTCGGTCTGCTGCCCGAGGCGCTCGCCCGCCTCGACCCACGCGCGCCGCTGACCTGGATCTCCGGCCCGTCCGCCACCAGCGACATCGAGCTCAACCGGGTCGAGGGAGTACACGGCCCCCGTCGACTGGAGATCGTGCTGATCAGTTCAGGAGCCTGACGACGACACCTGCTCGTCACTGTTGGTTGCGCCCGGGGCGGTCGCCCGCAGTGGAATGCCGCGCACGTTGAGCAGCATGACGACGCCCACGCCGACCACCAGGGCGATGTCGGCGACGTTGCCGACGAAGAACCCGGCGTAGTCGATGAAGTCCACCACGTGCCCGCGAGCGAACCCCGGCTCCCGGAAGAGGCGGTCCAGCAGGTGGGTCGTCGCGCCGCCGAGCACCAGGCCCAACGCCACCGCCCAGCCGCGCGACGTGACCCGCCGCGCCACGACGGTCACCGCGACCACCGCCGCCGCCGCGAACACCGCGAAGATCCAGGTGTACGCGGAGCCGATCGAGAAGGCGGCACCCGGGTTGTACACGAGTCGCAGTTGCAGCAGGTCACCGAGAACCGTGATCGTCTGCCCGCCAGAGAGCGCGGACTCGGCCCAGTACTTGCTGAGCTGATCCGCGGCGAGCACCACAGCAGCGATCAACACGACGGCGCGGAACATCCCGGAACCCTAACCGGTCAGCGGAGACCGTCACCACCGGCGGTGAACGCGGGCACCACCGGTGGGAGCGCCGTCACCGCTCCTCGTCGCCGACGTCCACGATGACCTTGCCGTTGGCGGTGCCGTCGGCGACCAGGCGGTGGGCGTCCATGACCGTGTCGAGCGTGAACCGGCGCTCGTCCAGTCGGGGGCGCAGCGAACCGGCATCGGCCAGCGTCGCGACCTCGCGCAGGATGACACCGTGGTGTTCCCGGCCCCGCCCGGTCAGCATCGGCAGCAGGGTGAACACGCCGGAGTAGGTCGCGCCACGAAACGACAGCGGGGCGAGCGAGTGTGAGCCCCAGCCCAGCGCGCTGACGACGTGCCCGTGATAGGTGCGGACCGCCGCGAACGAGGCGTCGAGCGTCGCGCCACCGACGTTGTCGACGATGATGTCGAAGCCCTCGCCGCCGGTGTGCCGCTCGACGTACTCCTCCACGGTGCTCGCGGTGTAGTCGATCGGCACGGCGCCCAGGCTCTCGATGACCCGCATGCTCGCCGGCCCACCCGTGGCGTACACCTCGGCGCCTCGCGCCCGGGCAAGCTGCACACCCACGTGACCGACACCGCCGGCACCGCCGTGCACCAGCACCTTCTGCCCGGCGTGGACCCCGGCCCGGTCGACCAGTCCCTCCCAGGAGGTGACCGCGGCCAGTGGCATCGCGGCGGCTTCCCGCATCGAGAGGCTCCTCGGCTTGCGGGCCAGCAACCGGGCGTCCACGGCGGCGTACTCGGCCAGGGAGCCCTGCAGGTCGCCGACGCCCCCGCACAACCCGTACACCTCGTCTCCCGGCCCGAAGCCGGTCACCTCCGGACCGACCGCCGCGACGACCCCGGCGAGGTCGATGCCGAGCACCGCCGGCGGCTGGACACGCGCGTGTGCGGCCTTCCCTGCCTGGATCTTCGTGTCGAGCGGGTTGACCCCGCTGGCGACGATCCGCACCAGCACCTGCCCCGCCACCGCAGTGGGTTGATCGATCTCCTCGACCGTCAGCGGAACGTCGAACTCCCGCAGCACCGCAGCCCGCATAGCTCCCACACTCTCCGTGATCGAGACCCCACGTGGACGCTATCCGACCGGATCGCCGGCCGGCGCAACGTTCGCCCGACCCGGCCGACCACCCGTCACGCCCGGGGTCAGCTTTTGCCATCCGAGGAAAAAGATCGTCACCTCTTGTAAAAAGTCTCAGCACGGTGAGGATATTCAAATGCGCCGTCACCCTCAGATTTCCGGGCGGGTGGTCCCGGGCCTCCTCGCGCTCCTCCTCGCCTCGGCTGTCGCTCTCCTCGCGTCCGCGCGGCCCGCCGCTGCGCACGGGACCCTCGCCGGGTCCACGCCAGCGGCGAACGCCACGGTGCGCGGACCGTTGGCGTCGGTGCAGCTGTTCTTCACCGAGAAGGCCGCCGCCAACGCGTACTTCACGATCACCGCCCCCGGCGGCACCCGGGTCGACAACGGCTGGTCGTATGGGGAGCCGAAGCCGCTGGATCAGCCGGTACGCGAGTACTTCCTGGTCAATGGGCAGTTCGAGCCACGCGAGTACACGACGGGATTCCCGGCGGTCGTGGCCGTCGCGCATCTGCCCGCCAAAGGCCAGTATTCGGTGAGCTACCTGTCGATCGCGTCCGACGGCGACACCGTGCGGGGCACGATGACGTTCCGTTACGACGGGCCGGTGACGGCAGCGCCGCAGGGGTGGAGCCCACCATCCACCCAGCCGGACCCGGCGCTGCTCGCCGCCACCGAGCAGCACCAGACATCCGGGCAGGTTTCGGCGGTGCCGACCACCGCTGCCGACCCATCGACCCCGACGGCTGCGGTGGCTGCGCCGACCGAGTCGAGCAGTGACAGCGATTCCGGAATACCGGCCTGGACCGGTTGGGCGATGGCGGTCGTGGTGGCGGTGGGGGTGGCCGGGCTTGTCGGCTGGCGTCGCCGCCCGGCTCGCACCGGCAGACCCACCGGCCGGGGCCGTACCTCGGCGGCGACGTCTCGCCGACGCGGCGCCGGTGCCCGTCCCACAAGCAGGACCGCCGGCGGCAGGACGGGTACGACCCGTCGCGGCGGCGGTGTCGGCGCGACCACACTCGACTCCGAACCGCGAGCCGGCGTCGATGTCGCCGCCGGCACACCGGAATCCCGACTGGGCAACACCCGGCTGGCGCTGATCGTCGGTGGGCTGGTGGTGGCCCTGTTGGCCGGTTTCGGGTTGGCGCGCGTCGGTGCCGCCGACGAGAGTCCGGCGACCGGCGCCGCGCGAGCGGCAGCGGGCGGGCCACCCGCCTCGGGCCAGGAGGTGTCGGCCGCCGACGGGCACCAACACGCGCCGGGGACCGGCCCGCACACGCACCCGGGTGACGGCGGGACGGGCCAGACGCTGGCAACCGGAACGACGGTCAGCGCCAACGGGTACACCCTGCAACCACTGGAACGGTCCCAACCGCCCGGCGTACGAACTGACTACCGGTTCCGGATCGTCGGCACCGACCGGCAGGCGGCGACCCGCTTCGCTGTCGTTCACGACAAGCCGCTGCACCTGATCGTGGTGGGCCGCGACCTGACCGGCTACCAGCACCTGCATCCGACGATGGCACCCGACGGCACCTGGAGCGTCCCCCTGACGCTGGCCCGCCCGGGCGGCTACCGCGTCTACGCCGACTTCTCCGTCACCGCGGCCAACGGCACGCAGCAGCCTCTGGTGCTGGGCGTCGACCACACAGTGCCCGGCGCGCACAGCCCGGCCGCGTTGCCGCCAGCGCAGGCGCGGGCAACGGCTGGTCCGTACGCGGTGTCGATGACCGGTACCCCGACGGTAGGGGTGACGGCGCCGATCCACTTCCAGATCAACCGCGCCGACACGGCCACGCCCGCCCAGCTGGAGCGATACCTGGGCGCGTACGGGCACCTGGTCGTCGTTCGGGAGGGCGATCTCGGCTACGTGCACGTCCACCCCGAGCCGGAGTTGGTCGACGGGACGGTCAAGTTCTGGCTGACCGCACCGAGTTCAGGCCGGTACCGGGCCTTCTTCGACTTCCAGGTCGCCGGCAAGGTGCACACCGGGGAGTTCACCATCAATCTGCCGTGATCGTTCGTCGTCATACGGGCGGTCGGTGTCCCCCGGCCGACGGGCGGCCCCGTCGCTCAGAGCACAACCTGTTTGGTGTTCGGCAGGCTGTCGACGATCGACTTCTGCACATTGATCGTGTCGGCAATGACCTCGTGGGGTGTGTTGGCCATCCACTGCATCACCGAGATGTCCTCGAACCGGGGATGGCGGAACATCTCCAGGAACACCAGCGGCTCATCACCGGTGTTCTCGATGTAGTGGCCGTAGGCGAAGGGGACGTAACCCACGTCGCCGGCCTGGAAGTCGAACGTCCGCGCGGCGGCCTGCGCGGCGAAGACGCCCATCCGCCCGGTGCCGGAGATGTAGTACTGCCACTCGTCGGTGGTGGGGTGCCAGTGCAGTTCGCGCAACCCGCCCGGTTCGACCTCCACCAGAGCCGCGGCGGTGGTCACGGAGGCGGCGAAGTTGGTCGAGTCGGTGATCCGGACCGTGCCGCCGCGGAAACGCTGCGGGGTCTGCGCGAGCATCCGGTGCTTGAAGCTTCGTGGGATGTCGCCGGTCGGGCTGACCACCCGGTCCTGGTGCAAGGGTGGTGGGACGTCGCCCTGGAAGATGTACTTCTCCCGCTCGGGCAGGTTCTCCATCTGTTCCAGCGTCCAGCCGAAGTTCTTGGCCAGGACGTGCCGGGGGGTGTGGGCGAAGAAGTCGCTGAGCAGGAACGTGTTGTTCTCCGAGAACGCGCCGTCGTCGAAGACCAACAGGAACTGGGCGCCGTCCTCCAACGCCTGGATGTTGTGCGGCACACCCTGCGGAAAGAACCACAGATCGCCGGCCTTCACGTCCTCGATGAAGTTGCGTCCCTCGTGGTCGACGGCGCTGATCCGGCAGCTGCCGCTGAGCATGTACGCCCACTCGGACTGCTGATGCCAGTGGATCTCCCGGTATGCGCCCGGCTCGAGACCGAACTGGACGCCGGACAGCTGACTGGCGATCGGGAGGTCGCGGCTGGTCACCTCCCGGGTCCAGCCGCCCTTCTCCACCCGGGTGTGCGCCTGCGAGAAGGAGAACTTGAGGTTGGGCACCAGCCGGCTGTCGGTCGTCGGCGGAACCAGGAGGTCCGGGTTCTGCCGCTCAAGCTCCACGTTACGGCCCGCGAAGGGCGCGGCGCCCTGGTCGCCGCGTCGCGGCTCGGGATCGCTGTTCGCCATGATCGCTGCCTCCTCACTCGGGTTGGATCGGCTCGGGCGCGGAAACGGATCCGCTCCGCAGCCGTAGCCGGGACGAGATCCCCAGCAGGGCACGCACTCCGGGCCGGCCGTACTGGACCGCGATCGCGACCGGAATCGCCGCCGCGCTCGCCATCAGCACCAGCCGCGTCCATGCCGGAGCGTGACCACCCGCCCCGGTACCGGCATAGAGGACGAACATCAGCAGTACGACCCGGAGCCGGTGCAGACCGGGAAGTTCGATGAGCAGGGCCATGATTCGATGGTCGACGCCGAGGACCGGCCGTCGCATCACGCGATCGCGCCATTACCGTGCGGCGCATCCCGGACGCCGCGGGCCTTTCGGCGCAATCCCGCCGGTTCGTCGATCCGGTCGCCCGTACCTGCCGTCATGGCTAGGCTCGGTCGCAGGACGGCATTTCGACGCGCCTGGTAACAACCGGGGAGAACGCCATTGTCCGAATCATCCTTCACCGCCGGAATGCTCCCGGCCGACGACATCACCGCCGACGCCGCCGAGCAACGACGGCACCGGCTCTTCGTCACCGCGGCTCAGCTCCGGCTCGCCGGACGCGGGATGGAGGCGCTGCACGTCCTGGCGGCGGAGATCGCGACGAGTCGCAGCGGCGAGCGCCAACGCGCCCTCCTGCTCGGTCGCCTGGCGCAGACCGTGGCACTGGAGCAGCCGACCATCGCCCTCGCCGGTCTGCGGGAGGCGCTGAACCTTCGACTGGACGCCCGCAGCCACAGCACCCTGCTCGCAATGCTCGCCACGATCGCGGCCCGCACGGGACATCCGGACACCGATGCCCTGCTCCGCGACGCGGGCACCGCACACGCCGCGTCGGGTGACCAGTCGTCCGCTCGTCATCTCGCCCTCGGCCGGGCCGCCCGTTCGCTCGCGCACGGCGATCTGCCGGGCGCCCAGGCCGTGCTGGCGGCCCTGGACCCGGGCTCCTGGGCGGCACGGGCCGACAGCCCGTCCATCCGGGCCGAACGGATCCTCGTGCAGCTCGGCCTGGGCCGGCACCAGGACGCACGGACCGCGACCCGGCAGGCGCCCGACGAGGCCGATGGTCCGCTCACCGGGCTGACCGCGCTGGACTGCCTGCGCATGGTGGCCGTGGGAGAGCTGCCCGAGGCGGCCGCGCTGGCGGTCACGACGCTCAGCTCCGGCTCGGCGGAGATCAGCGAGGAGGTGCGTGCCCTGTTGGTCGCGGTGATCGGCGAGGTCCGCTACCGCCGTGGCGAGCACGACGACGCGCGCGCCATCCTCCGCACCTGCGCCACCGAGGATCGGTGGCCGAACCGTACGATGTGGAGCTTCGCGTTCTGCGTGGCGGTTCGCGATCCCGCCCTCAGCGCGCCGGCGGGCCTGCTCACCAGGGTCGTCGCCGACCTGCACCGGTCGGTCCGGCCGCTTTTGCCAGTGCCACATCTCGGCCCCCGACTGGTCCGCGCGGCGGTGGCTGCCAGCGACACCCGGGCCGCGCGCCGGGTCACCGAACTGGTCGAGCTGGTGCGCACCCGTACGCCGGTGCCGCTGTGGCACGCGCTGGCCGACCAGAGCCGAGGGTTGCGCGACGGCGACCCGGACGCGCTCCGGTCGGCGGTCGACCAGCTACGCACCACCGCCGCCCGGCCGGCGCTGGCCGACGCGTTGCTCGACCTCGCGAACAGCCCTCGGCTGCGCTCCGGGGAGGCGCGCGACGCAGCGCACGAGGCGGCGGCCCTCTACGCCCGGATCGGCGCCCCAGGCGACCAGGCGATCGCCGATCGGCGCTGCGCCGACCTCGCCGCCACCCCGCGGCACCGGCCATCGCTCGACAAGCCGTCGAGCGGGGGCATCGACGCGCTCACCCCCGCCGAGGAGCGGGTGGCCGAGATGCTTGCCGCTGGCGCCACGAAGAAGGAAGCGGCCAGGAGCCTCTTCGTCTCCTTCCACACCGTGGACACCCAACTCCGCTCCATATACCACAAGCTGGGCATCCACAACCGGATGCAGCTGGTGCGGACCTGGGAAAGGACCAGACGATAATCGCCCGATGACCGCGCCAGCCGACCTGACCCCGCTCGCCGAAGCCGTGGAGTGCGAATTCATGCACTCCTACGAGTCACAGGCACCCGGACCCACGTACACCGATCTCGGGATCGCGACCACCCGCATCGGCGGCGGCGTCGCCCTCGCCATGCGCAACGATCCCTCCGGCGGGTACTGGAGCAAGGCCCTCGGCTTCGGCACCACCGAGCCGTTCACCGTGCAGATCCTGGATCGCGTCCTCGACTTCTACCGGGAGCACGGCGTCGACCAGGCTGTGCTCCAGCTCGTCCCGTCCGTGCTGCCCGCGGGCTTCGACGAGGTGGCCGCCGCGCGCGGGCTGGCTCCGGGAAGCACCTGGGTCAAGCTCGCCGCCCGACCCGCCGACGTCGCCGCGTCGCAGACCAGCCTGCGCGTCGCCCCGGTGCCGGCCGCCGAGGCGCGACGCTGGGCCGATGTGCTGCTCACCGGGTTCGGCATGCCGACCGGTGGGCTCACCGACATGCTGGCCGCGACGGTCGGCCAGCCGGCGTGGCGACCCTTCGCGGCCTGGGACGACGGTGAGCTGGTGGCGGGCGCCAACCTGTTCCTGCACGGCGAGGCCGCGTCGCTCAACGCCGCCGCGACGGCCTCCGGTCACCGCGGCCTCGGGGCGCAGTCGGCGCTGATCGCCGCCCGCGCCCGAGCCGCCGCCGAGGCGGGCTGCCGGTGGTTGTTCGCCGAGACCGGCAAGCCCGCGCCCGGTCAGCAGAACCCGTCGCTGAACAACCTGCGCCGGGCCGGGCTGGTGCCGCTCTACGAACGGCGCAACTGGGTCTGGCGAGCAGCGTCCTGAGCCCGCCCGCCGGGGTCACTTCTCGCTGTCGAGGGAGGCCATGATCGGAGTCGCGTACCGCTGCCCGGAGGCGGCGCCGGCCGGCACGGCGCGCTCGATCTCGTCCAACGCGTCCTGGTCGAGCACCAGGTCGACAGCGGCCAGCGACTCGGTCAGCCGATCCCGTCGACGCGCCCCGACCAGCGGCACGATCTGTTCACCCTGCGCCGCCACCCAGGCGATCGCCACCTGGCTCGTGGTCGCCCCGGGCCGCTGCGCGACCCGGCCGAGCGCGTCCACGAGGCGCAGGTTGGCGGTCAGGTGCTCGCCCTGGAAGCGTGGGCTGTTCGCCCGGAAGTCCGTGCCGGCCAGCTGACGGTCCGCCGACCAGTGGCCACTGAGCAGACCTCTGGTCGACAACTCATCCGCGGACTGCGCTGACCGGCCAGCGGCGGACTCACTCGGGCGGCTTGGCCCCCGACTGCTCGCTCACCATGTACGCCGCGTACCAGTCGGGCCAGTTGTCGTCCCGCTCGCCCGTACGTTTCTCGTGCTCGCCGTGCGCGGCGGCCGCGCGCCGCAGCGCGCCCGCCAGGTCGCTCACCGAGCCGTACGACGTCAGGCCGCCCTCGATGCGCCCGGGAAGCCTGGTGGTGATCTCCTGGATCAGCCAGGTGTTGCCGTCCGGGTCGCGAAGCGTGGCCCGCGAGAAGTAGCTGCGCCGCTGCGGGTCCGGCCCGTCGACCGGGCCGTCCGGGCCGACGTGGAAGACGTCGCCGACCTCGACGCCGGCGGCGACGAGGTCGGCGCGGGCCGCCTCGACGTCGGACACGATCAGGTAGGCCATGGCCGAGCCGGGCGCCGCCGACGTGAGCCCGGGGCCGAACTGCACGGAGCACGCGGAGCCGTGCGGCGTCAACTGGACGATGCCGGGTGGGGTCTGGTCGAGCCGCCACCCCAGCCGTTGGTAGAACGACTTCGCCCGCTCGACATCCGAGACCGGGATGACGATCACCTCAAGCTTGACGTCGAGGCTCTCGATCCGCGACGCCGCACTCGCGTCACCCTGGGCAACCTTCGGGCTCATCGCTGTCCCCTTCCTGATCATCGGGTACTGCTTGCGTCAGTGCTCGGTGCCGGCTTTCCGGCATCAGCCCGGCGGCATCCTGGCGGCCCGGCGCACCCCCAACAGGGCGATCAGAGCGAGGAGGATGACGGCGACGGAGTACTCGTCGGCGGTCCGCGGCAGCCCGCCGGCGTAGACCACGAGGAAGCCGGCGATCACCGTGGGGAGACCGAAGCCGATGTAGCAGATGACGTAGAGCACGGACAGCACACTGGCGCGTTGGTGCGCCTCGACCAGCGGCATGACCGTCTTGAGGCTGCCCTGGAAGCCGCTGCCGAAGCCGACGCCCCCGAGCGCGAGACCGACGAAGAAGCCCGGGACGGACTGCGCCATGACCGCCGCCAACGTGACGATCATGCCGAGGATGAGCGCGACGATCCCGGTCAGGATCACGGTCCGCGCGGCGGTGTTGCGCTGCACCACGACGGCGATCGACCCGAAGACGGCGAAGACGAAGAGGACCAGACCGCCGATCACGATCGACGTGTTCATGAGACTGCGGACGAGCGCCGGGCCGAGCGCGCCGAAGAACCCGGCGAGCGCCCAGACGGCGAAGAGCACCGGGACGACGACCAGGACCGGTTGGCGCACCGAGCGGGGCAGTGCGATCTCCGGCCGCAGGCTGCGTCGGGCCCCGGCGAGCGGTGTGACGGTCTCCGGCATCAACGCGACCCCGACGGCCTGGATCAGCAGGATCACCAGCAGGACGACGTACACCAGCCGCGTCGGCGCGGGCAGGTACTGGACAAGCAACGCCGAGAGCAGGGCCCCGCTTCCGGTTCCGATACCCGGGGCGATCGAGTTCGCGAGCGTGCCCCGGGCACGGTCGATGTCGAGCATGGCGGCCCCCACGGCGCCGGTGGCGGCACCGGCAGCCAGCCCCTGCACGAGGCGGGCGACCAGCAGGGCCGCAACGCCGTTGGCGAAGATGAAGACGACCAGCGCGAGGATCTGCACCGCGATCGCGACGGCCAGCACCGGCCGCCGACCGACGTGGTCGGACAACTTGCCGAACGTGAGCAGCGAGCCCAGCACCGCCAGCGCGTAGACAGCGAACACCACCGTGGTCGTGACCGGCGAGAAGTGCCAGCGTTCCTGGTACACGCCGTAGAGCGGGGTCGGGGCTGCCGAGGCGGCCAGGAACGACACCAGGATCGACGCCAACAGCACCAGGGAGGCCGACGGCGAGAGTCGGGCCCGCCCTGAGATCGACATGTCGGTGCTCCTCGACTGCACGGAAAGCGGTCCGGCCTGGGCGTTCCACCGGCCCCAGGGTCATGGCGGCCTACCCGGCGAGCGCGGCGCCATGCCAGTTCGACCGGGTCGGCGTGGTCCGCCGCCGGTTGCGCTCGCTCCGAGGAGCACGGGGTACGGCGTCCCGCGCCGCCGGTTCAGCCCTCGGTGTCCTGACCGCCCGCCGGGAGGCTGGCCTGCTCCAGGCCGGTCTCGACCAGTGGTCGGCCGAGGTTCTCGGGGTGGGGCGGCTTCACCAACGACCATGTCGAGCGGACCGTCGGCCGGCAGCCGCGGACGTTCGCCGAGTTCATCCGCGATCACCGCGAGCACTTCGCCAGCGTCTGATCCGACGAGAGGTCGGCGCGGTTCACCGATCCGGCAGGCCCTCGTCGTCGTCCGGCATCGCCGTCGAGTCACGTTCCGTCGTCCGGAACCGCTGCTGATAGGCGCGGGGTGGCACCCCCACCCGGGCGAGAAACATCCGGCGCAACGTCTCCGGGCTGCCAATGCCGACGAGATGAGCGCAGGCGGTGACGGACTTCCCCGCGTGCAGCAGCCGGATGGCCGCGTCGACCCGCACACCCTCCACGTACTTGCTGGGGCTACTGCCAAGCTCCTGCTGGAACATCCGGGAGAGGTGACGAGGGCTGACGTGCGCCCGGGCGGCGAGGGCCGTCACCGAGTGGTCGGCGGCCGGGTCGGCAGCCACCGCGTCGATCACCTGCCGCAGCACCGGAGTGCGGGGTCGGGGCAGGGCGAGCGACGGCGAGAACTGCGACTGGCCGCCCGGGCGCTGTAGGAAGACGACGAGCGACTGGGCCACCGACCGGGCGACCTCCGGACCGTGGTCGCGCTCCACGAGGGCC
Organism: Micromonospora inaquosa; assembly: GCF_003857055.1. GTDB lineage: Bacteria > Actinomycetota > Actinomycetes > Mycobacteriales > Micromonosporaceae > Micromonospora > Micromonospora inaquosa. The sequence continues at coordinate 48,198 of NZ_QGSZ01000263.1, read as the reverse complement.
AACGCGAGGTCGATGCCAGCGGACACCCCGGCCGAGGTGAAGATCGTCCCATCCCGCACGAAGATCGCATCGCTCTCCACGCTGACCTGCGGAAAAGCCGCCGAAAGCAGCCGAGCGTGCTGCCAGTGCGTCGTCGCCCGCCGCCCGTCGAGCAGGCCGGCGGCGGCCAGGACGAACGCGCCTGTGCAGACCGCGGCGGTGCGCTCGGCGCGGCGTGACAGCGCTGCTGCGGCGGTGGTGAGGTCGGCACCGATCGGGCGTACCGCCAGCGCGTCGCCGCCGACCACGAGGGCGGTCCCGACGTCGGTCGCCGCGTCGACAGCGCCATCCACCTGGACGAGCAGGCCCGTTGAGGCGCGGACGGCGGCACCGTCGCTGGAGCGCACCTCCAACTCGTACCGGGCGCCGAACTTGGCGGCCTCGGCGAAGACCTCGAACGGCCCGGCGAGGTCCAGCAACGTCATGCCGTCGAAGACGAGGGCCGTGACCCGGTGTGCTTCCGTCGCCCGACTGCCCACCGCGCCAACCCCTCCGATGTTGTCCTGATCTGAGGGAAGCATGGCAGACAGGACAGGGCTTTCGGCAGGTCGGCCGGGTGATGCTGGACGCATCGGAGCCCGGCCGGGCTCCCGAACCGACAGGACCGTGATGAGCCAGACAACGATCGCCGGCATCGAGATCCCCGACTCGCAGCTCGCCACCGACGCCACCGAACTGGTCCGCCAGGCCACCGACGACCTGCTGTTCCATCACTCGCGGCGGGTCTTCCTCTTCGGCACCCTCCAGGGCCGGCGACTGGGCCTGAAGGCCGACCCCGAGCTGCTCTACGTGGGAGCGATGTTCCACGATCTGGGACTAACCGAACGCTACCGCCGCGACGATCAGCGCTTCGAACTCGACGGCGCCGACGAGGCACGCCGCTTCCTCCGCTCGAACGGCATCGGCGAACACGAGGCCCGACTCGTCTGGGAAGGGATCGCCCTGCACACCACGCCCGAGGTTCCGTACCGCCTGGAGCCCGAGGTCGCCCTGGTCACCGCGGGCGTCGAGACGGACGTGCTCGGGATCGGCTACCACGAGTTGTCGCCGGCGGACATCGCGGCGGTCACCACGGCACACCCGCGACCGAACTTCAAGCGGGCCATCGTCGACGCCTTCGCGGCCGGTTTCCGGCACCGGCCGGACACCACCTTCGGGACCGTGAACGGCGACGTGTTGGAGCACCGGGTGCCGGGCTACCGCCACATCGACTTCGTTCGGGTCATTGAGGATTCCGCCTGGCCCGAATGAGCCCTACAGCTCGGGGTGACCGAAGAGTCCCGGTAGCCCACCGCTGTGCAGGAAGACGACCCGGGCGCCGCGCGGGAAGCTGCCGGCCAGCAGCGCCGCCATCGCCCGACCGGTGTACGTCGGGTCCAGGAAGATTCCCTCCGTACCCGCGGTGATCTCCAGCGCCGCCCGCACGGCGTCGGTCAGCGTGCGGTACCCGGCACCCACCTGGGAGCCGTCGATCCGCAACGCGTCCGGGTCGACCTCGCCGACGAGCAGCTCGGCGACGGTCGCCCGGGGGTCCGGCAGGGCACCGACATCCACGCCGACCACCCGCTCCGCGCCCAGCTCCCGCACCAGGCCGGCCATCGTGCCGCCCGAGCCGAGCGCCACCACGACCTCGGCCCCGTCGATGGCCGGCAGCTGGGTACGCAGCTCCCGAGCGCAGTCCACATATCCCTGGACCGAGGCGGGTGAGGTGCCGCCGAACGGGATGACGTACGCCGATCGGCGCTCCGCCTCGGCCGCCACCACCTCGGCGAGCGGGCGGTCCCCAGCCCAGACGATCTCCGCCCCGGCGAGCCGGTCGAGCAGCAGGTTGCCTCGTGGGGTCTCCGGGGGCGGTCCGGCGAGCACCAGTACGCAGGAGAGGCCGAGCCGAGCGGCGGCTGCCGCGGTGAGTCGGGCGTGGTTGCTCTGCGGCGCGCCCGACGTGAGCACCGTGCCGGCGCCGACGGCGATCGCCTGCGCGCAGGTGTACTGAAGCTTACGGATCTTGTTGCCGCCCCCACCGAGGCCGGTGAGATCGTCACGCTTGAACCAGAGCTCGGCCAGCCCCAGCCGGGCGGCGAGCCGGGGCGCAGCCTCCAACGGCGTGGGCCACGTGCCGAGGGGAACGGGTGTGATCATCCGTGCAGCTAAGCACTCCGCGGCCCCGTACGCAGCTTTCTGGCGGTGGGCGGCTCCTGCGCGGCCATTCCCGACGTGCTGCCGTCCGGGGCGGCGGACCGACGTCTGCGTGGCGACCGGGGCGCGGTGCCGCGTGCCGCTGCCCGGGGCCCGCCGGTGGGTTTACCACCGTTCAGGGCGGGTAGGGTGGTCGCCGGGTCAAGACATGCGCCCTCCAGTGGTCAGCCCTGTTCGTGCACACGCACGGCAGGTCGACCACCCTCGTCGAGGGCGGAGACAGCATGTGATTGAGCAGACCCCCATTTCCCGGCCGGTGTCACCTGACCTCCTGAGTGATCAGGGCACCGCCCTCATCGAGCCGATCATGTCGCTGACGTTGAGCCACGACGGCTCCGAGAGCGTGATCAGCGTTGTCGGCGAGCTCGACATGAGCACTGCCCACCTGCTCACCCAACTGGTGGATTCCCTCTGCCGCGCCCCGACGCCGCTGATCGCGGTGGACCTGTCCGCGGTCCGCTTCCTCGGCGCGCACGGCATCAGCGCTCTGCTCAGATCCGGGCAGCTGGCCGCCGACGCGGGCGGCCAGCTGACGCTTCGCGCCCTCTCGCCGTTCGTCCGGCGTGTCCTCGACGTCGCCGGGGTGCTGCGGCACCTCGAACTCGACGACGCGCCGACACCACCCGGTGCGCAAGAACGACGCGACTCCGCGACTCCCCCGCCGTACGGCACAGACACGTCAGTCCCTCGGCCCTTTCCTAGCCGCCCACTCCTGGGTGGCTCGGCCACCGTCCCCGCATGAAGGAAAGGGCGTGGCGGTCATCGACCGGGTCCGCGACGCCGTGCGCAAGCCTTCGGAGATCTGACTCGGGCAGTGACCCGTCCGCGCGAGGTGTCGACAGGGCGACAGGTCACCCCCGAGTCTTTCCCACCGCCTGGGCGACAAGGGCCTCCGCGACCTCGCGCACCTTCCGGTTGGTGTCCTGGGAGATCTTCGACAGCAGCGCGAAGGCCTCCTCCGGCGAGCACCGCCGGCTCCCCATGATGATTCCTTTGGCCTGCTCGATCACCGCCCGATTCCGCATCGCCTCCTGCATCTGCGCCGCCAAGGTGGCGGCGTTCTCGTACAGGTGGGCGTTGGCCAGCGCCACGGCCGCGTACGCGGCGAAGCCTTCCGCGCTGGCGATCGAAGTCGGCTCGAACGCGTTCACCGAATCGCTGTAGACGTTCAGCGCACCGACCACCGACCCCTGGATGGGAAGCCCGATCGAGAGGGAGCTCCGCACTCCCGCGGCGCGAGCCCTCTCTGCCCAGGCCGGCCAGCGCCCCTCGTTAGCCATGTCCGGTACCGAGATGGTGTCACCACTGGCAGAGGCATCCAGGCACGGGCCGCGGTGCTGCTCGTACTGCCACTCGTCCAACTGACGGGCCAACTCACCAGTGAACGCCCCGGTCCAACCGACCCGGCCCCGCACCAGGGTGACCGTCACCTCCCTTGTCCCGGGAATGCTCCCTTTGGCAAGTTCGGCGATCCGGAGCAGCACGTCGTCGAGGCTGACCTCATCGAGTCTGACCCGGCCCAGTTCGGCCAACGCGTCGGCGGGATCCATCGTCGGCTGCGTCATCGCAGTGCGCCCTCCTCGATCGGCGTCCGCCAGGACAGGTCTTCCGACATGGCCGCACCTCGTCAACTGCCCAGCAGCTCCGCTCGGAGCGGTCCTCGGCAATCTTGGTGCTACCCCTCGAATCACCCACCCACACCCGGTTCAGGCCCGGTCGGCCTGCGTTTGCGCCGATCAGCTCAGACGGGTCGGGCCGTGAACACCGCGCCACGACGACTGTCGGTCAACGGCCCGTCACACCGAGCCGGTGAACTGGCTGACGTGGTAGGCGGTGCTGCGGCCATCGGGGGTGCGGGTCCATTTCGAGACCATCAGGTGCAGGTCGCCGGCGTTCCGGCTCGACCAGGGGTGGATGAACCCACCGTAGAACCCGGGCTCCTGCCAGCTCGTCAGCTGAATCTTCTCCGCCGTCCAGGCCCGGTCTGGCCCGGACGCGGTGCGGGTGACCAGGCACCCGATCTGACAGTTGAGGTAGGACATCACCCAGGTCCCGTCGGCCAGTCGACGCACCGACGGTTCACCGAAGCGACCGGTGAGGATGGGTGTGCAGGGTCTCCCCCAGCCCCAGTTGGTGCCGTTCCAGCCCCAGCCCTCGTACGACTCGGGGTAGAACAGCCGGTCCCACCGGACACGGCGCAGCATCATCGGGCCGTCCTGCCGCCCGGACCGGACCGAGAAGACGTAGACGTGCTCGCCGTCGCGCTGCATGGTCCACATCTGGAACGGGTCCTTGTTGTCCGGGCTGTTCCACCACTTCAACGGCGTACGAACGAAGTCGTTGCCGTTGTCGGAGAAGGCGAGCCCCCCGTAGCGCGACTTCCACTGCGGGCCGGCCGGGCCGGCGGAGTTCCAGTTCTCGATGCTCATGTAGGAGATGAGCTGCCGACCGGTCTCCGGAAAGCTGATGCCGTCGTTGGGAATGACTGTCACCTCCGCAAGACCGTCGATGCCGATGCCGTAGTGGCCGTTGTGCATCAACTCGGCAGCCCGTCCGTTGCCGGTGACCCTCGCGGCACTGTCGAAGACGACTCCGCCCGGCGCGCCGGGGTGGACGGCGGAGCGCAACAGCACCGGCGACCGCCAGTCGTTCGGCAGGGGCGGGCCCTCGGGCCACGGCGTGTCGAAGGTGTCGCCGAAGAGGTAGCCGATCGACCCGTTCTCCAACACGTAGGGGATACCCAGATCGGTGCCGGCCACCCGCCAGCGGCTACTGGTGTCGAGGTCCGCTCCGGTCAGCCGCTTCTTCCAGACCGCGGCCCGGGCCGGAGCGACAGTGCTCAGGAGCGCTCCACCGGAGCCGACCGCGCTGGCGGCCCCGATCACGGCGGCGCGGCCAAGCAACGAGCGACGACGTATGCCCATGGCTGCCCTCTCCTGTCGCACTACGTCCTTGCCGCGCCGCAGTGATCGGACGGCGGTTGCGGGCGAGTAAACCCGCCGGCAATCGTCGCTGTCAATACCTGCCCGTCCAGAACGATACATTGAAGGAATTCTTCATAGAACATTGACAGACGTCAGCGCCCTGAAGAAACTCTCAGCAATCGACCTCCGGGCGGTGGCGGTCCAGAGCCGCCATCAACTGACCATCCCCGAGGAGCAGCGTGAGACGTACTCTCCTGGCCCTGCTTGTCGCCCTCGGCATCGCCGGCACGACGGTCCCGGCCACCCCCGCGCAGGCGGACCCGCTCGGCATTCTGGCCTGCCCCTCCATCCCCGCCAACCGCGACCCGGCGGTGACCCTGATCGTCTATCGGGTCGCGCGGGCCCACAACGCCAACGACAAGGTGATGCTGTCCGCGTTCGAGGCGGGCTGGGTCGAGTCACACATGAACAACCTGCCCTGCGGCGACAAGTCGTCGCTCGGGGTGTTCCAGCAGCGCTGGGACTACGGGTGGGGCACGCCGGAGCAGATCATGGACCCGGTCTACGCCAGCACCCAGTACGTCACCCGAGCCATCCTCTGCGACCGCGACAACCCCCGCTACAGCGCGGGTCAGGTCGCCCAGTGCGTCCAACGGTCCGGCTTCCCCGATCGGTACGACCAGGTGGCCGCCACCGCCCGGGCCCAACTCAACGAGGCGACCCGCACCCACGCCATCGCCGGCGGATCCGCCACCGACGTCACCGGCGACGGCCGCGACGACATCGTCACCTTCACCCAGAACGCCCTGGCCGACGTCTACGTGGGCACGTCCACCGGCAGTTCCTACACCGGCACCTCGGCGAAGTGGCACGACTTCTTCTCCCTCGGTGGCGAGACCGCCACCACCGGCGACGTCAACGGCGACGGCAGGGACGACATCGTCACCTTCGCCCACAGCAACACCGGCGACGTCTACGTCGCGCTCTCCACCGGCACCGGCTTCCTCGGCGCCACCAGATGGCACGACTTCTTCGGCCTCAACGGCGAGACGACGCTGTGACCAGCGGAATGGAGACCCCCATGCGACTGACCAGGCGCGCGTGCACCCTCTTCCTGGCGGCGGCGCTGGCCGGTCAGGTCGCGACCGCGCCGGCCCACGCGGCCGGACCCGCGGCGCCCGGCTCGCTCACCGCTGACTTCGCCCGGGCCGCCGCCGAGTTCGACGTACCCCGGGACCTGCTGGTCGCTGTCGCCTACGGCGAGTCCCGCCTGGACGGGCACGACGGCCTACCCAGCCAGGCCAACGGGTACGGGGTCATGCACCTGGTCAGCAACCCCACCCAGCACAGCCTGGAACGGGCCGCCACGCTGACCGGCGAACCGGTCGACCGCCTGCGCTCGGTCACGTCCGCCAACGTCCGGGGCGGCGCGGCGGTGCTCCGCGACCTGGCCGACGACGAGGGGCTGACCGGCGGAGCACGCGACCGGCTCTCCGCCTGGTACCCGGTGGTGGCCCGCTACAGCGCCGCCGTCAACGCGTCGACCGCCCGGCTCTACGCCGACCATGTCTACGACCTGCTGCGTGCCGGGATCGCCGCCGGCCCGGTCCGGGTCGCGGCGCAACCGCTGCGACCCGACCTCGGCCGCTACGCGGACGTCGCTCCCGCGGGAGCCGCCGGCGCGAACGCCGCGGCGGCGGTGCCGGAGTACGCGCCCGCCCGCTGGGTGTCCGCCTACAGCGGCAACTACCAGGCCGGCCGGTCGGCGCGGATAACCACAGTGGTGGTGCACGTGACTCAGGGGTCGTACGCCGGCACGGTGAGCTGGTTCCAGAACCCGACGGCGGGGGTGAGCGCCCACTACGTGGTGAAATCCAGCAACGGCGAGATCACCCAGATGGTCCGCGAGGGCGACACCGCCTACCACGCACGCTCGGCCAACCCGTACGCGGTCGGGATCGAGCACGAGGGGTTCGTGGACAACCCGGCCTGGTTCACCGACGCCATGTACCGGTCGTCTGCCGCGCTGACCCGCTACCTCTGTGACAAGTACGGGCTGCCGAAGACCCGTGCGGCGATCAGGGGCCACAACGAGATGCCCGGCAACGATCACACCGACCCCGGCCCGAACTGGAACTGGAACTACTACATCTCCCTGGTCAACGCCGGCGGCTCGGGGGGCCGGTACCTGGCGGGGTCGCCGACGGACTTCACCGGCGACGGCCGCGACGACATCGTCGCGTTCACCCGCGGCTCGCTCAACGACGTGTACGTGTCGGCGTCCACCGGCTCGTCGTTCGCCGGGACGTCGGTGAAGTGGAACGACTTCTTCGGGCTGAACGACGAGACGTTGCTGTCCGGGGACTTCAACGGCGACGGGCGCGACGACATCGTCGCGTTCACCCACGGTTCGCTCGCCGACGTGTACGTGGCGCTGTCGACCGGGTCGTCGTTCGCCGGCGCCACCAAGTGGCACGACTGGTTCACGCCGAACTCCGAGGTCGCCGCGGTGGGGGACGTCAACGGCGACGGCCGCGACGACATCGTCGCCTTCACCCATGACGCCGCCGGGGACGTGTACGTGGCGCTGTCCACCGGTTCGTCGTTCGCTGGAACAGCGCTCAAGTGGCACGAGTACTTTTCGATCGCCGGTGAGTACCCGGCCCTGGGTGACGTCAACGGCGACGGCCGCGACGACATCATCACCTTCACCCAGGGCCCGGTCGCGGCGTCCGACGTCATCGTCGCCCTGTCCACGGGAGCCTCGTTCGGGGCGGCGCAGACGTGGCACGACCTGTTCGCGGTCGGTTCCGAGTTGCCGCGGGTCGGGGACATCAACGGCGATGGTCGCGACGACATCGTGACCTTCACCTGCAACGCCGAGGCCGACGTCTACGCGGCCGTCTCCACCGGCACCTCGTTCGTCGGCACGACCGTCAAGTGGAACGACTTCTTCTGCCTGCCCGGCGAGTTCCCCTATCTGGGCGACTACAACGGCGACGGCAGGGACGACGTCATCGCCTTCACCAAGGGCACCCTCAACGACGTCTACGTCGGGCTGTCCACCGGCACCAACTTCCTCGGCGGCGTGAAGTGGCACGACTTTTTCGGGCTGCCCAACGAGACCACCCTCTGACTCAGGGAGACCGCAATGTTCGAGGTACCCCCGGCCGCGTCGATCGGCCGGCGCCGACTGATCGGCGGTTCCGTGGCAGCGGCCGCCGCCGGGATGTTCGCTGGTGCCCTCGCCACGTCGTCGGCTGCCCAGGCCGCCGGTGACGGGCACGGCCTGCGCATCGTCGACCGCGACGACGGCTGGTACTGCAATCCGGTGAACAGCTTCGTCGGACCACGCAACTGGGAGACCTTCCACATCGCCCAGCTGCTGCCCTGGATCGACGCGAACTTCCGTACCTTCGCCGAGTACAACGGGCGCGCGGTTGCCGGCTTCTCGATGGGCGGCTTCGGCGCGCTGAGGTACGCGGCCAAGTACTACGGCCACTTCTGCTCGGTCAGTCGGTACTGGCGCGCGCGGGTACCTGTCCGGCGCCGTCTAGGCGACCGGGCCGGCCGGTGTCGCCGGTGGGATCGGGAAGTTCCGGTTGAAGACGTTGTCCGGGTCGTACGTGGCCTTGATGGCGCGTAGCCGGCCGAGGGTGGGCTCGGGCCAGGCATCCAGCAGCCGAGCCGGATCGGTGTCGCTCTCGAAGCTGAGATACAGGCCGTCGAGATGCGCGTACAGCTCGGCCCAGAGCTTGTCGAGCTGGGGTCGGCGGTCCGGGACCGTGGCGGCGAGCACCGAGAAGTTCTGCTGCCGGTGCGGGTAGGCGGTCGCGTCGCGGGCGACGTCGTTGACGGCCCCGCCAACGGACCGGAGCTGCATGATCATCACATCGCCGGAATGGATCATGTTCGCCATCAGGTCGGCCGCCTGCGGCGTGACGTGGTGCAACAGACCGCTGCGGGTGTCCTCCAGCCCCTGCCCCCGGTGCTGGTTGCCCGGCGGCGCGACGATCGCCGCGTACGGCACCAGCTGCGCCTGCTGATCGAGGATCGGCCCGATCTCCAGGAACGGGCTCAGGGCGGACTGCGCCGCCTCGACGTCGTCACCGGCGTAGACGAGGGTGACCTGGGCAGCCGGAGGGTTTCCCCGACGGCCGGGGAAGAGCGAGAGGAAGCTGGTCAGCTCCCGCGGCGCGTCCTCGACGAGCTGGCCCCACCGGCCCAGCAGCTGGGCGCTGTCGGTCGCGTCCGCGACAAGCTGGGCGTAGACCACGTTTCCCACCTCGTACGCCTCCAGCTCGAGCGCGGTGACCACACCGAAGTTTCCACCGGCGCCACGGACGGCCCAGAACAGGTCGGAGTGATGCTCGTCGTCGACGCGGAGCAGGCGGCCATCGGCGGTGACGATCTCGGCGGCGACGACGTGGTCGATGGTCAGACCGTGCTTGCGCGCCAGGTATCCGACGCCGGCGGTGGTGGCGAGCCCACCGACGCCCACGTCTCCGTAGTCCCCCGAGCTCATGGCCAGGCCGTACGGGTGAAGCGCCTGGGCCACGTCGCCCCACCGGGCGCCCGGTTCCAGCCGCACCCGACGGGTCGCCCGGTCGAGCACCTCGACCTTGTTCATCCTCGACATGTCGATGACGACTCCCCCGTCGTTCGTCGACCGGCCGCTGATGCCGTGCCCACCGCTGCGCACCGACAGGGGGACGTCCTGCGTGCGGGCGTACGACACGGCGTCGACCACCTCGGCGGCGTCCTGCGGGCGAATCACCAGGGCCGGCGATCCGGACCGGCTGTAGGTGTGGCGGACCGACTCGTACTGCGCGTCACCGGGCTCGACGGACCTTTCGGCCAGCGAGGTGGGTAGCGCGTCGTAGTCGAGGCCCGGGTGCCGCTCGGCCAGCGCGACGGTCGTGCGGACCCGTCCCGGACCGGCCCCATGCCCCGCGCGCTCCTTGGCGACAGCCTCCCGCAGCGCGGGGGCGATCTCCTGTCCGAGGGTCTGGATGAGGCGCGGGTCGTCGCGGCCGATCAGGAACGTGCTGAACCCTTCGTCGAGGACCAGCGGAAGGAGTTGCTCGACCCACTGCTCGGTGGGTCCCTGGAGGAAGCCGCGGTTGCGCGCCGAGACGTCGACAGTGAACAGGTTGAGCAGGCGTCGGATCTCCCGGGGTTCGCGCCCTGCGGCGACGGCGGCCTCGTCGATGAGCCGGTTGGCGGTCACCCGGTCCGGAGATCGCAGGTATTCCAGCGTGGGGAGCCAGCCGTTGGCCTTCTGGCCGGTCAGGGCCAGCATCTTCGGCTGGTACGCGCCGAGCCAGATGTCGATGTCATGGGCCGGCTTAGGGCCGCGCTGCATGCCGGGAACGGGGTAGTACTCGCCGTCCTGCCGCAGTGGCCCGTCGGCGGCGTCGTCCCAGACGCCGCGCAGGATGTCGATCGCCTCCCGCAGGGCGGCGACCCCCTGTCCCGGGGTGAGCCGCCGGGCCCCCATGCCCTCGACCCCTTCCCAGAACGCGCCGGCGCCGAGGCCCAGTTCGAACCGTCCGTGCGACAGCCGGTCCAGGCTCGCCGCGGCCCGGGCCAGCACGGCCGGCGGGCGCAGCGGCAGGCTGAGGACGTTCCCCGAGATCCGTAGCCGTTGCGTGCGGGCGGCCACCCAGGTCAGCAGGGTCCAGGTGTCGAGGAACTGCGCGTTGTAGGGGTGGTCCTGGAAGGTGACCAGGTCCAGCCCCGCCGCCTCGGTCAGCTCGGCCAGCGCCACCACCTGATCCGGGGCGTGCACGCTGGGCGTCAGGAACGACCCGAACCGGAGTTCGTGCCCGTAGTCCGACATTGCTTCACCATCCACGCGATAGTTTGATCAACAGTTCGTATTTTCTTCCTATCGTTTGTGGGACAACACGTCTTCGGAGAGGAAAATTCCTGGGCTGCCGGACCCGGGAGACAGCGTCAGCGCTTGCGGCCCACGCCGCCGAAGGCGTCGATGTCGACAGGCGTGTCGACAGCGTCGTCCGGTCGCCACTGCGGGCACGGCACGACGCCGGGCTCGACCAGCTCCAGGCCGTCGAAGAAACCGGCGATCTGGTCGGGCGAGCGCAGCGTGTACGGAGTCGCTCCGCTGTCGTTGTAGTCGTCCTGCGCCTGCTGCATCTCGGCGCTGACCAGGCTCGTACCGTCGTTCAGTGAGAGGTAACTGCCGCTCGGCAGCGCCGCCACCAGCTGTCGGGTGATCGAACGGGCCGTCTCGTAGTCGGGCACGTGGCCCATGACCCCGCTGAGAATGAGACCGATCGGCTGCGTGAAGTCGAGCGTCTTGCCGGCCTCGGCGATGACCGCAGCCGGGTCGTGCAGGTCACCGTCGATGTATGCGGTCCTGCCCTCGGCCGTGCCCACCAGCAACGCACGAGCGTGCACCAGCACCAGCGGGTCGCTGTCGACGTAGACGATCCGCGCCTCCGGCGCGATCCGTTGGGCCACCTCATGGGTGTTGTTGGCGGTCGGCAGCCCGGTGCCGACGTCGAGGAACTGGCGGATGCCCGCGTCGGCGGCAAGGAACATGATCGAGCGGACCAGGAACTGCCGGGAGGCCCGGGCCACGTCGACAACGCCGGGGAAGACCTGGCGGTACTGGTCCCCGGCCTCGCGGTCGACCGCGAAGTTGTCCTTGCCACCGAGCCAGTAGTTCCAGATCCGCGCCGAGTGCGGCACCGACGTGTCGATCTTCTGTTGCGCGGCGGCCGCACCGGCCTCGGGCAGGCCGGTCGTCGGCGATTCCATGGTCACGACAAACCCCCATATTCATACGTACGCGACGTCGTCCCGGAACAGCCCAGTCGAGGAAGTGGCCGCCCGTGACCGTGCCACGGTATAGAAGGCCGGGGATCCTCACCACCCGGTCAATCCACAGCCGACTCAACACGATGGACTCGGTCGCCTCCCGGGCCTGGTCGTCGCGTCCACCGAGCACCACCTGCGACTCGCCGGCGGGGCGGTGCCTGCGGCCGGTGACGGCGCCGCCAACTCGGGGTCGATTGCATTGACATAAATCGTTGGACGAATTAACTTTCTGGAATCAAGCACCTGGGAGCGCTCCCAACCTCCTTGCCGCCCAACCATCGCTGAATCTCGCCAAAGCCGAGCCCTCCCGAGGCGTGGATGCCACCACCATTCCAGGAGGAGTCTCGTGAGAAGAAGAGCGATCAACGCTGCCCTGGTGTCGGCCGGCGCCGTCCTGCTGGCATCGACAGCGGTCGCCGCGGCGGTGCCAGCCGGGGCCGCGGCCGCCGGCTGTTCGGTGAACTACAGCGTGTCGTCGCAGTGGCAGGGCGGATTCGGCGCCAACGTCACCATCACCAATCTCGGTGAAGCGGTGACGAGTTGGACGCTGACCTGGCGCTACGACGCCGGACAGACCGTCACGCAGGCGTGGAACACGACGCTGACCCAGAGCGGCGCCGCCGTCACCGCGAAGAACGTCAGCTACAACGGGGCCATCCCGACCAACGGGACGGTCTCGTTCGGTTTCAACGGCTCGTGGACCGGCAGCAACCCCGATCCCACCACCTTCGCGTTGAACGGGGTGGGCTGCACCGGTGGCACGGAGCCGACCACGCCACCGCCGACCACGCCACCGCCGACCACGCCACCGCCGACCACCCCACCGCCGACCGGGCCGGCCGACATCACTGTGAACACCGCGACCAGGTACCAGACCGTGGACGGCTTCGGGGCCGCCCAGTCCATCTGGGGCAGCGCCTGGTCGACGACGGACACCCAGACGCTGGTCGGAATGGGAGCCAACCAGTTGGGGCTGTCCATCGTGCGGACCGGCCTGTCGCCGGTCTCCAGTGAGTGGGCGACGCACGTGAACTCGTTGAAGACGGCGAAGTCGTACGGGTCCAACGTGAAGATCCTCGCCTCGCCGTGGACCGCGCCGGCGGCGTGGAAGACCAACAACAGCCGGGTCAACGGCGGCAAGCTGAGGACCGACTACTACGACGACTACGCCAACCACCTGAACAGCTACGTGCAGTACATGCGTGGCCAGGGCGTGACCATCGACGTGACCTCGGTGCAGAACGAGCCCGACTGGCACCCGGACTACGACTCGATGGACTGGAGCGGCACCGAGCTACGCACCTTCGTCCGCGACCAGGGCGGCAGGGTGCAGAACACGAAGCTGATGGTCGCCGAGGCGGTGAACATGAACTACAACTTCACCGACCCGACCCTCAACGACGCGGCCGCGCGCACCAACATCGGCTACATCGGCGGTCACCTGTACGGCACCGAGGAGTCGGGCCGGCTGCGGCCGTACTCCCTGGCGGAGCAGTACAACAAGCCGGTGTGGATGACCGAGTGGAACCTGCACGCCGCCGACGGCGGTGGCTCCAACATCTGGGGCAACCCCGCCAACGCGGCGGTCTGGAACGAAACCCTCGACGACATCATGCGTACGGTGCACAAGTCGATGGAGGCCAACTGGAACGCCTACATCTGGTGGTACGGCAAGCGCTACTACTCCTTCATCGGTGACGGCGAGTCGGCGTTCGGCACCGTCGCGGGCGCTCCGCTCAAGCGCGGCTACGCCTTCTCGCAGTACGCGAAGTACGTCCGCCCCGGCTACCAGCGGGTCGCCCTGACGAAGAGCTCCAAGGCCTCGCCGCTGGAGGTGACGGCCTACCAGGGGGACGGAAAGATCACCCTGGTGATCCTGAACCGCTCGAACAACGCGGTCAACAACGCCGTGATCCAGGCCCCGCAGAACGTCAGCCGGGCTGAGCACTACCTCACCTCGCAGAACGCCAACGCGGCCAGCCAGCCGACCGCCGTGAACGGCGGTCAGGCCACCATCAACGTCGGCGCGCGCAGCATCTCCACCCTTGTGTTCACCCTCTGAGAACCTGGTTCGACCGAACGCGATCGTCGCGGGAGCCCCGGCCACACGCTGGGGCTCCCGCCCGTTCACGCAGCCCGCTCCCGCTCAGCTGGCGGTCGGCGGCGCCGTGCTCTGCCGCACCACGAGATTGGGGATGACCAGCGGCAGCCGTTGCGGCACCGTGTCGTCGATGGCCTGGGTGACGGCGGTGATGGCCCGGCGACCGACCGCGTCGAAATCCTGCTGCACCGTCGTCAACGGCGGGATGAGGTAGGGCGCCTCGGGGACGTCGTCGAATCCGACGACCGAGATGTCCTGCGGCACCCGCCGCCCGCGCTCGTGCAGCGCGCGCAGCACGCCGATGGCCATCTGGTCGTTGGCGGCGAACACCGCGGTGGTCCCGCGCATCGCACCGATCCGCAGCCCGGCGACGTAGCCGCTGTGCGCCCTCCAGTCGCCCTCGATCGGCTCCGGCGGGCGTAGGCCCGCCGCGCTCATCGCCTGCCGCCAACCTTTGAGTCGGGCGCGGGCCTCGGCCCAGTTGAGCGGGCCACTCACGTGCACGATCTCCCGATGTCCGAGGTCGAGGAGGTGATCGGTAGCCATCTGAGCGCCGAGCACCTGGTCGACGCCGACGGTCACGCTGGCCCTGGACAGGTCGCCCTCCACGACGACGAAGGGGACCCCCGAGCGCGTCATCCGCACCACCTCGAGAGCCTCGTCGTTGCCGGCGATCATCACGACGCCCTCCACGCCGACGCGCATGAGGTGTTCGGTGGCGTCGCTGAGGGCCCGTACCGTCACCTCGGAGAGGCTCACCGAGGTGGCGAAGTAGCCGGCCGCGCGGGCGGCGTCCTCGACGCTGCGATGGATGCTCGTCGGGCCGAACAGTGTCCTGGCCGTGCCGATGATGCCGATCATCCCGGACCGCCCGCGAACCAACGCGCGGGCGGCCGTGTTGGGGCGGTAGTCGAGTCGTCGGATGGCCTCGAGGACCCGTTCCCGCGTCTCGCGCCTGATGCTGGGCGCCCCGTTGATGACCCGGGACACCGTCTGGTGTGACACGCCCGCCAGGCGAGCGACGTCGGCCATGACCGGTGGCCGGTCGGCCGCTGTCACAGCGGCCTTTGCGTGAACTCGCACTGGCGGGCCGTCCGTTCTTCCATGGGATCAGTTTCTCGTGTGCCTCGTCCGTTCGCGGCCGTCAGTGTGAGTGCCGGGGCACCGCGCTGCCGCTGCCACCGACGAGGAAGTCGAGGTCGGCGCCGCTGTCGGCCTGTAGGACGTGCTCGCTGTACAGGCGTACCCAACCTCGGTCGGCCACCGGCTTCGGCGGCTGCCAGGCGGCGCGGCGTTCGGCGAGTTCCGCGTCGTCGACCAGGAGCTCCAAGCGGCGCGTCGCGACGTCGACGGAGATCAGGTCACCGGTGCGGACCAGCGCCAGCGGGCCACCCACTGATGCCTCCGGCGCCACGTGCAGGATGCAGGTGCCGTAGCCGGTGCCGCTCATCCGAGCATCGGAGATCCGCACCATGTCCGTGATGCCGTCGGCGAGCAGTCGTCGTGGCATGGGCACGTTGCCCACCTCCGGGAAGCCGGGGTAGCCCCGTGGGCCGGCGTTGCGTACGACGATCACCGTGTCGGGGGTGACGTCGAGGTCCGGGTCGTCGGCGGCGACGACGTACTCCTCGATCCGGTCGAAGACGAGTGCCGGGCCGGTGTGCGTGAGGAGGTGGGCGGAAGCGGCGGAGACCTTCAATACCGCCCCGGACGGCGCGAGCGACCCGCGCAGCACCACGGTGCCCGAACCGGCGGGCTGGAACGGCTCGTCCATCGTGCCGATGACGTCGCGGTTCCAGCACTGGGCGCCGTCGACGTTATCCGCCACGCTCCGGCCGCTGACCGTGACGTGGTCCATGTGCAGCAGCGGGGCGAGTTCCTTCATCACCACCGGTAGGCCGCCCGCGTAGGCGAAGTCCTCCATCAGGTACGCACCGGACGGCATGAGGTTGACGAGCATCGGCACGTCGGCGGTGAGGGTGTCGAAGTCCTCCAGCGACAGGGGAACGCCGAGTCGTCCGGCGATCGCGAGCAGGTGCACGACCGCGTTTGTGGAACCGCCGATCGCGGCGTTGACCCGGACGGCGTTCTCGAACGCCTGCCTCGTGAGCACCGAGGACAGCCGCTGGTCTTCCTCGACCATGGCGACGATCCGACGTCCGGCGGCGTGCGCGAGCGCGTACCGCCGGGAGTCGACCGCCGGCACGGCGGCCGCCCCCGGCAGTTGCACGCCCAGCGCCTCGGTCACGCAGGCCATCGTGGAGGCGGTGCCCATGGTCATGCAGTGGCCCCGGCTGCGGGACATGCCGACCTCCGCCTCGGAGCAGTCGGCGGCGGTCATCCGACCGGCCCGCATCTCCTCGGTGAAACGCCAGACAACAGTGCCCGAGCCGATGTCCTGGCCGCGGAACTTGCCGTTGAGCATCGGGCCGCCGGTCATCATCAGGGTCGGCAGGTCGACGCTCGCCGCTCCCATCAGCAGGCCGGGTGTGGTCTTGTCACAGCCGGAGAGCAGGACCACCCCGTCGAGCGGGTTGGCGCGGACCGACTCCTCCAACTCCATCGCCAGCAGGTTGCGGTAGAGCATGGTCGTGGGTCGCATGAGCGGCTCGCCCAGGCTCATCGCCGGAAACTCCAGCGGCAGGCCACCGCTCTCCCACACGCCCCGCTTCACCGATTCGGCCAGGTCGCGCAGGTGGGCGTTGCAGGGCGTCAACTCCGACCAGGTGGTGGCGATGCCGATCACCGGTCGACCGTCGAAGACGTCGTCCGCGAACCCCTGGTTGCGCATCCAGGACCGATGGATGAACCCGTTGCGGCCTTCCGCGCCGAACCACTGCCCGCTGCGCAGCGGTCGATTCGTCGTCGACATCAGCACACCTCTCTGTCATCCGTCCGGCCGCGTCCAGTGCGGCGAGAATTGCGCGTGTGGTGGATTGGCTGGTGGCGCCGGCGCTGCCTACCGGAGACCTCCGACGGACAGGCCGCCACGCCAGTGTCGTTGGAGGCTGAAGAACGCGATGATCAGTGGGATCACGGACACCAGGGAGCCCAGGATGATGAGGCTCCACAGCGAGGTGGTTCCCGCGTTGTTCGCGGACGCGATTCCCTGCCAGAGGCCGAGACCGACGGTGACCGGGAAGAGCCGGTTGTCGGAGAGCATGGCCAGGGGCAGGAAGTAGTTGTTCCAGGACGCCACGGCCGACAGGAGCAGCACGGTGACCACCGCGGGACGCATCAGCGGAAGAGCGATCTGAATGAACGTCCGCACCTCGCCCGCGCCGTCGACCCGCGCCGCGTCCAGGAGTTCGTCGGGCACCGCGTCGCGTGCGTAGACGTGCATCAGGTAGACGCCGAACGGGTTGAGCAGCGACGGGAGGATCACCGCCCAGACGGTGTTCGTCAGGCCCAGCCGGGAGAACATGATGAAGGTCGGGATGACCAGAGCGGTGGCGGGCACCATCAGCGCGCCGAGCACGACGGCGAAGCTGAAGCGTCGGGCCGCGAACCGGTACTTGGCGAACCCGTAGCCGGCCATGACCGCCAGGACGGTGGCGCCGACTCCGCCGGCGATGGCGTACAGCGTGGAGTTGAGGATCCACCGGAGGTAGATGCCACCGTCGTAGGTGAAGAGCTGCCGGAGGTTGCCGAGGTAGTCGATCTGGTCGGTGAACCAGAGGGTGTTGCCGCCGCCGAACAGGCCCGGCGCGTCCTTGGAACTGTTGACGATGACCCACCAGAACGGTACGAGGAAATAGATCACCAGGAAGCCGAGGAGGATCTGCATGGGGAGATAGCGCTGCGGTCGGCGGGCGCCTGCGCGGACGCTGGTGTGGTCGGCCATCTACAGGAAGCTCCTCCGCTTGCGGGTGAAGAACAGGAAGGCGTACACGCAGATGAACACGATCCCGCCGAGGGCGAAGGAGATCGCGGACCCGTAGTTGAAGTTGGCGAGCGAGAACGCCTGCTGGTACGCGTACATGTTCGGGGTGAAGTCCGAGCCGATCGTGCCGGCGGCGAGGTATCGCAGGATCTGCGGTTCGTTGAAGAACTGCAGGGTGCCGATGAGCGAGAAGACCAGGATCAGGATCAGTGCGGGCGCGATCAGCGGGATCTTGATCCGCGTCGCGATCTGCCAACGCCCGGCGCCGTCCATCCGGGCCGCTTCATAGAGCGTCGGATCGACGCCCTGTAACGCCGCGTACAGGATGATCATGTAGTAGCCGGCCCACTGCCAGGTGACGACGTTGAGCAACCCGTAGAAGATCAGGTCGCTACCCAGGAAGTCGGGTGCGGTGGCGCCGAACAGCCCGAAGATGTCGGTGAGCGGGCCGAAGCCCCGGCTGTAGAGGAACCCCCACATCACCGCCCCGATGACAGTGGGGATCGCGTACGGAAGAAAGATCATGAGGCGGGAGAAGCGGGCGAACAGGGTGGTCACCGAGTCCAGGATGAGCGCCATCGCGAGCGCGATGATGATCTGCACCGGGATCGAGACCAGCGAGAAGCGGATGACGAACCACGCCCCGGACAGGAAGCTCGGGTCGGTGAACGCCTTCACGTAGTTGTCGAAGAGGACGAAGCTGGTGCCGCCGATCAGCTTCTTCTGAAAGAGGCTGAGATACAGCGCGTACGCCAGCGGCGCGATGAGGAACGCCAGGAACACGACCCCGAACGGCCCGACGAAGAGCCATCCCATCAGGTGTTCGCGAAGGTGTACCTTGCCACGGATCTTGCGCGTCTCAGGCTGCGTACGCGCTGCGCGCTTCTCGGTCAGGGATGTCATCTTGGTCTCCGGGACGTGGACGCTGAGGGGGGAGGGTGGGCCGGCCGGTGCCGGCGCGGCCCACCCAGCCGGTCACTGAACGGTGAAGCCCTGTTCCTTGGCGTACTTCGCCACGTCCTCCTGGAGCCGGTCGGCAGCCTGCGAACCGGTGACGGAGCCCTTGATGACCTCGCTGACCTGCTTTTCCATGGCGTCGAGGTAGTACTGGCCGAAGGGGGCGTACTGGACGCCCTGGTAGGCGTCGGCGGCGGGGACGTAGACCTCCTTGTTCGCCTGCTGGCCGCCGAAGAACGCCACCTTCAGGTCGACGAAGGCGGGATCCTTGAGCGCCGTGAGGTTCAGCGGGAAGATGATCTGGTTGGTCCAGCCGTCGGTGAGCGACTCCTTGTCGGCGTAGAGCCCGTAGGCGACCTTCGCGGCCAGCTCCGGCTTCTTCGCCTGCTTGGTCACCGAGAACGCCGACCCGCCCCAGTTCACCTGCACCGGGTTGGCCGAGTCCCACTGCGGCAGCGGCGCCACCGCGAACTTGCCGGTGTCCTGGCCCTTGCCGACGCCCGCGCCGGTGAGGTAGCCGGGTGCCCACGCCGCCGAGATGTACGTCGCGTAGTTGCCGTTGATCACGCCGGAGATGTACTCCGGGGTGAACTGGTTTTGCGTGCCGACCAGGCCCTTCTTGGCCAGGCCACCCCAGTAGTCCAGCACGTCCTTGGACGCCTGGTCGTTGAGCTTCACACCGATGGCGTTCGGCTGCGCCGGATCGGAGGTGAAGGGCTTTGCGCCCTTCTGGATCTGGAGCGCCATCAGGACCGCTGGGACGTTCGCGCCGAAGTCCCCGAAGAGCGGACCACCGGCGTCCTTGACCTTCTGCGCGGCCTGCTCGTACTCGGCCCAGGTCTTCGGCGGCGTGATCTTGTACTTGTCGAAGATGTCCTTGCGATAGATCATGCCCATCGGGCCGCCGTCGACCGGGACGCCGTAGACCGCGTCACCGACCGACACGTCCTTCCAGGCACCCTCGCTGTAGTTGGCCTTGACCGCGTCGAAGCCGTACTGCTTGATGTCGACGAGCGCGCCCTGGATCTGGAAGGTCGGGATGCGGTCCGCCTCGACCATGATCACGTCGGGCGCCCCGGTGCCCGCCGAGATGGCCGTCTGGAACTTGTCGTACTCGTCCCCGCCCTGCCCGACGTTGGTCCAGCAGACCTGCACCTCGTTGTTCAGCTTGTTGAAGTTGTCGACGACGAGTTGGGTGTTGGGGTACCAACCCCACATCGTCACGACCGGCAGGTCCTTCTTGGTGATGGTGTTCGTGCAATTGCTCGCGTCGCTGCCGCCCTCGTCGGACGAGCAGGCGACCAGCCCGCTCCCCACCGCGAGCATGGCTACCGTGGCGAGTATCCGTCTTCTCTTCATTGAGATGGTTCCCTTCGGCGATGGCGGTGCACAGCATCCATGCGCTGGCGGGCGCCACCGGGAGCAGGAGGCCCCGCACCCGGTGGCGTCGCCAGCGATGGCCCCTAGCGCTTGAACAGTCGCGGCGCCAGGTCGATGAGGTTCTTCTGCCACACGTCCCAGCCGTGCGGCCCCGGGGTGACCCCGTCGAACTCGTAGCGGATACCGAGGTCGTTCAACGTGGTCAGCGATGCCATGAAGCTCGGGTAGACGAAGTCGGTCTGGTCACCGACGTACAGGCGCAACATCTTGGTGCCGTTGTTGATCGCCGCCACGTCGACGCCGGTGCCGCTGCCGAAGCCGGCCGAGAACGCAGCGACGTAGGCGAATTCACCCGGGTAGGCCTTCAGGACCCCGAACGCCTGCCCGCCGCCCATCGACAGCCCGGCGAGCGCCTGCTGCGACGGATCGCTGGAGATGTGGTAGCGGGCACGGGCCGTCGGAACGATGTTCTCCCGCAGTTCCCGGTTGAAGTTCGCCGAGTTGCCGTTGCCCATCACGACCACCATCGGCGTGAGGTCCCCGTCGAGGTACTGATGGTCGAGGATCTGCTTGGCGCGGCCCATCTCGACCCAGTCCGTGTAGTTCTGCCCGCCGCCGTGCTGCAGGTAGAGGACGGGGTACGGCTGCTCCCGGCCCGGGTCGTACCCCGGTGGGGTCCACACCAGCGCGGTGCGGTCCTGACCGGCCACGGTGCTGGAGTAGGTCATGCTCTCGACGGTTCCGCCCTGACCGGCGGGCACGTCCGACAGCAGTCGCGCGCCGGGCCCGGGGATGAAGAAGGTGCTCCACATCGGTTCGGTGGTCACCTTCGTCGGGTTGGCGGTGTCCTTGACCGCGACCCGGTCCACGATCAGCCGGTAGTAGTAGAACCAGGGCTTCAGCGGGCCCACTGTCGCCCGCCACCGGTCACCGTCGCGGGTCAGTGGCAGTCGCAGCCAACTGCCGCCCGGCGCGACGTTCGCCCAGACCGTGACGTGCTGAGCGTCAGTGAAGTCCGTGGTCGTCTCGAAGGTGACGAACCCGTCCTCGGTGACGAAGGGCGTCGGGGTGGTACCGGCCGGCGGTGGAGTGAACTCCCGCTTGAGTGGCTGGTGACCGGGGCTCGGCCCGTGGTCCCGCACGTCGCGGAACAGTCGCGGCAGGAAGTCGACGAGGTTCTCCTGCCAGGTGGTCCAGTTCGCGCCGCCGTCCGGGTTGACACCGTCGAACTCGAACCGCACGTCGGCTCGGTCCAACGCCTTCGTCAGTCGGTAGGTGGCGTTGTGCGCGGGATCGGTGACGTTGCCGGTGTACAGGCGCAGCAGCTTGACACCGCGGTTGATCGCCTTGGCGTCCTTCCGGTCGATCTCCGGCGCCGACCTGCCCGAGAACCAGCCGACGTAACCGAACTGGCCCGGCCTGGTGAGCGCGGCCCGCAGCGCCTGCGTGCCACCGTCGGACACACCGGCGATCGCCTGATGCCCCGGGTCACGAAGGACCCGGTAGTTGTCGGTGACCGCCTTCCGGAGGTCCTTCAACTCCTTGTCGTCCCCGGCGTTGGCGTTGTTGATCACCACCACCATCGGGCTCATCGCGCCAGCGGCCGAGAGGTTGTCGAGGATCTGCTTGGATCGACCGAGATCGAGCCAGTCGGTGGCGGCGACACCGTCACCCGACTGCAGGAAAAGCGCCGGGTAACCCTTCGGGCCCTTGGCCGCGTAGCCCGGTGGCGTCCAGACCACGGCCGAGCGCTGCGCGTTCCTGGTGCGATAGGTCAGCGTCTCGATCTTTCCGCCGGTGCCCACCGGCGCGTCGACCAGCCACCGTGCCGAGTCGCCCGCGACGAAGAAGGTGCTCAGCAGCGGGTTGGACGCGACACCGGCGCTGTTCGTCGGGTCCTTGATGGTCTTGGTGTCGTCGGCGGTGAACTGGTAGTTGTACAGCCCGGGCTCGAGCGCGCCGAGAACGCCGGACCACACGTCACCCCGGCGGGTCAGACCAAACTCCGCCCAGCTGGCGGACGGACCGAAGTTTCCCTCGACGACGACCTGCGAGACGGTGCCCAGCTTCTCCTGGACGTACGCCGCAGGGACGGCGAACGAGGCGTAGCGGTCCTGGGAGACGTCCAGCCACGGCGCGTCCGCCGCTGCTGGTTGCGGCGCGACGAGCACCGCCGCGGTGGCGATGACTCCGGCGGTGAACGCCGCCGAGAACCGTCCACGCACGCCGGGACGGCGTAAGCGCCCATGATACTGTTCGGTAGTCACGCTCCACTCCTTTCATGTGCCGGCCGCGGATGCGACCCGACTGACCGGCTCAAACTCAACGGTGGATCTGGCCGTGTGTGCTGCGTTCACCTCCTTCAGGCTGCTGCCACGGGCACAGCCGACCTGATCGCCCCGTCGGGAGCGATCAGGCTTGCGCGCCTATGAGCGAAGGTCATGGTCGTGCCACGCTCTTCGGTGGTGCGGTCGAGCCGCGCACGACGAGGCTGGTCGGAAGCACGATCTGGCGGGGCTCGTCCCACTCGCCGGTCACCAGCGACTTCAGCATCCGGGCGGCTTCGTACCCGAGCTGATACATCGACTGATCCACAGTGGTCAGACCCGGCTCGGTCGACGCGGACTCGGGAATGTTGTCGAACCCGACGACGGACAGGTCCCCCGGCACGGAGAACCCCAACTCCCTGGCGACCTCCAGGACCTTGAGGGCCATCCCGTCACTCGCCGCGAAGATCGCCGACGGCGGGTCCGGTCGTTGCAGCAGGACGCGCGCCAGCGGCGTTGCCGACTCGGGGTTGAAATCCCCTCGGCCGATCAGCGTCGGGTCGACCGGGACGCCGCCGTTGGCCAGCGCGGCCCGGTATCCCTCCTCGCGCGCCCAGGCCGAGGCCAGACTGTCGCGCCCCGCGATGAACCCGATGCGCCGGTGACCCAGGCCGAGTAGATGCTCGACGGCGGTGGTGGCGCCCGCGAGGTTGTCGGCCATCACCGCGGGCGCCGCTGAGCCCCGCACCGGGTCGATGGCCACGACCGGCGTCCGGCTGCGGATGTCACCCCAGGGCGTGACGACGATGCAGCCGTCGGTGAGGGTGCCCGACAGTCGGGTGAGGTGCCGCTGCTCCCAGCCCTCCGAGTACGACCCGTAGAGGTCGCTGTTGGCGTAGATGATCAGATCGAAGCCCGAGCGACTCAACGCCTTCATCACGCCCTTGAGCACCTCCGCCGTGTACGACTGGAAGCTGTGCGCGACGAGGCCCAGAACGTTGGTGCGGCTGCGCCGAAGGCTGGTGGCCACCAGACTCGACTCGTAGCCGAGTTGGTCGATGGCGGAGCGCACCTGAGCGACAGTGCGAGCGCTGACGCCGTAATGCCCGTTGACGACGCGCGAGACGGTGGCGGTGGAAACGCCGGCGACTCGGGCGACATCACTCATTGTTACCGGCGCATTGGCTTCAATCATGCCGCTCTCTCTGGACTGCAATCGTTATCGGTTACGTTTCCAGGATGTTGCCAACGTATCTGAGAACGATTACGAACACAAGACCTCTTCCCCCTAAGTCGACGGTGGAGAAGAGGGTCCTAACCGGATACGCGCAAGGGCGTGGTGACCATCAGTTGCCGCGCGGAGAACGCGAACGGCGCGCTCTCGGAGCGGACGAAGCGGAGCCTCGTTTTCTGCACCGGTCCTACTCGTTGACAACAGGACGGCACGCTCCGTCAAGCACCATTCCCCGGCCCGGGTGAACGATCACAGCTGCCGCACTTCGGTGGTCGCGGTAAAGACCTTCGTCGTCGGCTGGTCCGGGTCCGCACTGATGACAAAGGTGCCGGCGTGGATGTGGTCGGCAGCCGAGAAACCGACGTACACCTCGATCTGCCCGGCCTCCACCGCGTAGGTCATGCTCCGGTCGTAGAAACCGAGCTGACCTGTGGGGAGCGCGAACCGCACCGCCACCCGCTGGCCGGCGTCCGCCGCGACGCGGGCGAAGGCCTTCAGCTCCAGCACCGGCCGGGTGATCGTCGCCTGCGGGTCGCGGACGTAGAGCTGCACGACCTGCTCCCCCGCCCGCTGCCCGGTGTTGGTGACCGTGACCTCGACACCGACGCTGTCCCCGGCGCGGACCTCGGCGCCGCGCACCGTGGCGTCGTCGATCGCGAACGAGGTGTACCCGAGGCCGTGGCCGAAGACGTATCGCGGGGCGACCGGCGAATCCACGTAGTCGCCGTGCCAGTGTGACCGGCCGCCGGACACCTTGTGGCCGTAGAAGACCGGGATCTGGCCCACCCCACGGGGGTACGAGATCGGCAGCCTTCCGCTCGGGTTCACCTCACCGAGGAGCACCTCGGCGATCGCCCGCGCCCCGGTCTCCCCCGGCAGCCAGGCCATCAGCACCGCGGCGCACTCCTCGTGCAGGAAGTCACTGCCGACGGGTCGGCCGGCGACGAGCACCGCCACGACGGGCGTGCCGGTGGCGACGACGGCACGCAGCAGCTCTTCCTGCACGCCCGGCAGGTCCAGGCTGGACCGGTCGCGCGACTCCCCCGTGGTGGCGTCGGGCGTCACTCCCGAACGGTCCCCCAGGACCAGCACCGCCACGTCGGCCGCCGCGGCGACCGCGACCGCCTCGGCGAACCCCTCCGTCGAGGGATCGAGCACGTCGCAGCCCGGGGCGAAGCGCAGCCGGTCGCCCAGCCGCGCCGCGAGTTCGTCACGCACCGTCGGCACACCGTCGGTGCTCTCGTCGATCTCCAGATCGTCCGGGATCGTCATCATCTCGCCGAGCAGGCCACGCCGCTTGCGCGCCGCGGCCAACGCCTCGATGTGGGCCACGAACGAGTAGTCACCGAGCAGGTGTCGGGCGTTGTCGGCGTTCGGGCCGATGAGCGCGACCGTTCCGGCCTTCCCGGGCAGCGGCAGGACGTCGTCGTTCTTGAGCAGGACGAGGCTGCGGCGGGCGATCTCGAGCGCCACGTCCCGGTGCCGGTCGGCGTTCGCCGTCGTCGCGGCCGCGTCCTCGTCGACGTACGGGTTCTCGAAGAGCCCGAGTTCGATCTTGTGTCGAAGGACCCGCGAGACCGCCTCGTCGAGTTGGGCCTCGCTGACCTCGCCGGTGTCCAGGGCACGGTTGAGGGCGTCCCCGTACGCGTCCGTCGCCGGGAGCTCGACGTCCACCCCCGCGCCGAGGCCCACCGTCGCGGCCTGCTGCTTGTCCTGAGCGAAGTGGTGGTAGGTGTGGAGGTCGTTGACCGCGAAGTAGTCGGACACCACGCTGCCGGTGAAACCCCACTGCTCACGGAGGACGTCGGTGAGGAGCTCCTGGTTGGCATGGCACGGGACGCCGTCGAGTTCGTGGTAGCCGGCCATCACCGACTGGAGCCCGCCCTCGCGGACCGCCGCCTCGAACGGATACAGGTACACCTCACGCAGCAACCGCGGCGGCAGCTGGGCCGGCGCCCAGTTCAACCCACCCTCGGACGCCCCGTAGCCGACGAAGTGCTTGGCGGTGGCCAAGACGCCGTCGGTCAGGTCGGCGCCCTGCAGGCCGTTGACGAACGCCACCCCCATCCGGGACACCAGGTACGGGTCCTCGCCGTAGGTCTCCTCCGTCCGGCCCCACCGCGGGTCGCGCACCACGTCCAGCACCGGCGAGAGCCCCTGGTGGCTTCCCACTGCGCGCATCTGCGCGCGGACGGCGTCGGCCAGCTGTTGGTTGAGCTCCGGCGCCCAACTGCTCGCGACGCCGATAGCCTGCGGAAAGATCGTCGCCTCGCGGGCCATCACCCCGGAGCAGACCTCCTCGTGCACGATCGCCGGGATCCCCAGCCGGGTCTCGGTCACCAGGAAGCGCTGGATGGCGTTGGCGGCCCGCGCGACCTGCGACGCCTTCAGGCTGGTCGCGCCCGAGACGCGGGTCACGTGCCCCAGGCCGTGTCCGAGGATTGGCCGGGCCCGCTCCGGCGCGAACCGCCCGCCCTCCAGCAGGGTGAACGACCACGTGCTGCCCAGTTGCGCGAGCTTCTCCTCGCGGGTCATGCGGGCCAGCAGATCCGACACCCGTTCGTCGACGGGTGCTGTCGCATCGGCGTAGGTCGCCTCGATCTCCGGCTCAACAGTGGTCACCCGGTCACCCCAATCACCGCGACAAGCTGGTCTTCCGGCCTCGTCGATCACCACGCCACCTGCGCCTGGTCGCGGGCTGTGGGC
This sequence comes from Micromonospora inaquosa, assembly GCF_003857055.1. Lineage (GTDB taxonomy): Bacteria > Actinomycetota > Actinomycetes > Mycobacteriales > Micromonosporaceae > Micromonospora > Micromonospora inaquosa. Next base: position 21,665 of record NZ_QGSZ01000263.1, on the reverse strand, counting down.
GACGGCCGGGAGGCGGTGGCGGCGAAGCGGGCGGGAGTCAGACCCCTGGCCAGCTGGGGGGTGGCAGGGCCCGGGGGCCGCGCCGACCACACATTGATCCAGGTGCCGTGTTCCCTTACGTAAACGTAATCGGTAACGTTTACATCGATCGACAACGTAATCGAGGACGATCACGTTGTCCAGAGGTCGCACCGCCTCCACCACCCCTCGGTCCCGGCGCTCCGCTAGAGATCTCCGCGTCGGACCTCGCACGAAGGGAGCCAGCCCTGAACACCCACCCCGACAGCGCGCCGGAGCACGTCGTGAACACGGCCCGCTTGACCCTGGACCCCCGCCGACGCGTCGCACCCGTGCCGCGCCGGCTCTTCGGCACGTTCGTCGAGCACCTGGGCCGCTGCGTCTACACCGGAATCTACGAGCCGGGGCACCCGACGGCCGACGCCGACGGCTTCCGGGGCGACGTCCTCGCGCTGGTACGCGAGTTGGGCGTCACCACGGTGCGCTATCCGGGCGGCAACTTCGTCTCCTCCTACCGCTGGGAGGACGGCGTGGGCCCGGTCGACAAACGACCGACGAGGCTCGACCTCGCCTGGCACAGCCTGGAGACCAACGCGTTCGGGCTCGACGAGTTCATGCGCTGGGTCGGCAAGGCCGACCTGGACCCGATCATGGCGGTCAACCTCGGCACCCGGGGCACCGCCGAGGCCGTCGACCTGCTTGAGTACGCCAATCACCGCGGTGGAAGTCACCTCGCCGACCAGCGCCGCGACAACGGCGCGATCGACCCGTACGGGATCAGGCTGTGGTGCCTGGGCAACGAGATGGACGGCCCGTGGCAGGTCGGCCAGCGAAGCGCGACCGAGTACGGGCGTCTCGCGGCGCAGACCGCGAAGGCCATGCGCCGCTTCGACCCCGATCTCGAACTCGTCGCCTGCGGCTCCTCGCACCTCGGTATGCCGACCTTCGGCAGCTGGGAGCGCGACGTGCTGACCGAGGCGTACGACGACGTCGACCTGATCTCGCTGCACGCCTACTACCAGCCGGTCGACGACGACCTGGCCAGCTTCCTCGCCTCGGCGGAGGAGATGGACAGGTACATCGACGCCGTCACCGCCATCGCCGACTCGGTCGGAGCGATCCGCCGGTCGACCAAGAAGATCATGATCGCGTTCGACGAGTGGAACGTCTGGTACCAGTCCGCAGCCCCGTCCACGCCGCCGAGCGGCGAGGACTGGCCGGTCGCGCCGCCGCTGCTGGAGGATCACTACAGCGTGGCCGACGCGGTCGTCGTCGGCGGGCTGCTCATCAGCCTGCTGCGGCACAGCGACCGGGTGACCGCGGCCTGCCAGGCCCAACTGGTCAACGTCATCGCGCCGATCATGACCGAGCCGGGTGGCTCGGCCTGGCGGCAGACCATCTTCCACCCCTTCGCCCGCACCGCCCGACACGCCCAGGGCGCCGTGCTGGACGTGCTGCGTGACGGCAGCACGACGAGCACCGACCGCTACGGCGAGGTCGACGCTGTCGACGCGGTCTCCACCTGGGACGACAGCACCGGGGAGATGACCGTCTTCCTCGTCAACCGCGCCCTCGACACCCCCGCCGAAGTGCACATCGACGTCGCCGGCGCCCAGGTGACCGACATCATCGAGTGCGTCACCGTCGGCGGCACCGACCTGCACGCCAAGAACACGGCCGACGGCCCGGACCACGCCGCGCCGCGTCCCAACGGCACGGCACGCGGCGCCGACGCCAGCGTCCAGCTCACTCTTCCGCCCGCGTCCTGGACCATGCTGCGACTTCGCGCCACCGACGCGACCTCGTGATCGGCTGACGAACCACCGTTTCGCCGGCCCCGGACGCACCCCGGCCGCGCACACCCTGGCATCACCAGGGTCGCGCGGCCGGGGGTTCCCCACCACAGGGAGTACGGGGGTCGAGCCCAGGGCTACCGGGCGTCGACCGGTGCGCTCTCGGAATCGTTGAAGAGCTTGTCGCCCTGGTAGCGGGCGACCACCGGCGCGTTCAGCTCACCATGGACGGTCTTCTTCAGCTGGGCGACACCGTCATGCACCCGGGCCGACCCGAGGTGCGTGTCACCGGCGAAGAAGTCGACGGTGCCGGAGGGCGCCGACGTGCTGGCGCTGACCGCGCCAACCGTCGCGGTGGCGGTGACCTTCGTGATGTGCGACGCGCCCGCCGATGACGTGGTGACGTCGAGATCGGTCGTGGTGGACCGGAAGGTCAGGGTGCGCAGGTAGTGGTCCAGCAGCGGACGCCAGACGTGCCAGGTGTGTACGCCCGGCACGTTGAACTCGTCCAACTCGACCCCGGCGGCCCGCAGCGCGGCGGCGTTGCGCTGCGAGTTCTCGGCGATGTTGCCCAGGCGGTCCTGGAGCCCGGTGCCGATCATGATGCCGCCGGCCACCGCCTTCATGCTGTCGACCTGCGCCTGGGTGGCTGCCGGGCCGCCCGCGCTCCACGCCGCGTGGTAGCCGAACAGGTCGGTGTGGTTGTACATGATGGTGTACGCCCGGCTGCCACCGGCGGAGAAGCCAGCGAACGCGCGGTCCTGCGGCCGGGCCGAGACGTGGTAGTTCTGCTCGACGAACGGGAAGATGTTGTTGCGCAGTTCGTTGACGTAGCCCTCGTTGCCACCGGGGAGGCCGTTGAAGTCGGTGGAGACGATCACCATGGGCTGCGCCGCCCGGTCCTTGATCGCGTTCTCCAGGATGAGGTGGGCCACGCCCTGCATCGTCCAGGCGGTCGAGTGGTCGCCGCTGCCGTGGCTCAGGTAGAGGGTCGGGTACGGCGTGGCCCGGTTCGGGTCGTAGCCGTGCGGCAGGTAGACGACGATGTCGTGGACGCCCGCCGGGTTGGTCGACAGCGGCGAGGTGTACCGCCGGGACTCCAGCTGGCCGACCTTGGCCACCGGCGCCTGGTAGCCGGTGTCGTACGTGGGGAACTTCTTGCTGGCCGGGACGTAGATCGTGCTGCGTACCGCGCCGGGCGCTCCCGGGTACTGCGGCTGGATCTGCCACCGGTTGGCGGGGTCGTCGTGCAAGGCGCAGCCGGTGGCGAGTTCGTTGGTGCAGTCGTGGGTGAACGCGTAGCGGAAGGTGCCGGCCGGCAGCGGAGTGGTGAAGGTCCACACCCCGTCGGGACCCTTCCGCATGGCCTGGATGTGCCACGGGGTGGCCGCGACGTCGCCGGGCTGCCACTCGGCGGGCGGTCGCGCGTCGCCGCAGTCCTGGCAGTCGATGTTCTCCGGTCGGGAGTAGAACCAGTCGCCGTAGACGTGGACCTGCTGGACATCCTCGGGCGCCTGGTACCGGAAGGTGACGGTGTACCCGGTCGGGGCCTGGTCGGTGCGGGTGACGGTCGGGCCCAGCGGCGCGGGCGGCGCCGGCGGTGCGGCCGAGGCCGCCGGGGCGGCGACCGTCCCGGCCGTGACGGTGATGGCGGCGAGCAGCGCGAGCATCAGCCGGCGCGTCGGTGCCGGCATCAGGGGACGGGGAAGTGCAACGGGCATGTCCTGCTCCCTCTTCGGCTTGTGGTCAGACCGCACCGAGCGGCCGACCGACCATTCGATGGTGAGGCGAAGGGATACCAGTAACGGGCGATGCAGCAATGCGAGCGCTAACATCGTTCCCTGTCGAAAACAAAACCATGAATTGCATAGACGGTCAAGACTGATTCATGAACCAGGCCAAAAATTGCACCAAAAACAATTCGGGCGCGCTTCAGCGACACCAGAACGACTGGCGCGCGAATGCACTGTCGTGTCAATCTCGTCAATGAATTCGCGCACCAGCCACAGGTGGCGCGGAAACGCACCCGGAAAATGGCCGGCGGATCCGGTTATTCGGCCGCTGGCGCCAACCTCCCATCGACTCGCCGGGGAATGGCGGTGTACTCGTCTCGCAACTCCTCGGGAAGGACCCAGGCCGGGGCGTCCTGCCACGCCAACGGGCGGAGGAACCGTCGGATCGACGTGGCGCCCACCGACGTGTGCACGGCGTTGGTCGACGGCCAGGGTCCACCGTGATGCTGGGCCCACGACACCCGCACACCGGTGGGGTAGCCGTCGAAGACGATGCGCCCCGCGCGGGCGGCGAGCACGTCGACCAGGCGGCGTACGACGTCGGCGTCGTCGTTCGGTCCACGGTGCAGCGAGCCGGTCAGCGACGGCGGGACGGCGGCCAGCGCGGCGTCGAGGTCGGCGTCGCCGTCGTACCGGACCACGACCAGGAGCGGACCGAAGCACTCGTCGGCGATCTCGGCGGTCAGACCGGAGAGGCCGACCTCCAGGAGGGTCGGGGCCACCGTGAAGCCCGCGCCGCGGTCGACCTGTGGCCGTGCCGAAACCCGAGCGCCGGCCCGCTCGAACTCCGTGGCCCGGTTCTCGTACGCGTCCCGGATGCGCTCGTTGAGCAGGACCGTGCCACCCGACGAGTCGACTCTCGCCCGCAGCGCGTCGACCAGCCGGTCACCGCCCGGATCCGACGGGATGAACGCCAGGCCGGGCTTGGTGCACAGCTGACCGCCCGAGCTCGTGAAGGAGCCGAACAGCCCCTCGGCGATCTGCTCTCCCCGGGCGGCGGCCGCGTCGGACAGGATGACGATCGGGTTCACGCTGCTCAGTTCGGCGTACAGCGGAATGGGGTCGGGCCGTTCGTCGATGGCCGCCTGGATGGCGCGGGCGGCGCCGACCGAGCCGGTCAGGGCTGCCGCGCGGACCGCCGGGTGGCGCACCAGCGAACGGCCGGCCTGCTCCCCGTACACGAGCGCGACGACTCCCTCGGGCCCGCCGAGGTCGCGGACGGCCGACTCGATCGCGGCGGCGGAGGCCTGCGAGGTCAGCGGATGCGACGGGTGGGCCTTCAGGATCGTCGGACACCCGGCGGCGAGCGCGGCGGCCGTGTCACCGCCCGCGACCGAGAAGGCGAACGGGAAGTTGCTGGCCCCGAAAACGGCGACCGGCCCGAGGGGTACGAGCATCCGCCGCACGTCCGGGCCGGGTCCGAGCGGTGTGTCGGCGGCGTGGTCGATGGCCGCCTCGACGTACGCCCCGTCGCGCAGCACCTCGCCGAACATCCGGAACTGGACCGCCGCCCGGGTGAGTTCCCCGTCGAGTCGCGCGTGGCTCAGCCCGGTCTCCGCCTCGGCGGCAGCGACCAGGTCCACCCGGTGGGCCTCCAGCGAGGCGGCGATCGCGTCCAGCAACTCCGCGCGGCCGAGCCGGCCGCGGGCGGCCAGCCACTGCGCCGCCCGGGACGCCTGACCGGCGATCACCTCCAGCCGAGACTCGTCGGTCTCGGTGAGATCCGTCGCGCGACGCTGACCGTCGCGCGGATCGACCGTGATGACCACGTTCACAGCAGTCCTCTCCTTACCAGATTGCCCATCAGATCGCGGACGCCGAAGTGCCAGGGCTCGCACTCCTCCGCGTGCCGCACCCGGTTGACCAGGGTGCCGAGCGCCGGGCAGCTGATCCGTACCACGTCGTCGACCTTGTGGGTGAAACCCTCGCCGGGGCGGTCCCGGTCCTGGATGGGCGCGAACATGGTGCCGAGCATCAGGGCCGCGCCGTCGGGATAGTTGTGGTGCGGTCCGATCAGCTGCCGGACCAGTTCCTGCGGATCGCGCGACATCCGGGTCATCTCCGAGACCGCCTCCAGGTGGAAGTCGTCCACGCCGCGAACATCCAGGCGCACCTCGAGTTCGCGTACCCGATCCATGTCGAACCGGTCGTCGAAGAGCCGGATCATCGGGCCGAGGGCGCAGGAGGCGTTGTTGTCCTTCGCCAGCGGAAGCAGGAGCGCCGAGCGGCCCTCGATGTCGCGCAGGTTCACGTCGTTGCCGAGGGTGGCGCCGACGACCCGGCCGCTGGACTGGATGATGAGCGTGACCTCGGGCTCCGGGTTGTTCCAGGTCGACGCGGCGAGCACGCCGACCGGAACGGCGGTGCCGACGGCGGAGAGAATCTGCCCCTTGGTGAAGATCTCGGCGTCCGGGCCGATCCCCACCTCCAGGTACTGACTCCACATGCCCTCGGCGACCAGCAGGCTCTTGAGCCGATCCGCCTCCGGCGAACCCGCCGAAAGGCTGTGCAGGTCGACGCCGACGTCGGCGAGCATCCGCTGACGGATCTCCGCCGCCAGCGCCAGGTCTCCCCGCGCTCGCTCCTCGATCACCCGTTCGATCATGGAGATGGGGAAGGTCACGCCGGCGGCCTTGAGCGCCTGTAGGTCGACCGGGGCAAGCAACCAGGGGCGGTTACCGTCCCGGGTCGCGGCCCCCGTGTTGGCCAGTATCTCCCCGAAGTCGCCCACCCTCGGCCCGTCGAGCCCGGCCACCGTCGCGGCGGGGTCGGGCAGCTCGCAGATGTCGCGGACGGTCGGGAAACTGTGGCTGATGTCGATGACCTCGCCGTCGCGGACGGTCACCGGCGAAGGGCCGTCGCCGGCCGGATCCCAGATCCGGCCGATGAGGACGCTGTCGGAGTCGTCCGGCAACGCCTCGGCGGCGGTGCCGACCCAGTCCGCACCTGCGGCCAGCCCTCGCGGCCGTGGCACCGTCATGAGTCGCTCTCCAGGTTGAAGAAGGACCGCTCGTCGCGGGGACGGATGTCGTAGACGGCGTCCTGGAACATCCGCAGCGGGTGCGGGGTGAACGGGTGCTGTTCGACCGCGGCGAGATCAACCTCGATGCCCAGGCCCACTCCGGTCGGGATGAGGATGTCGCCGTCCTCGGTCAGCACCAACCGCTCGTTGGTGATCTCCGGACGCCACGGCACGTCGGTCGCCATGATCTCCAGGTACCGGAAGTTGGGCAGCGTCGCCCCGAGTTGCAGCGTGGCGGCAGTGCTGAGTGGACCGCTCGGGTTGTGCGGCGCGAAGCCCACGTAGCTGGTCGCGGCGAGCGTGGAGATGAAGGCCAGCTCGGCGATCCCGCCCGCGTGCGTCACGTCGGGCTGGACGAAGTCGACGGCCTGGCGGGCCAGCGCCGGAGCGAAGCCCTGCCGGCCGTACCACCGCTCCCCCGCCGCGATCGGCACCGGCGACGCGCGACGGATGTCGACGAGCGCGTCGAGGTTGTCCGGTGGGCACGGCTCCTCGAACCACACCGGGTCGAACTGGGCGATCTCGTTGGCGACCTTGATGGCGTGGCGGACGTCGAAGCGGCCGTGCCCCTCGACGAACAGCTCGACATCGCGGCCCACCGCCCCCCGGACGGCGTCGATCTGGGCGAGCACCCGGTCCAACTGCGCGGTGGTGATGGTCAGGTCGTAGTTCTCGAACGGGTCCCACTTGAGGCCCCGGAAGCCGGACTCCACCGTCCGGCGCGCGGCGGCCGCGTAGTCCTCCGGGGTGACGGCACCGGAGAACCAGCCATTCGCGTACGCGCGGACCCGGTCCCGGGTCGCACCGCCGAGCAGCCGGGAGACCGGGACGCCGAGCTCGCGTGCCGAGATGTCCCACAGGGCCATCTCCAGCGAGCTCAACGCGGTCATGATGACCGGACCACCACGCCAGTACCAGTCCCGCGCGGTCTCGTACAGGATCTTCGAGATGCTGGTGGGATCGAGGCCCACCACCGCCTCGGCCAGCTCGGCGATCGCACCCTGGACGGCGCGTTCCTTGCCCTCCAGGGTGGCCTCACCGAGCCCGATGATCCCCTCGTCGGTGTGCACCCGCACGATGACGAGGTTCGTGCGGTAGAAGTCGACGACCAGTGTGTCGACAGCGACGATCTTCATCTTTCGGCTCAACCCTTCACCGCACCGGCGGTCATGCCGGACACCACGTACTTCTGGACCAACAGGTAGAAGGCGACGGCGGGCAGTGTGAACAGGAAGGCGACGGCCATCACCGTCTGGATCGGTGTTCCCAGCTCGCCGATGAAGTTCGCGATGCCGACGGAGGCAGGTTGCAGGTCGGGGTTGAAGATGAACGTCACCGCGAACACGTACTCGTTCCAGGCGTGGAAGAAGGCGATGACCGCGGTGGCCGCGATCGACGGCGCGATGAGCGGCACGTTGATGCGGGTCAGGGTGGTGAAGGGCCGGGCACCGTCGGCACGCGCGGCCTCCTCCAACTCCTTCGGGATGCCGTCGATGGCGCCCTTGAGGATCAGCGCGACGATCGGCAGGACGAAGGCGGAGTTCACCAGGACGAGACCGGTCAGCGAGTCGAGCAGTTCGAAGCGGCGGAACAGCGCGAACAGCGGGACGACCATGAGCGCCTCGGGAAGCATCTGCGTGAACAGCAGCACGACGGTCACCACCGCCTTACCCCAGAACGAGAACCGGGACAGCGCGTAGCCGAGCGGGATGCCCAGACCGACGGAGACAACCATGGTGCCGACGGCGATGATCAGGCTGTTGAGCAGCCATCCGGCCGCCTTGCCCTCGGCCAGCGCGTCCACGAAGACCCCGAACTGGCCGAGGTCCGGCGTGAGCCGGGGCTGGTCGGCGAAGAGGTCGCTGTTGCTGGACAGCGCAGTGACGAACATCCAGTACAGCGGGAACACCGCGACACCGAGCACGACGAGCACGGCGATGATCCGTGCGGTGACACCGAAACGGAAGCGCCTCATCGGACGTCCCCCTTCTCCACGGCACGGGCGACGAGGCGGCTGCCGATGATGACGATGAGCGAGATGACGACGCCGACCATTCCGATGGCCGCCGCCGATCCGAGTTCCTTCGAGTCGAACGCCTGCGAGTAGAGGTCGATGACGAGCGTCTCGGTGGATCCGACCGGTCCACCCTTGGTCATCAGCCAGATCAGCTCGAATCGCCGCAGCGACCAGATCGTCATCAGCAGGGCCAACAGACCCACTGTCGGCTTGATGACCTGCCAGGTGACCGCGCGGAAGGTGGCCCACCGTCCGGCGCCGTCCACCGTCGCGGCCTCGTTGAGGTCCTGCGGAACAGACTGCAGCGCGGAGAGCAGCACCACTGAGGTGAACGGGAACAGCTGCCAGATGGTCGTCGCGAGCACCGCCGGAAGCGCGTAGCGCGGGCTGTCCAGGATGGCACCGCCGGGCACACCGAGCCCCACGGCGTCGAGGAAGCGGTTCACGATGCCGTACTGCGCGTTGAGCATCCAGGTGGCGATGAGCGCGACCGCGATTCCGGGGGCGGCCCAGGGGACGGTCACCAGCGCCCGCGCCACGCCACGGCCCCGGAACTTCTTGTTGAGCAGGAGCGCGACGACCAGCCCGGCACCGATCGCGACGACGACACAGGTGATCACGTAGATGACGGTGATCAGCAGGGTGCGGTGGAATTCGGGGTCGCCGAAGATCCGGTTGAAGTTGTCGAGCCCGACCCACTCGCTGCGGGTGGGATTGAGCAGCCGCGTCCTGGTGAAGCTGAGGTACACCTCCTGCAGGAGGGGTACCGCCTGGAAGACGAGGATGAACAGAGCGGCGGGTGCCAGGAACAGGTACGGCGTCCACTTGCTACCCAGCGGGCTGGGCCGACGCCGGGCCCGGCCTGGGGGTGTTGTCTTCGGTGCTCCGGTCTGCTCGACCACAGTCATCGGGTTCGATCCTTCTGGGGAAGGACGCTGCCGGCGCACGGATCGTCGCGCCGGCAGCGTCGCCGTGTCGAGCGGTCAGCGAACCAGTTCGGTCGCCTGCTGCTGGGCGCGATCCAGGGCCGACTTCAGGTCGGCCTTGCCCTGCAGTGCCGCGACCACGTTCTGCACGACCACCTTGCGGATGTCCGGCGTCTTGGCCTCGAACCCCAAGACGATCTGCGGCAGGCTGGTCTCGGTGAGCCCGTCGAAGACGGTGAGGAACGGGGTCTGCTTGAGCGTCTCCGCGCTGCGCTGCGTGGTGGTGGCGACGCTGCTCGCGCCGAGGATCTCCTGCAGCTTGACCTGGTTCTGCGGCTCCAGCGCCCACTTGATGAAGGTGCCCGCCTCCTCCTTGCCCTCGCTCGCCTCGTTGATCACGATTGGTGCGAGGATCGCGCCCTGCTTGCGGACCGGGAACGGGATGGGTGCGACGCTGAAGTTCAGCTTGGCGTTCTGGCCGCGCGTGGCGGTCACGTAGCCGCCGTTGTTGAGCTCCATCCCGACCTTGCCCTCGGCGAACATCCGCCGGAACGTCGCCGCGTCCGCTCCGCGCGGGATCACGTTCGCGTCGTAGAGGTCCTTGAACGCCTGCAGGCCCTTGAGGTTCTCGGGCGAGTTGATCGTCAGGTTCTTACCGTCGGACCATGCGCCGCCGAAGCCGTAGACGTAGTTGAAGATGTCCTGCCAGACGCCGGCCTCTTCGGCCTCGGTCTGCCGGAACGCCAGACCGAAGACGTCGCCCTTGGTCAGCGACTTGGCCGTCGCGGTGAACTGCTCGTAGGTGGTCGGCGGCGTCGGGATCAGGTCCGCGTTGTAGAACATCGCGTAGTTCGACGCTTCGAAGATGACGCCGTGTCGGACACCGTCGTGGACCATGAACTGGTCCGGCTGCTTGAGCAGGTCGTACTTGCTGGCGTCGATCACCTTGTCCAGCGGTGCGACCAGGCCGGCGTCCGAGGCCGCCTCGAACTCGGGCATGTCGAAGCGGACCAGGTCGGGGCCCTTGCCGCTGCCCATCTGGGTGAGCACGGTCTGGCCGAAGGTCGGGTACGGCACCGCGGCGGCGGAGACCTGAACCTTGGTCTGGCTCTGATTGAACTCATCGAGCCACTTCGTCAACAGGGGCCCGCGGCCCGGGTCACCGAAGGTCGAGGCGGCGAAGGTCAGTTTGGTGACGCCGTCGCCGGAGTCGCCGTCCGAGCCGCAACCGGTCAAGAGAGCGGCAACCAAGCCGAGGGCACATGTCGCCCTGGCGATGCCGAAGTGAGAGCGCTGATTACCCATCGTTACTCCACTGTTACGAGTTGGCGTCGAGCGGATGAAATTGCAACGATCGTAGCGCCATGTGCAACGGTGTCAAGTGGCGATTGCGCATCGCGTCATCTATATTGCACAATGTGCAATGAGAGCGACGGCGCTGCCCGTCGCGCGAGGGGAGACACAGCCTTGGCGCAATCGATTCGCCGCGCGATCGACCTCATCCGTCGATCCGCGGAGCACCCGCTGTCCCTTACCGAGGCTGCGGACGTGCTCGGCGTCCACAAGTCCACAGCCCTGCGCATCCTGCAGACACTGGAGTCCGCGCGCTTCGTCCGCCGGACCGGCGCGGGCACCTACGTGCTCGGCAGCGGCCTGATCGAACTGTCCGAGCTCGCGCTCGGCTCGATGGACCTCCGCCAGCCCGCGGCCGCACACCTCCGTGCGCTGCAACGCGAGACCGGCCACACCGTACACCTGGCGCAACTGACCGGCGACGAGATCATCTATATCGACAAGGTGGACAGCCCGGCGTTCGACGCCGTCAAGCTGCCGTCTCGGGTGGGACGCGCGGTGTCGATCTACGCGAGTGCCGTCGGCAAGACGATCCTGGCCTACCTGCCCCGGCAGGAACGCGACCGCCTGCTCTCCCACGTCGTCTTCGAGAGATTCACCGACACCACCTTCACCGACCACGACGCGCTGGAAGCCGAACTTGCCCGCATCCAGGTATGCGGCTGGGCCATGGACAACGGCGAGCACGACGCCTACGTGATGTGCGTGGCCGCGCCGATCAGGGATTCGCGGGGGCAGGTCATCGCCGCCGCCTCGATCACGGCGATCGAGGTCATCGCAAGCCTCGACCAGCTGAAGAGCAACCTTCCGCTGCTCCTGGAGACCGCCAACAAGATCTCGTACGAGCTCGGCTACGCTCCGCCGTCCGTGGCGAGCCCGGACGGTGTGGACCGCTCCGCGACCTGAACCCGCGTATCCCGGCCGATCACCGCGTTCTCGGTGCCGACCCGCCGCTGATTCGGTGGTGCTCGTCGGTCTCCATCTCGATGAAGGCCTGGATCATGCCCCGGTAGATCCGTTCGATCAGGTCCGGGTCGGCGCCGGCCTCGCTGGCCAGCGCGCGGACCCGGGCCACCACCTGCGCCACCCGCTCCGGCGCACGGACCGCCTGACCGTCGCTCTTGAGCGGGGCGGCCTGCCGGACCAGCGCCTCGCGCCGGGCGAGCAGACCAACCAGGTTCCCGTCCAGTTCGTCGATGCGCGCGCGGATCTCGCCGAGCGTCGCTGCGGTTTCTGCCACGCCGGAAATCCTCGCACGACGGCAACCCGATCAGGCGACGCGCGGCCGGGCCGGTCGTCCACCCGCACATCGGGCTGGGCACCGACTCCGCCGACCCGTCGATCGCGAACAACGCGAACCGGCGTCAGCGGGTGACGGCGCTGCCGATGGTGGCGCAGGCGCGGAGGCCCTGATCCATGAAGTCGACCAACCAGGTGAAGCTCTCGTCGACGGACGCGTCGATCTGGAACCCGCTGGCCGCCTCCAGGGTCGCGAACCCGTGCACGACACTGCGCAGCGTCCGCATGGCGTGAATCTCCTGAGCGGGGTCCAGCCCGTACCCGCTCAGCATGGCCGCCCAGGAGGCGAGCACCCGCTCGCTTGCCGGAATGAACGGGTCGTCGGGGCCGGTCGCGCGAGTGGCGTTCGCCGCCGCGTACCGGCCGGGGTGTTCCCGCACGTACGTCCGCATCGCCTGCGCGCCCGCGGCGAGGGCAGCACTGCCGGACCGCCCCTGAATGGCGTCGCGGATGGCAGCGCCGGCCTCGGTCATGGCCAGGATGGCGATCCGGTGCGCCAGGTCGGCCTGGCTGCTGACGTGTTTGTAGAGCGAGGGGGTCTTGATCCCGAGCCGTTCGGCGAGCAGGCCCATGCTGAGGTTGTCGAAGCCGACCTCGTCGACCAGCGCGGCTGCGGCTTCGGTGACCGACGCCGGGGTGAGCCGAGCCTTAGGCACTGATCAGCGTCCGGGCGAGGAAGGGCAGGGCCAGGGCGACGACCTCGTCGGGCGTCTGAACGTGCGGGTAGTGTCCCGCGCCCTCGATGACAGCCAGCTCGCCGAGCCCTCGCGGCAGGTCGGCGATGATGCGCTCGCCCTCGGCCCGTGGGTCGGCCCAGTCGGGGTCGACGCTCCCCTGGATCACCAGGACCGGGCAGGTGACGTTGGGCAGTTGCCGACCGGCGTCGCCCGCGCTGGTCTTGGCCATGGCCTGGAGGACCTTCATCCGGCCGGGCTCACTCATCTTGGCCTCGATGCGTGCCAGCTCGCTGTCCCAGTCGGCGGGCTTGGTCGGGACCGCCACGTTGAGGTACTTGCGCCAGTTCGCCAGGCTGCCCCGCAGGAGCACCTGCGCCAGTTGGAGGTAGCCGGCCCGGAAGCGCTTCACCCGCACCAACCCGGCAAGGTCGACGGACTGTGCGCGGGTGAACGGCGCCAACTCGATGACGCCGGTGATCAGTTCGGGCGCGGTGGCCGCCGCGATGGTCGCGGCGCCGCCGCTGATCGACTGGCCGATGATCACGGCCGGGCCACCGAGGTGGCGGACGACGGCAACGAGATCGCCGGCGATGTCGGTGCGGCTGTAGTCGTCCCAGCCGAGGCTGGAGTCGCCGCAGCCGCGAATGTCGACGTTGGCGACCCGGTACCCGGCCGCGGCCAGAGCGGGTGCGACGAACCGGTAGGAGTGCCGGCTGTCGCCCATGCCGTGCGCCAGAACGACAAGTGGCCCCTGCCCGGTCACCTCGTAGGCGATGGTGTTGCCGGCAATGCCCAGGTATTCGGTCATGACGCCTCCAAGACTGGCTAATGCGATTAGCTAGAGGCTAACCCCATTAGCCAGAGGGCGCAAGTACCTGACGCCGCTACCGGCCCCCACCCATGCCGAGCTGGGGATAGACGGCATCAGGGGCGACGACGGCGCCGGACGGCCGTACGACAGTGACTGTCGTGCCGAAGTCGCTGTAGCGCAGGGACGCGTTGGGCAACCCGCTGGCCTCCGGCAACAGGAAGCTGACCAGCCGACCCTCGGCGTCCAGCGTTGCCCGGAACGCGTGGCTTCGTGCGCTGTCCGGGAAAACACCACCGGGACCGGGCCGGAAACTGATCCCGTTACCGGCGCCGATCCGGGTCACGTCGATCGTCCCGGTGATCTGACCGCCGTCCGCACGGGCGGTGACGATCGCGGCGATGAGGCGAGCCGAGCCGCCGGAGTCGTTCTTGCCCGGCGCGAAGCTCAGAGCGAAGTCCGACGGCACCCGAGCCGGGTCGAGGACCAGCCATTCGTCGCCCACGCCCTGAAGGAGCTGGCCGGGGTTCAGGTAGACGTCATCGTCGATCATCCGGATCTCGATCGTTCCACCCGGTGCCGTGATCGTCGTGTGCATCCGCTTGTTGACGGTGTCGGTGTGCGACAGTGACGCGATCTGACTGGCGATATCGACGTCGCTGCGATAACTCGTCTGATTGACGAACGCCGTGCCCGCCCGCAGCAGACCGATCGCCTCGGCGGTCGTGGAAGCATCAGCGCTGGCCACATCAGCGCTGGCGGTCGTCCGGGGGGCAGTTCGAGGTTCGGGTTCGTCCTCCGTCCGCGTGCCCATCCAGCAAACCAGCAGGAGAAGGCCCGCAGAAATGCCGGCCAGCGCGGCTCGACGTGTCATGGACGTCACGGTAGGCGAGTTAAGCAAGGCTTGGGGACCCGTATAGTGCCGCGATGGAAACGGACACGGTGCGGCAGGCTTACACGTCCGTCGCGGAGCTCTACATCAGCATGTTCGGCACCAGTGAGCAGGTACACCCGGACGACCTCGCCTTCATCGAGCGCCACCTGACGGGTCGAGCGGGCCCGGTCCTCGATCTGGGCTGCGGACCCGGCCACATCACCGGCTACCTTCGAGCGCTGGGCGTCGACGCGGCCGGCATCGACCTGGTCCCCGAGTTCATCGCGCATGCGCGCGCATCCCACCCGGACGTCGACTTCCAGCTCGGGTCGCTGACCCACCTCGACGTCGCCGACGGCTCCATCGACGGCATCCTGGCCTGGTACTCGTTGATCCACCTGCCGCCGCCGGAGCTCGACGGCGTACTCAAGGAGTTCCGGCGGGTGTTGGCCCCGGCGGGACGGTTGGTGCTGGGCACCTTCACCGCCGACGAGGTCGGCGCCTTCGACCACAAGGTCGTGACCGCCTACCGGTGGCCGCTCGACGAGTTCTCGGAGCGACTCACCCGCGCCGGTTTCCGGGAGGTCGAACGCCTACCCCGACCCGGCGACGACCAGCACCGACCCCATGCGGCGATGGCCGCGGTCGTGGTGTGAGGGCGCCGAGGGCCGGCCCCCTTCGCGGGAGGCCGGCCCTCGCCCAGCTCTGCGCGCACGTCGAGGCGTGCGTCCGGCTCGGCGGCAGCGCGCTCAGGCGTTGAGCTTCCCGGCGATCTTGACGACCCGCTGAGCCATGTGGTCGAGGGCAGCGAACTGGGCGTCGCCCAGCGGAGCGTCGTTGTTGCCGCCGGTGACGTGCGAGACGCCGTACGGGTTGCCGTCGACGAACTTCAACGGGTCGGTGTAGCCAGGTGCGACGACCAGACCGCCGAAGTGGTGGACGGTGTTGTAGAGCGCGAGAAGAGTCGACTCCTGGCCGCCGTGGGCGGTCATGGAGGCGGTGAAGCCGGCATACACCTTGTCGACGAGCAGCCCCTGCGCCCACTGCGGGCCGAGGGTGTCGAGGAACTGCTTGAGCTGGCTGGCCACGTTGCCGTAACGGGTGGGCGTGCCGAACAGCACCGCGTCTGCCCAGACGACGTCGTCGGCGGTCGCCTTCGGCTCGTTCTTGGTGGAGTCGAAGTGCTGGCTCCAGGCCGCGTTGGAGGCGATGGCCTCGGCCGGGGCGAGCTCCGGGACCTGACGCAGTCGCACCTCGGCGCCGGCCTTCTCGCCAGCCTCGGCGAGACGCTTGGCCATGGCGTGCAGGGTGCCGGTGGACGAGTAGTAGATGACAGAGAGCTTGGTCATCGGAAGCATCCTTCACAAAGTAGTTGCCGCTGATAAATTTGCGGCCGCAACAATCTTGACTGTAGCAGCGACCTCGCTGCACCCCAACGTCCTGACCATGCCCACATCCGTGACGGGGCACACCACCAGACGGAACCATGCGCCCCGGCGCGACGGGCCGATGCTGGCTGATGGCCGTCTGACCTCGGTGAGGTCAGCTCGGCGGGCTCCCCGGTCACGATCCGTCCGAAGGCTCGGCGGGCTGCTGTCCCGGCCAGAACGGCCACTCCTCGAATGACCGACACCGCCCGTCGTCGGCGAACCGCATGACCCACAGATCGCGGTACTCCTGCTCGACCGGGTCGCCGTAGCGGACCTCCTGGCGCGACACGGCGGTGTCGCCATCGACCGCGATGATGTCGGTGGTCATCTGGAACACCTCGTCGGGACCCTTGCGCTGCTTCTCCCATATCCCGGCGATGGCCGGCAGGCCGACGACGGGCGTCCAGTACGGCCCCTGCTGGTAGCTCGCGTCCGCGGTGAAGATCGTGACCAGGGCGTCCGTACCCGGCGTCCGCCAGACCTGCTCGTAGGCGGCGAGCCAGTCCTCGACGTGCTTGCGGTTCATGAAGGTCACCTTGCCACCCGAGCAGCCGCCAGTTGGGTGAATCCGCAGGCTGCCGGCGCCGCGCCCATCGACCCGGTGACCGGGCGCCGGCCGGCCCCGACGCTGGGCACCCTTGACATCGAACGACGTATCCGGCCACACTTCCGGATGCTAATTCGATTTAGCGTCCCATCGAAGCCCTCGACTGCCAGTGCCCGAGCCAGACCGCGACGAGCGACCACAGAGGAGTCTCCGCGCATGAGGGAAACGACCGGGAGACGCAGGCTCCGGCTTGCGATCTCGATTCTCGCGTTCACGGCACTCGGGGCGGGGGCCGTCGTCCCCGCGCCAGCTGCCGCCGCCGGCAGGCCCACGATCGCTCAGGGCGCGACCGTCAAGGCGGACCGCAACTCACCCACCGGCTACACCGTCACGTTCGTCTACCGCAATCCCCACGCCACCCAGGTACGCCTTGCCGGAGACCTGACGCTGCTCGACGTCAACACCGGCACCACGCGCTATCAGCCGGAAGAGTGGCAGCCGGGGCGCTACCACGCCGGAGGCACCGAGTTCCTCCGGGACATGACCAGGGACCCGAAGGGCAACTGGTCGGTCTCCGTTCCGCTGCACGCCGGAGGTCTCAGCTACTGGTACCGGGTCTGGGACCCGACGCAGGGCTGGGAGAACAAGCGCATCTGGGATCCCGCCTCGACAAACCCTCGGCCGCCGGGCGAGTCCTCGTTCCGGGTCAGGAACAACGACGTCCTCGATGCCGTGTACGTGCCGTACGCCGAGAAGCAGAACGACCCGGTGCTGAAGGAGCGTGCGGACTACGAGGTGCCGGTGGCCGACCGCGCGAAGCGGGGAACGGTCCAGTACATCCCGTACACCACCATCCTGGGCGACAGCGGCCACTACCTCGGCGTCTACCTCCCGGCCAACTACGACGCCAACCGCGCGCAGCCGTACAAGGTCGCGTATCTCGCCCACGGCATCTTCGGCGACGAGACCGACTTCATGGTCCCCGCGAACGTCCCGAACATCCTGGACAACATGATCGCCAAGGGCGAGATCGAACCCACGGTGGTCGTCACCATGGGCAACCACTTCACGGGCACCAGCCTCGGCTTCGCCTCCTACAACCAGACCAACGCGGCCAACAACCTGGTCCAGACGATCCTTCCCCTCATCGAGGGCGGCTACAACGTCTCGACCGAGCGCTCCGGGCGCGCCTACGCCGGGTTCTCGTACGGCGGGATGACGGGCGGCGTCGTCATCAAGAACTACCCGACCACCTTCGCGTTCTACGGACACTTCTCCGGCAACCCGTCCCTCACCACCCAGGACTACGACACCATCGCGAACGCGGTCGGGGACGATGAGCTCTCCGTCTTCCTCGGCAACGGCGTCTTCGAGGGCAACCTCAACGCCCAGAACGCCATCGCGGACAACTTCCGGGCCCGGGGCTACGCAGCCGCGACGACCCAGGTCCCCGGCGCGCACGACGGGATGACGGCCGGCCAACTGTTCACCATCTTCGCCCGGGATCACCTGTGGTCGGGGGTCGACTCCGTGTCGGTGACGCCCACGACGGTGAACCTGACGAAGGGCTGGAACTGGGCCAGGCAGTTCACCTCCCAGGTGACGACCAACGAGGGGGTGAGCCCGGCGGTGACGTGGTCGGTCCAGGGAGCGACCTCCCCGGACACCACCATCTCCGCGGCGGGTCTGCTCTCGGTCGCCGCCGCGGAGACCGCGTCGTCGCTCACCGTCGTGGCGACGTCGGTGGTCGATCCGACCAAGTCACGGTCCGCCCAGGTCACCCTGACGCCACCGGGCCCGGCACGGGTCGTGGTGAAGGCGAAGGCCGCGCCTGCCTCGGTCGTCCACGGTGACACGTTCACCCTGACCGTCGACGTGCGGGCACAGCGTGCGCACCCGAAGGCTTCGCAGGTGACCGGCGAAGTCGCCGTCACCTTCGCCGGCGCGACCCAGGTCGTTGCGCTCCACGGCGGCGCGGTCGTCGTCGAGCTGCCGACCGACGGGCTCTCCGCTGGGACGTACCCGGTGCACGTCGCCTACTCCGGTGACCCGGTGCACGCCCCCACCGCAGCGGTCCATCAGCAGCTGCGGGTCCGCTAGACAGCAATCCGGGTGGGCCGGCGACCGCTCGTCGTCGGCCCACCGTCAGCCGCCCGTCCGGACCGTCAGCTCACGCCCCGAACCGCCTCGATGATCGTCTCGGCGACCTCGCTCGGTTGGGCCACCGCCATCGCGTGCGATCCACCGACGATCTCGCGTTGCCCCCGGGGGTTGGCCCGCTCGGCCATGAACCGGTGTGCGTCGACCGGGATGTTCTTGTCGGCGTCCCCGAACACGAACCAGCTCGGCAGCGATCGCCAGGCGGGGTCGCCGATGAGCTTGCCGCCCAGGCCCTCTTCGGTGATCGGTCGCTGGGTCCGGGCCATCAGCGCGGCCATGTTGTTCGACACGTCCGCGCAGAACTGCGCGTGGTACTGGTCCTGGCCGATCGCCACCTCGTTGCCACCGGTCGACACCGGGTACTGCACCAGCGTGTCGGCGAGGGTGCTGCCGGGGAACTTCGCCGACAGCATCAACGCCGACTCACCGGTGTCCGGGGCGAAGGCGTTGACGTACACGAGGGCCCGCACCGAGGTGTCGCCGTCTGCGGCCTGCGTGATCACCATGCCGCCGTACGAGTGACCGACGAGGACGACCGGTCCGCCGATCCCACGGACGACATCCCGCACGTACGCGGCGTCGCCTGCGACGCTGCGCAGCGGGTTCGCGACGGCCACGGAGTTGTACGCGGCGCCCAGCCGCTCGAGCACTCCGTTCCAGCTCGCCGACTCGGCGAACGCGCCGTGCACGAGCACGATGGTGGGCTGTGGATCAGGCATGACAGGTGCCCCCTCACTCCGTGAACCTGTTCACCGTCGGTCGCACTGGTACGCCTGGATACCCGTTCCGCGAAGGTGAAACGTCCGGTCCGACTGGCTGGTGACCGACGTGGTCGGCCGAGCCCGCGGCGGCGGGGTCGACGCCTTTCTCCAGGCACACCTATAGTGAGTTCCATTATGGGACTTACTGCTTTCTGGCGGTGGTGGGTCGCCGGCACGACAAGTCACCTCGGGTCGGCGGTCGGCACGCTGGCCCTACCACTGACCGCGCTGACCGTGCTCGGCGCGTCGGCCTTCGAGATGGGCCTGATCACGGCGGCGAGCTACCTGGCGTACCTGCTGATCAGCCTGCCGGCGGGAGTGATCGTGCAGCGCGTGCCGCTGCGCGGCATGCAGGTCGGCCTGGACCTGGTGCGGGCCCTGGCCATCGCGTCGGTCCCGCTGGCCTGGTGGTTCGACCTGCTGACGGTGGCCCAACTGATCGCGGTCGCCCTGGTGGTGAGCTTCGCCAACGTGCTGTTCGACGTGGCGAACCAGACCTTCCTACCGGAGATCGTGCCGGCCGCGCAGTTGCAGGCCCGCAACAGCCTCACCTCCGGTACGCATGCCGCCACCGCGCTGGGCGGGCCGTCCCTGGGCGGTCTCGCGGTGCAGGTGCTGGGTGCGGTGCCGACGCTCCTCGTGGACGCCGTCAGCTATCTGCTCTCCGCAGTGCTGCTGCGCACCCTGCCGGCCCGGCGGGTGCAGCGACCGACCGAGCGGCCACCGATGGTCACGATGATCCGGGAGGGCTGGCACTTCGTGCTCCGACACCCGATCATCGGGCCGGCCATGTGGGACGCCACGGCGACGAACTTCGTCAGCGGCGCGATGCTGGCCCTCTTCCCGTTCTACCTGGTGCGCGAGCTGCACGCACCGCCGTTCATGGTCGGGCTGCTGATCGCCGCCGACGGCCTCGGCACGCTCGTCGGCGCCGCGCTGACGACCCGCTTCACCAACCGTTTCGGCACCGCCCGTGGCCTGATCATCGCGGCCTTCGTCGGCGTGGTCGGCGCCCTCATCATCCCGCTGGGCACCGGCACCACCGCATTCCTGGCCTTCGTCGTCGGGAACCTCATTCTGGCCAGTTCCACAGTGGTGCTCAGCGTGACCACCCGCACGTACCGGATGCTCGCCAGCCCGCCGGAACTGCTGTCCCGGGTGATCGCCACGGTCAAGTTCGTCTCCTGGGGCGCCATCCCGGTGGGTGGCCTGCTCGCCGGAATCCTGGCCGGGCCGCTCGGTGCCCGCACCACCCTGCTGATCTTCGGGGCACTCACCGTGCTGTCCCCGATCATCTACCTGTCGACGCCGATCCGCCGGCTGCGTGACCTGCCGCTCGACGCCACACCGGCACCCACCGAGGCCCGGGTGTGAACACTCTCGGCGGGTCCACATTGCTCACTGCGGACATCGACGGAAGGTGTAGCCCTCGGTTCCCCGGGGCAAGACCCCGCACATGCAGGGAACGGCATGCGGCTGAGGCACAGCCTCCCCCCGGTGGCGCTCGGGGCGGCGGCGCTCGGCGCGGCGTTGGGTGCCGACCCCGCCCACGCCGACCCGCCGCCGCCGTTGCGGCTCCCGCTGGTGGAGGTCACCACCTCACCGGAGGCCATCGAGGTTTCGGTGGACGATGTCGTCGAGGTGCAGCTGGATGTCCCGCTGCCGTTGCCGACCGCGGTCGTACCTCTGCCACTACCGTCGACGAACCCGCTGCCCCTGCCGTCGGCCGTTACGGTGCCGACACTGTCGACCAAGCCCGTCACCACCGCGTCGAGTCGGCCGACCCGAGCCCCGTCGTCATCGCCCCAGGCCACACCCGCGCCGTCGACCCCGGCTTCGCCGGCTGCCCGCGTCGCCTCGCCACTGTCGCCGGCACCGTCGACGCCCACGCCAGCGACGGTGTCCCGCAGCGGCGCCCAGGGCACCTCCGGAGGCCGGGCACCGGAACGGGGCCGGGCGACGCCGACCGCCCGCACCGCAGAGCGGCCCGGCCCGCCCGACCGTCCCGCACCGGGGCCACCGGCGTTGGTCCTGGCGCTCGCGAAAGGGCCTACCGGCACTAGTACGACAGCCGCCATTCGTGATCATGGTGGGAATTCGAGGTTGAGGCGGCGGGCGTAGTGGGCTCGTTTGGCGCATGCTTGGTGTCGGCGTCGCCAGTTTGACCAGCGCAAACGGTAGGCGATG
>NZ_QGSZ01000284.1 GCF_003857055.1 Micromonospora inaquosa | reverse complement strand
GTTCGGACTGCTTCTAGGGCCAGTAGGGCTACGTGGAGGGACAGGCTGGCCTCCACCGAATCCAGGTCGACGTCGAGGATGCGGGCGATGCGGGCCAGGCGTTCGTAGAAGGCCGGTCGGGACAGGTGCGCGGCAGCCGCGCCGGCGGATTTGTTGCGCCCCTGCTCCAGGTAGGCGCGCAGGGTGTCGAGCAGCCGTTCCCGGGGATGCCGGGCGTCGTACTCCAGCAGCGCCCCGAGTTCGCGCTCCACGAACGTCTGTAGGCGCGGCTCGTCGCGCAACAGATGCAGCAGCCCGGCCAGACCGACGTGCGGCAGCCGGAAGATCGGCAGGTCACGCCGGTCCCGCCGGGCCGCCTCAGCGATCTGCCGCGCCTCGACCAGCGACCGCCGGGCCTCCCGCAGGGTGCTCACCCCGGACCCGGCGGCCACGATCACGCCACCCGGGCCGGCGCCCCGGCCACCCTCAACGCCCGCCCGAGCGGCCTCACCTCCGAAGCCCATCCGGGACTGATCGACCCCGAACCCCGCGCGGGACGGATCGGCACCGGCCGCCGCGCGGGAAGCATCGGACGCGGTGCGGGACCCGTCAGTGCCCGAAGCGGCCCGAGCCGGTTCGACACCGGTTCCCGGCCGTCCGGTGCCGGCGTCGAGGCGTACCCGACGAAGGGCGCTGGCGAACGCGGACAGCGCGCGGTCCTCGGCGGCCGGGTCCGGTAGGGCCAGCAGCGCGCCCACCGAGTTGTCGTCGACGGCGCTGGTCAGCGCGGTCAGCTTCGCCTCTCGCAGGGCCTGGCCGACCGCCTCGGCGAGATCCCGGAGCCGGGCCTGGGCGGCCTCGGGGCCGACCTCCCCGGCGGGGTCGTCGGCGCGGTGCCGGACCATCACGCCGACCAGGTGTCGCCGGTCGAGCAGCACGCCGAGCGCCTTGGCCCGCAGCCCCACCTCGTCCACCGGGCGGGAGTGGTCGAGCAGCGCGGTGAGCAGGGTGCGGTGGATCTGCCGTTCCAGGCCCTCGGCGTCGCGGCGGATCAGCCGGCCCAACGCGAGGGTGGACGCGGCGCGCTCGATCAGAATGGTGAGCCGGGTGGGCGGGCCGACTGTCGGTTCGACGGCCTGGGCGCTGGGCACGTCCCCGCTGGCCGGCCAGCGCAGCAGCAGCCGACCCCAGTCCTGCCCACGGGCGCCGACGGTGGTCACCAGCCAGCCGCTGTCCGGGTCGTACGCGGTCCGCCCGGCCGGACGGATCCGCCGGGAGTGCTGCTCCCAGCCGTCGAGCAGCAGTTCGGCGCTCTCGCCCGCCGGGTCGTACCCGAGCACCTGCCGGGACAGGTTCTCCAGTACGACCGGGCAACCGGACAACTCGGCGGCCTGTCGGATCACCTCGGCGGCGTCGGCGCCCTCGACGGAGAGGTCGTTGAACCGTTGGTGGATTTCCTCGGTGGCGCGCAGCTCGGTGAGCTGCGCGTCGACGATCAGCGCGTGCACCGCCTCGGTGATCCGGACGAACGGGGTGGCCCGGCGCAGCTCCACCAGGGGCAGCCCGCGCCGCTCGGCGGCTGCGGCCATCACCCGGGGCACCCCGCTGACGTACCGGCGGCCCAGCTCGACGACGAGCCCGGAGACCCCGACGTCGGCGAGGTCGCCGATGAACGCGCGCAACCCGGCGTCGTCGGCGGGCAGTCCGATGCCGGTGGTGAGCACCAGCTCGCCGCCGCCGAGCAGGGTGGCGATGTCCGGCACCTCGGCGACGTGCACCCAGCGGACGGGCCGGTCCAGCCCGTCGTCCCCGGCGACCACGCGCGGCGCGCCGTGGCGGACCGGGTCCAGGGCAAGGACCTCACGGACGGTAGGGAACACGGCCGACACGCTACCGTCCGTGACGCCGGAACTCGACTTGCCGCCGGCGGCGGGGCTCAGTCGACGCCGAACTCCATCGCGGCGCGGTCGAGTGCCTCGTCCTCCGCCGAGGCGACGCCCCGGGAGGCGATGGCTTCCGCCCCACCCTCGGGCATCGCGCCGATCAGCCCGGTCGAGGCGGCCTGCGCAGCGCCGATCATGCGCTGCGGGTTGCCGCCGCCGACCAGACCGAGGGAGGCGTACTGCTCCAGCTTCGATCGCGAGTCGGCGATGTCCAGGTTGCGCATGGTGAGCTGGCCGATCCGGTCCGACGGGCCGAACGCCGAGTCCTCGGTACGCTCCATCGACAGCTTGTCCGGGTGGTAGCTGAACGACGGTCCGGTGGTGTCCAGGATCGAGTAGTCCTCGCCCCGACGTAGCCGCAACGTCACCTCGCCGGTGATCGCCGTGCCGACCCACCGCTGCAACGACTCGCGCAGCATCAGGGCCTGCGGGTCCAGCCAGCGACCCTCGTACATCAGCCGACCGAGGCGGCGACCCTCGTTGTGGTAGTTCGCCAGGGTGTCCTCGTTGTGGATGGCGTTGACCAGCCGCTCGTACGCGTAGTGCAGCAGCGCCATGCCGGGCGCCTCGTAGATGCCCCGGCTCTTGGCCTCGATGATCCGGTTCTCGATCTGGTCCGACATGCCGAGGCCGTGCCGGCCGCCGATGGCGTTGGCCTCCAGCACCAGGTCGACGGCGCTGCCGAACTCCTTGCCGTTGATGGTGACCGGGCGGCCCTGGTCGAAGCCGACGGTGACGTCCTCGGTCGGGATCTCCACCGACGGGTCCCAGAAGCGGACGCCCATGATCGGGTTGACCGTCTCGATGCCGGTGTCGAGGTGCTCCAGGGTCTTCGCCTCGTGCGTGGCGCCCCAGATGTTGGCGTCGGTGGAGTACGCCTTCTCGGTGCTGTCCCGGTAGGGCAGGCCGCGTTCGAGCAGCCACTCCGACATCTCCTTACGCCCACCCAACTCGGTGACGAAGGCGGTGTCGAGCCACGGCTTGTAGATGCGCAGCATCGGGTTGGCCAGCAGGCCGTACCGGTAGAACCGCTCGATGTCGTTGCCCTTGAAGGTCGAGCCGTCGCCCCAGATCTGGACGTCGTCGGCGACCATCGCCCGCACCAGCAGGGTGCCGGTGACGGCGCGGCCCAGCGGGGTGGTGTTGAAGTAGGCCCGGCCGCCGGTGCGGATGTGGAAGGCGCCGCAGGTCAGCGCGGCCAGGCCCTCCTCGACCAGGGCGGCGCGGCAGTCGACCAGGCGGCCGAGTTCGGCGCCGTAGCTGAGCGCACGACCGGGCACCGACGCGATGTCGGGCTCGTCGTACTGGCCGATGTCGGCGGTGTAGGCGCAGGGGATGGCGCCCTTGTCGCGCATCCACGCGACCGCGACCGAGGTGTCGAGGCCGCCGGAGAAGGCGATGCCGACACGTTCGCCGGTGGGCAGGGAGGTGAGAACCTTGGACACGGGGAAAATTATGCAATAGAACGCATGGCCATGCAAGCTGAAGCTGTCTACTCGCCGCCGAACGGCGGATCGTCGCGGCCCAGCTCCCAGAACGCCACCGCCGCCGCGGCCGCGACGTTCAACGAGTCGACGCCACGCCGCATCGGAACGACCACCCGCACGTCGCTGGCGGCCTGGGCCGCCGCGGTGAGGCCGGGCCCCTCGGCTCCGAGCAGCAGCGCCGCCCGCTCGCGCTGCGCCGGGGTCAACCGCTGGATCGGCACGGCGTCCGGCGCGGGCGTCATGGCGAGCACCGTGAAGCCGGCCTCCCGTACCTGGTCCAGGCCCCCGGGCCAGCGGTCGAGCTTCGCGTACGGCATCGCGAAGACCTCACCCATGCTGACCCGGACGCTGCGCCGGTACAGCGGGTCGGCGCAGGACGGCGAGAGCAGCACCGCGTCGATGCCGAGCGCGGCGGCCCCCCGGAAGACCGCCCCGAGGTTGGTGTGGTTGTTCACGTCCTCCAGCAGCACGACCCGGCGCGCGGCGGCGAGCACCTCGGCGGCCGTCGGCAGTGGCCGGCGGTGGAACGACGCCAGCACCCCCCGGTGTACGTGGAAGCCGGTGGCCCGTTGCAGCACGTCCTGTGTCGCGGCGTACACCGGCGCGTCGCCGGTGTCCAGGTCGGCGAGTTGGTCGACCCGCTTGGCGTCGACCAGGTACGACCGGGCCGGGTAGCCCGCGCGTAGCGCCCGGCGCAGCACCAGCTCCCCCTCGGCGATGAACAGGCCGTGCGGTGGCTCCCAGCGGGTGCGCAGCTCGACGTCGGTGAGCGCCCGGTAGTCGGCGATCCGGTCGTCGTCAGGGTCGGTGATCTGGTGTACGGGCACCGGACGATTCTGCCGGACGCCGGGTATCGCGCTTCGACACCCGTTCGACGGGGCGTTTTGCCCGAAGAAGAAGGGGAATGACCGGCGGAGCATCGGACTCGACGGGAAGGACCAGCCAGGTGAGCGCAGACCACACGGCACCGGGCGAAGCGGGCGCGCTGCCCCGGCGACCGACCGTCGCGGACCACATCGTGTCGCGGCTGTTCAGCTGGGGCGTACACCGCTACTTCGGCTATCCCGGCGACGGCATCAACGGCATGACCTCCGCGCTGCAACGCACCAACGGGCGGGCCCAGTTCATCCAGGTCCGCCACGAGGAGACCGCCGGCTTCGCCGCCTCCGCGCACGTCAAGTACGGCGGCGGCCCGCTGGGCTGCGCGCTGGTGACCAGCGGACCGGGCGCGATCCACCTGCTCAACGGCCTGTACGACGCCAAACTCGACCACCAGCCGGTGGTCGCCCTGGTCGGGCACACCGCGACCACCGCCGAGGGCGGCGGCTACTACCAGGAGGTGGACCTGCTCGCCCTCTACAAGGACGTGGCCGCGGCGTTCCTGGCCCAGCTCGACAATCCGGCGCAGGTCCGACACCTCGTCGACCGGGCCTGCCGGACGGCGTTGGCCCGGCGTACCGTCACCGCCCTGGTCCTGCCCCTGGACATCCAGGACGAGCCGGCCGTCCCGAACCCGCCGCACGCGCACGGCTACTACCAGACCAGCAACGCGCCGAGCAGCACGCCGACGGTGCCACCGGAGGCGGACGTGCGCCGGGCGGCCGAGGTGCTGCGCGGCGGGCAGCGGGTGGCCATGCTGGTCGGCCAGGGTGCCCTCGGCGCGCGCGACGAGGTCCGCGAGATCGCCGATCGGCTCGGGGCCGGCGTGGCCACCGCGCTGCTCGGCTTCACCGCCGTCGACCACCGCGAGCCGTGGGTGACCGGCGCGATCGGGCTGCTCGGCACCCGACCCAGCTGGCAGCTGATGAGCGGCTGCGACCGGCTGCTGATCGTGGGCAGCAACATGCCGTACTCGGAGTTCTACCCGCCGCCAGGGCAGGCCCGCGCGGTGCAGATCGACCTGGACGGCACGCAGCTCGGGCTGCGGTACCCGACCGAGGTGAACCTGACCGGCGACGCCCGCCCCACTCTGCGGGCGTTGCTCAACGAGCTGGGCCCCGGCCCCGGGCCGACCGCCTGGCGGGCGGAGGTCACCGAGACCACCTCGGCGTGGCGCCAGGTGCAACGCGACCTGGCCGAGCAGAACGCCGACCCGGTGAACCCGCAGTTGCTCTTCCACACCCTGAACGAGCGGCTGCCCGACGACGTGCTGCTCGCGGTCGACTGCGGCACCACCACCGCCTGGTACGCCCGGCACATCCAGGTGCGCCCCGGGATGCTGGCCAGCCTCTCCGGCACGCTGCTGTCCATGGGCGGGGCCATGCCGTACGCGCTGAGCGCCAAGTTCGCCCACCCGGACCGGCCGCTGGTCGCGTTGATCGGCGACGGTGCCATGCAGATGAACGGCGTCAACGAGCTGATCACCGTGGCGAAGTACTGGCGCGGCTGGGCCGACCCGCGCTTCGTGGTGCTGGTGCTCAACAACCGGGATCTGGCGTTCGTCAGCTGGGAACAGCGCTCCACCGAGGGGACGCCGATGTTCCCGGACAGTCAGCAGTTGCCGGACATCGCCTACCACCAGTGGGCGGAGGTGCTCGGGCTGCGCGGCGAGTTGATCGACTCGCCGGAGCAGGTGCGGGACGTCTGGGACCGGGCGCTCACCGCCGACCGACCGGTGGTGATCAACGCCCTGGTCGACCCGGCCGAGCTGATGCTGCCACCGCACTTCACCGCCGAGCAGGCTCGCAAGACCGCCGCGGCGGTGCTGCGCGGCGACACCGACTGGGCCGGAATCATCCGCCGCGGCCTCCCCGCCACGGTGGCCAGCTACCGCCCCCGCCGCCGGGAACGCTGACCCCACCCGGGGCGGGGTCAGCCTCGGCGGTCGAGCCAGCGCTGCAGGGGTGAGCGGGGGTCGTCGGTGGTGGGGTCCTGCTGCCGGTTCGGCACCGTTGGGCGCTCCACCGGGCGGTGCGGGTCACCGGCCAGCTCGTGGCTCGGTGCGACGAACGCCTTCTCCGGCTGGCCCTTCACCGCGGTGGCGATGACCCGGGCGACCGCGTCGATCACCTTGGTCTGCACCGCCGAGCCCACCGAGTCGGCCGGGTCGTCCGGGTTGGCGGCGATGCCGGCCACCGCGACCTGCGGGGTGAAGCCGACGAACGTCTCGGTGGAGTTCTGCTCCGAGCTGCCCGTCTTACCCGCGACCGGTCGGCCGTCGAGGATGTCGTTCACACCGGTGGCGGTGCCGCCGTTGCACTGCCCGAACGCCGACTGCTGACCCACCGGGCAGCGCGCCGCGTCGGTCGCGGCGCGGGCGACGTCGGCGTCGAGCACCCGCTTGCAGGAGGGCTGCCCGACCGGCACCTTCGCACCGTCCGCGCCGGTCACCGAGACCACCGGCACCGGTGTGCAGTAGGTGCCCTCGGCGGCCACCGTCGCGTACGCGTTGGCCAGATCCAGGGGCGTGGTGGCCGCCACGCCGAGGGTGAACGAACCCCAGTTCTCGGCGTTGTCCTTGGCGAAGGTGGCGTCCGAGTCGGCGCGGAAGGTGATGCCGAGCCGCTGCGCCATCTCGACCACCTTGTCCTGGCCGACCTGCTCGGCCAACCAGACGAAGTAGGTGTTCACCGACCGGCCGAAGCCGTCCCACATCATCCGGTACCCGTCCATCCAGTCCGGGTTGGCGTTCACCGGGCACCAGTGGCCGTCACAACTGCCCGGCCCTTCGGCGGCGTACCGGGTGGGCAGCTTGGCGGGCGCGTCGAAACCGGTGGAGAGGGTACGGCCCGACTCCAGCGCGGCGAGCATGGTGAACAGTTTGAACGTCGAGCCCGCCTGGTAGCCGTCGACGCTGGCACCGCCGGAGATCAACGGGTTGACGGTGTTCGGGTAGTTCGCCTTCCCGTTCGGGTTGTCGGCGAGGCTGTAGTGCCGGTTGACCGCCATCGCCAGCACCCGCCCGGTGCCCGGCTGGACCGCCGCGATCGGCAGGGCGCGCTTGTTGTCGTACCCGTAGACCTTGGCGGCCTGCTGCTGCGCGGTGGCCTGGATCTTCGGGTCCAGCGAGGTGACCACTGTGTATCCGCCGGAGCGCAGCGCCTGCTCGCGCTCCGCGACGGTGGCTCCGAACGCCGGCTGGGTCAGCCACCACCGGCGCAGGTAGTCGCAGAAGTAGCCCCAGTCGTCGTGGCCCTGGGAGACGGCGGTGCAGCCGTTGGGCTGGGCGGTGGGGTGCAGGGCCAGCGGCTCGGCCTTGGCCTTGGCGGCCTGCGCGGCGGTGATCGCGTTGGTGGCGACCATCGAGTCCAGCACGTACGACCGGCGGGCCAGCGCCTGGTCCTTGTCGCCGCCGATCGGGCTGTACGCGTCCGGGGACTGCACCAGACCGGCCAGCAGGGCCGACTCGGCGAGGGTCAGTTGCGCCGGAGGTTTGCCGAAGTACCGCTGACTGGCCGCGGCGATCCCGTAGGCGCCGGCGCCGAAGTAGGCGATGTTCAGGTAGCGGTCGAGGATCTCGTCCTTGCCGAGGCTCTTGTCCAGTGCGCTCGCGTACCGGATCTCCTGGATCTTGCGACCGACGGTGGGGTCGGTCGCGGCGGCGCGCTCCTCGGCGGTGCGGGTGGGGTCGGTCTTCAGCACGTTACGGACGTACTGCATGGTCAGCGTCGAGCCGCCCTGCTCGGTGCCGCCGCCCTTGACATTGGCCACCAGTGCCCGGGCCAGGCCGCGCAGGTCCGCGCCACCGTGGTCGTAGAAGCGCCGGTCCTCGGCGGCCACGATCGCCTGCCGCATCACCGGGGCGATCTCGGACAACGGGACGTCGGTGCGGTTCACGTCGTAGAACGTGGTGATCAGCGTCTTGCCGTCGTTGGCGTAGAGGTACGAACGCTGCGGCGTGGCCGGGGTCTTCAGGGAGGCCGGCAATGCGGCGTACGACCCGAGTGCGGAGCGGGCGGTGAGCCCGAGCAGCAGGTTGCCCGGGAGTGCGGCGACGGCCAGGACGAGCCCGGCCAACACGCCGGCGAGCAGCACGGTGAACAGCCGCGACAGCGGCGAGCGGGGGGCGGCCATGCAACCCAGGATTGCCACAAAGAACGCCAACCGACCAGCCCCACGGCCGCATTGTCAGCAACTTCACGGCCCGCCACCCGCCAATCCACACCCGCCACCCCGCGTTGATCATGAAGTTATCGCCACGCCACGCCGAGGCCGAGCGCAATAACTTCATGATCACCGGCACGGGCCGGGGGGACAGTGCGGGACGTTAGGGATTTGGGGTGGAGAGGCTGGCGGTGGCGGCGTCTCTGGCGGTTTCGCGGGGCATCAGGCGGCCGGAGCGGTACCCGATGCCGATGCCGGCGATCAGTACGAAGATCGCGCCGAACGTCTGCAACGAGCCGATCAGGGCACCGCCGAGGCCGAGCAGCGGCGCGGCGATGATCAGCATGACGCCGTCGCCGAGGCTGAAGGTGCCCGAGCGGGCCACCGCCCACCCGGTGAGGAACCAACCCGCGCTGTAGAACGTCGCGCCGAGCAGGACCAGCGACCGCGCGGTGGTGCCGAAGACCGGCGTCTGCTCCTCGAGCCCGGCGAACGGCAGCATGAGCACGGTGCCGGCGATGCTGACCAGCAGCCCGGCGGCGGCCACCCGGCGGCTGCGGGTCGCGGCCAGCAGCCCGGTGAGGGCCAGCAGCGCGAGCAGGCCGAGCCAGACCGCGGCCACCCAACCGATCAGGTACACCGCCCGGCCGTCGGCCGGATAGGGGTCGTTGCCCACCCCTCCGTCGCTGGCCATCGCCACCGCGCCGTAGAGGATGGCGTACGCGGGCAGCAGCCAGACCGCCGCCCGGGCGAACCGACGGACCGACCAGGCCCAACTGGCGTTCGTGGCGGGGGCACCCGGGCTCGGCTCGCCGACGAAGGGCAACACGCCGAACCCGCCACCGCTGCGCCGGGAACCCAGCGGGGCGACCGGGTCGTGCGCGCCGGGCACCGGGGCCGAGGACCACATCCGATTCGCCGGATCCTTCATGCGTCACCTCGCTCGTCGTCGAGCGGTGCACCGACGCGCCGGGGCGCCCCGATTGCCTGGTCACCACCCGTCCTAGGACCGATCGTGGCAGGCGTCGGAGCGCCCCATGAGTCTTTCTCGTATTTAGCCGACCGGGCGGCCGGCGTACGGGATCAGCCGCGCTCGCGCTGGTCGGCCGGGTCCTCGACGAGGCTGGTCGGCGACACCGGCTCCGGCGCGGGCAGCCCCTTCGGCCCCTTGCTGCCGGTGGCCTGCGCCTCGGCGACGCGTACCTCGTCGTGGATCTGCTGAGCGGCGTCCGCCGCGGCCTGCGCCGCCTCCGCGGCCTCGCGCTCGACCTGGCTCGCCTGGTCCGCGGCCTCCGGTGCGGGCAGATCCCCCACCATCTGGCTCAGCCCACCGAGCGCGCCACCCATCCCCTCCAGGGCCTTGGTCAGCTCGGCCGGCACGATCCAGACCTTGTTGGCGCTGCCCTGGGCGATCTGCGGCAGAGCCTGCAGGTACTGGTAGGCGAGCACCTTCTGGCTCGGGTTGGCCTGGTGGATCGCGTCGAAGACCGTCCGGATCGCCTTCGCCTGACCCTCGGCCTGCAGGATCCGGGCCTGCCGGTCACCGTCGGCCCGCAGCACCGCCGACTGCTTGTCACCCTCGGCGGTGAGGATCACCGACTGCTTGTGACCCTCGGCGGTCAGGATCGCCGCGCGGCGGTCCCGCTCGGCGCGCATCTGCTTCTCCATCGAGTCGCGGATGCTGGCCGGCGGCTCGATGGCCTTGATCTCGACCCGGGTCACCTTGATGCCCCAGCGGCCGGTGGTCTCGTCCAGCACGCCCGAGAGGTGCCTGTTGATCTCGTCCCGGCTGGTCAGCGCCCGCTCCAGGTCGAGCGAACCGATCACGTTACGCAACGTGGTGACGGTCAACTGCTCGATGGCCTGGAGGAAGCTGGAGATCTCGTAGGTCGCCCGGACCGAGTCGACCACTTTGAAGTAGAGAACCGTGTCGATCGAGACCACCAGGTTGTCCGAGGTGATCACCGGCTGCGGCGGGAAGCTGACCACCTGCTCCCGCATGTCGACCTTGGTACGCACCGCGTCGATGAACGGCACCAGCAGGTTGAGGCCGGGGCTGAGGGTGCGCTTGTACTTGCCGAGCCGTTCCACCACATCCTGGCGCTGCTGCGGCACGATCCGCACCGCCTTGGCCAGCGTTATCACGGCGATCAACGCCACCGCGATGATCAGCACACCTATGACCGTCATCCGTTCACCCTCTCGCTTCCGGCAGCTCGCCGGCGGAAGAAACATCGTCCTGCCAGACCAGGGCCGTCGCGCCCCGGACCTTTATCACCCGAACCCGTTGACCGGGCTCGAAAGTCTGCGTCGTGTCGTACGGCCGGGCGGTCCACAACTCACCGTCGATCTTGACCAGGCCGTGCTCGGCGTCCACCCGCTCCAGCACCAGCGCCGTGGAGCCCTCGATCGCCTCCACGCCGAACGGCTGCTCGCCGCTCTCCAACGCGGAGCGGGTGTGCCGCCGGATGACCGGTCGGACCACCACCAGGCTCAACGCCGACACCACCGCGAAGACCAGCGCCTGCACGGCGACCGGCGCACCCAGGGCTGCCGCACCGGCGGCGGCGAACGCACCGGCCCCGAACATGATCAGAAATAGCGTCGTCGTGAAAATCTCGGCGACGGCCAGCAGCACACCCAAAACGATCCACACCACGGCGTCCACCCCCCGATCGTGACACGCCAATGCACGCGCGGCCCACCTCTGATGATCAGTAGGCTCCCCGAAACGGACTGGCCGCCCGAAACAACCCCGGCTAAGGTCCGGTCCGAGCCACCGATCGAGGAGAGATTGCCTTGACCCTGCTGCCCGCGACTGCCCGACAGATCGACACCCAGGTCGCTCAGGCGCAGATCGACGGTCACACCCCGTCACTGGTGCTGGGCGTGGTCCGCGACGGCTCGCTGGTCCACCTGGCCGCCGCCGGCGAGCACCCCCGCCCGGACGCCGACCTGCAGTACCGGTTGGGCTCGATCAGCAAGACGATGACCGCCACCCTGATCATGCAGCTGCGTGACGCCGGCCGGCTGGCCCTCGACGACCCGCTGGAACGGCACCTGCCGGGCACCGCGGCGGGCTCGCTCACCCTGCGCCAACTGCTCGGGCACGCCAGCGGTCTGCAACGCGAACCCGAGGGCGACTGGTGGGAGCGGTCCGCGGGCGCCGACCTGGCCAGGCTGCTCGACGGCCTGAACGCCGACAAGATCGCCTACCCGCCGCACACCGCCTACCACTACTCCAACCTGGCGTACGGGCTCCTCGGTGGTCTGCTCGAACGGCTCACCGGAATGCCCTGGGCCGACCTGCTCGACGAACGGGTGTTCGGCCCACTGGGAATGCGCCGCACCACCTACGCGGCCACCGCGCCGTACGCCCGCGGCTACGTGGTGCACCCCTGGCACGACACGCTGCGCGAGGAACCCCGTACCGACACCGGCGCGATGGCCCCCGCCGGGCAGCTCTGGTCGACGATCGAGGACCTGGGCCGCTGGGCCGCCTTCCTCGCCGACCCCGACCCGTCGGTGCTGGCCGCCGGGACGCTCACCGAGATGTGCGCGCCGGTGGTGATCAGCGATCCCGACTCCTGGACCGGTGGGCACGGCCTGGGCCTGGAGCTCTACCGCGACGGCGAGCGGGTGTACGTCGGGCACGGCGGTTCGATGCCCGGGTACGTGGCCGCCCTCACGGTGCACCGGCCCACCCGTACCGCCGTGGTCGGCTTCGCCAACTCGTACGGCTTCCCGATCACCAGGCTCTCCCGCCGGCTGCTGACCACCGTGCTGGACGCCGAACCGCCGCGCCCGCAGCCGTGGCAGCCGGTCACCGCCGAGCCCGCGGCCGAGGTGGCCGAGCTGACCGGCCGCTGGTGGTGGATGGGCACCCCGCTGGACCTGAGCTGGGACGCGGGTGACCTGGTGGCCCACGTACGCGGTGAGCGGGTGAGCCGGTTCACCGCCGAGGGGCCGGACCGCTGGCGGGGACGCTCCGGCCCGGAGAACGGCGAGATCCTGTCGGTGCAGCGCGACGACAGTGGACGGGCGGTGGCGGTCGACATCGCCACGTTCGTCCTCACGCGCAGCCCCGACGAGGCCCCCTGAGCCGCCCGCCGGAACGACCGGGCGGTCAGGGGGTTTCGGTGACGAAGTCGATGAGGCGCTCCATGGCGTTGATCAGGGGCGTTTCCACGTCGGCGAAGCTGTTCACCCGGGACAGGATGTGCCGCCACATGTCGGCCGGCTCGGCCACCCCGAGGGCCGCGCAGACCCCCTCCTTCCACGGCCGCCCCGGCGGCACCACCGGCCACGCCGCGATGCCCAACGCCGCCGGCTTGACCGCCTGCCACACGTCCACATAGGGGTGCCCGGTCACCAGCACGTACGGCGAGTTCACCCGGGCCACGATCCGGCTCTCCTTGCTGCCCGGCACGAGGTGGTCGACGAGGACGCCGAGCCGTCGGGTCGGGCCGGGGCCGAAGTCGCGTACGTCGGCGTCGAGGGCGTCGATGCCGT
Source organism: Micromonospora inaquosa (assembly GCF_003857055.1). Taxonomy (GTDB): domain Bacteria; phylum Actinomycetota; class Actinomycetes; order Mycobacteriales; family Micromonosporaceae; genus Micromonospora; species Micromonospora inaquosa. The sequence continues at coordinate 450 of NZ_QGSZ01000284.1, read as the reverse complement.
CCAGCGGTTCCACGACGACGCCCTCGATGCGCAGGTCGTCACCCCAGATCCGTTCGACCAGGGCGGCGTCGTGGATGCCCTCCACCCAGATCCGGCTGGCCTTGGCCACCTGGGCGCGGACGTTGTCCACCGCCACCGAACCGGACGCGGTTCGCCGACGGGCCGCCGGCACCGGCGCGCGGGTGGGGCGGCGTAGCGTCACCGGCTGGCCGTCGAGGAGGAACGCCGCCGGTAGCAGCGGGAAGTTGCGGCGCTTACCGTGCCGGTCCTCCAGCACCACAGCACCGGCCTCGAAGCCGACCACCGCTCCGCAGAACCCGGAGTCGGCATCTTCCACCACGAGATCCGGTTCGGCGTCCACCTCGGGGGTGACCTTCCGCCGACGCCAGTCTCCCGCCAACACGTCCTCGCCGTATCGCCCCGCCATGTCGATCACGCTAACTCCCCCAC
>NZ_QGSZ01000177.1 GCF_003857055.1 Micromonospora inaquosa | reverse complement strand
GCGCCCGCCGGGCTGGCCGCTCGACCCGATCCGGCCCCGCCGCCCGGCCACCGGCCGATCGGCGGGGCCGGCGGAGCGCGCCGCCATGGCATGCTCGAACACGTGACCGTACGCGCCGCCAGCTCCGTCCTCGTCGGGCGCCACCGCGAGACCGCCGCGCTGCGGGACGCGCTGGGCCGGGCGCGCGCCGGGGAGCCGACCACCGTGCTGGTCGGCGGCGAGGCGGGCGTGGGCAAGACCCGGCTGCTGGAGGAGTTCGCCGGCTGGGCCACCGACGGCGCGGCACGGGTGCTCGTCGGCCAGTGCCTGGAGCTGGGCGAGGCAGGTCTGCCGTTCGCGCCGTTCGCCGCCGCGCTGCGCGCGGTGCTCCGCGCCGACGGTCCCGAGGTCTTCGCCGGCTACGAGGCGGAGTTCGCCCCGCTCCTGCCGGAGCTCGGCCGCACCTCCGTGGCGCTGGCCGCACCGCGTGCCGCCGCACTCAGCGACGCCCCGCGCGGTTACCTGTTCGACCTGGTCGCCGAGCTGTTCCAGCGGCTGGCCGACGCTCGCCCGCTCGTCCTGATCATCGAGGATCTGCACTGGGCCGACCGCTCCACCCGCGACCTCATCGGTTTCCTCGTCCGGGCGGCGAGGCCGGGCCGGCTGCTGCTGGTCTGCACCTACCGCACCGACGAGTTGCAGCGCGGGCACCCGCTGCGTGCGTTCCTCGCCGAGCTGGATCGGGCCCGTGGTGTCGAGCGGGTCGAGCTGGGCCGTCTGGACCGCGACGGCACCGCCGCGATCCTCGCCGACCTGCTCGGCGCCGAGCCGCTCGCCCGTGCCGTCGACGACGTCCACGACCGCACCCAGGGCAACCCCTTCTTCATCGAGGAGTTGGCCGTCGCCGGTGACCCGATCGGCTGCGTGGCGCTCCCCGAGACGCTGCGTGACCTGCTGCTGGCCCGGGTGGACCGGCTCCCCGAGCCGGCCCAGCGGGTGCTGCGGATCGCAGCCGCCGGCGGCACCCGGTTCGCCCACGACCTGCTCGCCGAGGTCGCCGGGCTGCCCGAGGCCGAGCTGGAGGACGCGTTGCGCGCCGCCGTCGCCGCCCAGTTGGTGGTGGCCGACCGGGACGGTGACTACGAGTTCCGCCACGCGCTGGTCCGCGAGGCCGTGCACGACGAGTTGCTGCCCGGTGAGCACGCCCGGCTGCACGCCCGCTTCGCCGCCGCCATCGAGGCCCAACCGCACCTGGTCGCCGCGGGCCGGGCCCCGGCCGAGATCGCCCACCACTGGCACGCCGCGCACGACCACCCGCGTGCCCTCGTCGCCGCACGAGCCGCCGCGGCCGCCGCCGCCGACCGGTACGCGTACGCCGAGCAGCGCCGACTGCTGGAGCGGGCGCTGGAGCTGTGGGAGTTGGTGCCGGACGCCGCCGACCTGCTCGGCATGGACCACCTGGCGCTGCTGGAGCAGACCCTGGACGCCGCTGTCACCGCCGGCGACTTCAGCCGGGCGATCACCCTGACCCGGGCCGGGCTGGCCGAGGTGGACGCCGACGCCGCGCCGCTGCGCGCCGCCCGGCTGCTGGACCAGCGGGGTCGACTGATGGCCCTGCTCGGCAAGAGCGACGGCAGCCGCGAGCTGGATGAGGCGTACCGGCTGGCGGCCGGTGGCCCGCCCGGCGTGGAGCGGGTCCGGCTGCTCGCCGACATCGCCACCCACCTGGTCAAGATCGACCCGAAGAAGGCGGCCCGGGTGGCCGCCGAGGCCGCCACGGACGCCGAGGCGCTCGACGAACAGGTGGCCCTGCTGTCGACGAGGATCGCGCTGCTCTGCCACGGCGAGCGAGACCTGACCGGAGGGCTGGCCGAGCTGGGCCAGGTGGCTGCCGCCGCCCGTGCCGCAGGAGACGTGCCGACCTTGGTGGCCGCCATGGTGTTCGAGTCGGACATGCTCTGCGAGTTGGGCCGCTACGCCGAGTCCGCGCGGGCCGCCGAGGCCGGGGTGGCCGAGGCGCGCCGGGTCGGGATCAGCCGCTCCACCGGGGCGTACCTGCTCTCCAACCGCGCCGAGGCGCTCATCGCGCTGGGCCGGTGGGACGAGGCCGAGGCGGTCTGCGCGGAGGCCGCCCGGATCGACCTGTCCGGCGTCACCGGGCTGCACTGGCTCCAGCTGGGCGCCGGGCTGCGGCTGGCCCGCGCCCATCCGGGCGCCGACGAGCTGGTCGACCGGGCGCTCACCTTCCTCGGCCGGCCGTACCTGTGGCCGAACCACCGCCTGCCGTTGCACGAGCTGGCGATCGAGGCGGCGCTGGCCGCGGACGACAAGGTCGAGGCGGTGCGGGCGGCCCACGTCGCGGTGGCCGACGGGAGCCTTCCGCAACTGCCCCGGGAGGGTTGGCCGGTGCTCAGCGCCGCCGCGCGTACCGCAGCCCGGGTGGGCGACCGGGAGCTGGCAACCGCCGTGGCGGCGCTCGCCAGCGACCTGCCGGCGCGGCACCCGGCGGCCCGGGCGCACGCCGCCCAGGTCACCGCCCTGCTCGCGGTCGGCGACCAGGCGCTGCCGGCGTGGCGTGCGGCGGTCGACGCGTGGCGGGCCGACGGGCAGCCGTACCCGCTGGGCCGGGCGCTGCTGGCGCTGGCCGAGGTGACGGCCGCCGCCGGGGAACGCGACGAGACGGCGGCGGCGGTCACCGAGGCCACCGAGATCGGTCGGCGGCTGGGTGCGGCGCCGCTGGTCGAGGCGGCTGCCACCCTGGCGCGGCGGGTCGGCCTGCGCAGTGCGACCGGGGGTGGTGCCGGCGCGGACCTGCTGACCGCCCGGGAGCGGGAGGTGCTGCGGCTGGTCGCCGAGGGGCACAGCAACAGCCGGATCGCCGAACAGTTGTTCATCTCACCGAAGACGGCCAGCGTGCACGTCTCCCGGATCATCGCGAAGCTGGGCGTGACCAACCGGGTGGAGGCCGCCGCCCTGGCTCACCGTCTCGGCCTGCTCACCGAGGCCACCGCGCCGCGCTGACGCGCAGCGCCGAGATCAGCGGGGCAGGTAGATGCGCCAGCCCTCGATGGTGACCAGGTCGAGGGTGCCCGGTGTGCCCCGCTGCCGCTCGTCGAGCACCGCCGCCAGCGGCGAGCCGGCCGGTGCGACCCAGGCGGGTGCGGCCGCGCTGTCCACCTCCCGCCGGTACGCGGGGTAGCGGTCGAATCCGGGGCGGAGGTTGTCGTCGACGACAGCGCAGACCACCTCCTCCGCACTGGCGAAGGTGAGCCGGTTGCAGGTCCAGTAGCCGGCGCGCACGTGCCGTACGCCGAGTTGACGAAGGGTGGCCACCAACTCGGTGTGCCGGGCCTCGGCGGCCCGGGTCGCCGGGACGGTCTCCGCCGCCCGCCAGGTGGCGTGGGCGGCGGTGCCCAGCGTGGCGGCGAGCAACACCACAGCGACCGACCGGGCCAGCGTCGAGCCGACACCGCGCCGGCCGGTCACCGCCGGTCGCAGCCCGTGCCGTGCCACCGTCCACACCGGCCAGAGCAGCGCCGGCAGGGAGATGAGCAGGCAGGACAGGTAGCGGGAACTCTCCACCGGGGTGAGCCCGGCGGCACTGCTCAGCGTGTACGCGCCGAGGGTGGCCACCGCGGCCAGCACGAGCGCCAGCCGGACCGCCGCCGACACCCGAGGCGACACCGCGCCGGGGGCGGCAGAAACAGGGCCGGCGGCGGCGGGGCTGGCGGGCGATCGGCGTAGGGCCCGCCAGGCGGTGGCGGCGGCGATGACCAGCAGCAACGGCAGGACGAGTGCCCACCACAGCTGCCAGGTGGCGCACTGGCTGGGGGCGCAGAAGCCCATACCCAGGGCCGGGCCGAGCGCCAGGCCGCCGTGCAGCCGGTCCACCCAGCCCGCGCTGACGTTCGCACCGCTGGCCGCGAGCACGGCGTGCAGCGGGTTCCGCCCGGTCAACAGGCTGTGCAGCAGCAGCGGGGCCGCCCCCAGCACAGCCGCCGCCCCGAGCAGCGCCCCTGCGGCACCCCACAGCTCCCGGCGGCAGAACCCGACGAGGACCACCCCGGTCGCCGCGACGTACGGCAACACCAGCGGGTCGACCCAGAGCATCAGCCCGGCCAGGAATCCCCACGCCGCCCAGCGCGCCAACCGCCAGCCGGGTCGCCCTGCGTCGGCCGACCGGCCGTCGGGTTGCCCGGTGTCGGCCGTTCGTGGCCCCGGTCGGTCGGAGGCCAGGCCCACGGTGAGCAGGGCGAGCGCCGCGGCGGCCACGTTCATCTCGGGGTAGCCGCCGCCGGCGATCAGCTGGTTCTTGACGATCCGGTCGGAGCCGAGCGCCAGCAGCGCGACCACCAGCAGCCCGAACCACCGGTCCCCGGTCAGCCGCAGCGTCAACCGCCAGGCCAGCAGCAGGAACAGTGCGTACAGGGCCAGCGTGGGCAACCGCAGCCCGAGCAGCGACGGCCCACCGGCCAGGGCGAACACGGGCGCGGCGAGGTACGCCTCCAGCGTGCCCATGTACTGCTGGCCGTAGAACCAGATCGGGAAGCCCTCGAACCGGGCGATGTGCAGCGCGGCCAACCCCATGGTGGCCTCGTCGCTGTTTGTTGGCGGCGCGGCGTGGGCCAGCAACCAGACCCGGTAGCCGATCCCGGCGAGTACGGCCAAGCCGGTGAGCCAGCCGACCAGCCCGAGGCGCACACCCGGCCGCGGACGCGGGTGATCCGCGCCGCGCGGCTGCTCGCGTACCCCGGCGGTCATCGCACGATCATGACACCCGGGCGCCGCGCGGTCCGCGCGGCGCTGTCGGCGGGTCAGCCGGCGGCGGCGACCGGGGCGGCGGCGCGGGCGTCGAGCGCCTGCTTGTAGAGCCGACCGGCCCGGTACGACGAACGCACCAGCGGCCCGCTCATCACCCCGGCGAAGCCGATCTCCTCGGCCTCCTCGCGCAGCTCCACGAACTCCTCCGGCTTGACCCAGCGGGTCACCGGGTGGTGCCGGGGCGACGGGCGCAGGTACTGGGTGATGGTGATCAGCTCGCAGCCGGCGTCGTGCAGGTCACGCAGCGCCTGCGAAACCTCGGCCCGCTCCTCGCCCATGCCGAGGATGAGGTTGCTCTTGGTGACCAGGCCGTCGGCGCGGGCCTGCCGGATCACGTCCAGCGAACGGTCGTAGCGGAACGCCGGGCGGATGCGCTTGAAGATGCGCGGCACGGTCTCCACGTTGTGCGCCAGCACCTCCGGGCGGGAGCCGAAGACCTCGGCCAGCTGCTCGGGGACGGCGTTGAAGTCCGGGATCAGCAGCTCGACACCGCAGCCGGGCTGCAGGGCGTGGATCTGTCGGACGGTCTCGGCGTACAGCCAGGCGCCGCCGTCGGGCAGGTCGTCACGGGCGACACCGGTGATGGTGGCGTAGCGCAGCCCCATCGAGACCACCGACTCGGCGACCCGACGCGGCTCGTCGGCGTCGAACTCGGCCGGCTTGCCGGTGTCGATCTGGCAGAAGTCGCAGCGCCGGGTGCACTGGTCACCGCCGATGAGGAAGGTGGCCTCCCGGTCTTCCCAACACTCGTAGATGTTGGGGCAGCCGGCCTCCTGGCAGACGGTGTGCAGCCCTTCGCGCGAGACGAGCCCGCGCAGCTGGGTGTACTCCGGACCCATCTTGGCCTTGACCTTGATCCATGGCGGTTTGCGCTCGATCGGCGTTTCGGCGTTGCGCGCCTCGATCCGCAGCAGTCGCCGCCCCTCGGGGGCCGCCGTTGCGGTGCGCGCTGCCTGGCCAGTCGTCGGCGCGGAGTGCTCGATCGTCACGAAAACGAGCCTACGCCGGACGGCAGGTGTCTATGTGCGTCAGGCGACCGGCGTCACGCCCCGAACGTTGTGACGCCGGACACCGGCCGGTCGAAAAAGTGCGTCACAGATGGGGGGATCGGGTGCTACGGTCTCCGCCAACAGCGATGACGGAGCCAAGTAGCGCCCGACCCGCCAGTGCAGAGAGCCGCCGGTGCTGAGAGGCGGTCTGGCACCGGTGCGCGAAGACCCTCCCGAGCTGCGGGTAGAACGGCGAACCGCCCAGTAGAGCCCGCCCGGCTGGCCCCGGTCATCAGGCGACGAACGAGGCCCCCGCTTCGGTGGGGGTGAAGGTGTGGTGGCACCGCGAGGTTCCCGCTCGCCCACACCTGCCTGGGGCTGATGCGACGCATCGCTTCCCCAGGGCGGCGACCGCGTGGCGATCGACCGAGGAGCAGCCCGCCATGCAACGAACCCTGTCCCACCAACTGCCCGCCAGGATCGGCACGACCGTGCGGATCGCCGGCTGGGTGCACCGCCGCCGACTGCTCAAGTCGGTGGCCTTCCTGATCGTGCGGGACGCCGCCGGCCTGGCCCAGGTGGTCGTCACCGACCCGGCCGCCCGCGCCCAGCTGGAGAAACTCACCGAGGAGACGGTCGTCGAGGTCACCGCGACGGCCACCGCGAACGGCACGGCGCCCGCCGGGGTCGAGCTGACCGACCCGACGGTACGTCCACTTGGGCCACCCGCCACACCGCCACCGTTCGACCTGTACCGGCCAGCGCTCACCGCCAGCCTGCCCACCCAGTTGGACAACGCGCCCACCGCGCTTCGGCACCCCACCCGATCCGCCGCGCTGCGGATCTCGGCGGCCGCGGTGGCCGGGTTCCGGGTCGCACTCGACGCCCACGACTTCGTGGAGATCCACACGCCGAAGGTGGTCGGCTCCAGCACCGAGAGCGGGGCGAACGTGTTCGCGCTGGACTGGTTCGGGCGGCCCGCGTACCTGGCGCAGTCGCCGCAGTTCTACAAGCAGCTGATGGTCGGTGTCTTCGAACGCGTCTACGAGGTGGGGCCGGTCTTCCGGGCCGAGTCGCACGACACCGTCCGACATCTCGCGCAGTACACGTCGCTCGACGCGGAGCTGGGTTTCATCGCCGACCACCGCGACGTGATGCGGGTGCTGCGCGACACCCTCGCCGGAATGCTGGAAGTGGTGGGTGAGCGGGCCGGCGCCGCCTTGGCGACGCTCGGCGTCACGCCGCCGCAGGTGCCGGCGCAGATCCCGGCGGTGCACTTCACCGAGGCGCTGACGATCGCCGGCGCGCCCGTCGACGAGCCGGACCTCGCGCCCGCCCACGAACGGGCGCTCGGCGAGTGGGCCCTGCGCGAACACGGGTCGGACTTCCTCTTCGTCACCGGCTACCCGATGGCGAAGCGGCCCTTCTACACCCACCCGGACCCGGCGCGGCCCGCGTACTCGAACGGTTTTGACCTGCTCTTTCGTGGTCTGGAGCTGGTCACCGGCGGGCAGCGGCTGCACCGGCACGCCGACTACCTGGCGGCGTTGGCGGCCCGGGGCGAGCCGGTCGAGCCGTACGTCGGCTACCTGGACGCGTTCCGGCACGGCATGCCACCGCACGGTGGCTTCGCCATCGGTCTGGAACGGTTCGTGGCCCGGTTGGTCGGCGCGGCCAACATCCGGGAGGTCACCGCGTTCCCGCGCGACCTGCACCGCCTGACGCCGTAGGAGGGTGCCCTGCCGGCCCACTCGATCGGGTGGAGAGGGCCGGCGGGGCTCAGGCGGGACCGAGCAGGTCCCAGAGATTCCCGGCGACGTCCCGGAAGACGGCGACCCGGCCATACGGCTCGGTGCGCGGCGGCTTGACGAACTCGACGTGCGCGTCGGTCATCCGGCGGTAGGTGGCGTCGAAGTCGTCGACCTGGAGGAAGAACCCGACCCGGCCGTGGGTCTGGTCGCCCACCGCGGCCTGCTGCCGTTCGCCGTCAGCGCGGGCCAGCAGCAGCCCGGTGCCGCCGCCCGGCGGGCGGACCACCACCCAGCGCTTCGGCCGCCCGTCGTTGGTCAGCGACGGGGTGTCCTCGGCCAGCTCGAAACCGAGGACGCCGGTGAAGAAGGCAATGGCCGGGTCGTACTCGGTGACCACGACGGTGACGAGATCGATCTGCACCCGACCGAGGGTAGGCGACCTTCGGTCACCCGGCGCGCGGCCGGGTCTCAGACCGTGACGAGGGTGGCGAGCCGGCGCTCGACCACCGGCAGCACGTCGGCGACGCTGATCGGGCGACCCAGCTCGGCGGTGAGCGAGGTGACGCCCGCGTCCCGGATGCCGCAGGGCACGATCCGGTCGAAGTACGTCAGGTCGCAGTCGCAGTTGATCGAGAACCCGTGCAGGGTGACGCCCCGGGCCACCCGGATGCCGATGGCGGCCACCTTGCGGGCCGGCCCCCGGTCGTCCTCGGGCACCCAGACCCCGCTGCGCCCCTCGACCCGGCCGGCGGCCAACCCGAACTCGGCGCACACGTCGATGAGCAGCTCTTCGGTCCGGCGCACGTAGGCGACCACGTCCACCGGGTCGGGCAGGCGCAGGATCGGGTAACCGACGAGCTGACCCGGCCCATGCCAGGTGATCTTGCCGCCGCGGTCCACGTCGACGACCGAAGTGCCGTCCATCGGCCGGTCCCATGGTTCGGTGCGCTTACCCGCGGTGTAGACGCTGGGGTGCTCCAGCAGCAGCACGGTGTCGCCGCGCTCGCCCGCCACCACCGACTCGTGCAGGCGCCGCTGCTCGTCCCAGGCGGCCTGGTAGTCGAGCAGGCCGGCGCGGACGGCCGTCAGGCCGGGGGTCGTCGTTGTCACGGCCCCAGCGTAGTCCCGTCGGAGGCGATCTTCCCTGGTGAGCCGCCTCACCGACGAAGATCACCACCGCTGTCGCCGCCGCTGCCGGGTCGCGGCCCGTCGGGTGACCGGGCCTGCCCGGCGCGGCCGTTCGGCGTCATGCCGCAGCCGCGCCGGTCGCAACGCGGCGGCGAAGCAGGCGGCGGAGGACGAGGGCGACGACGAGCAACGTCGGCACGGCCACGGCGAGATAGCACCAGAGCGGGGCGGCGAACGGCGACGGCCGGCGCTCCGGGCCACCGAACGCGGCCCGGGTCAGCAGTTCGCCCGGCACCGCCAGGTCGGTCGACCCGGGCGGTGCGGTCACCAGGACCTCCCGGCCGCCGCCGGGCGACAACGCGGCGAGGACGGCTCGCCGGTCTTCGTCGCGGTCCGCCTCGATCGACTGTTTCACCACCGTGTCGCTCCCGCGCCACCCGACGATCTCCGTGGTCGACGCGGAAACCGGCAGGGGTTCCCCCAGGGGTTGGCCGGTGGCGGCGTCCAGGAACTCGATCCGCCAGGTGCGGGCCGCGGTCTGCTCGGCCGTGCAGCCGAGGCCGGCGCAGCCGTCGAAGGCGAGCAGCGCGATCCGCCGGCCGTCCGGATGCCAGGCCGCCGGGCCGGCCAGCATCCGCCGATCGCCCAGCTCGACCCGCCAGCGAGGAATGCCGCTGGCTGGGTCGATGACCATCAGCCGTTGGCGTGCGGCGATCGTCGCGGCCTCGTCGGGCGCGCCGGTGACCGCCACCAGGTCGCCGGCGGGTGACCAGGCCGCAGCTGCGTACGCCGCGAAGGTGCCCGCCGCGACGACCTGCTCGACGCCCCGGTACGGGTCGAGGACGAGCAGGTCGTCGGGCTTCTCCGGGTTGTTGAGCTGCTGGTTGTCCGGCCCGAAGCTGATCACCTCGTCGTTGTTGCTGCGGGTGCTCAGCACCCGCTGCCCGTCCGGCGACCAGGCCAGCGGCCGCATTCCGGTGTGGAGCGGGCGGTGCTGCCGGCCGGTGGTGAGGTCCAGCAACTCGCCGGACGGGCGCAGGTAGTGCCGTCCGTCGGGGGAGAGCAGCCCATGCTCCTCGGCGACGTGCAGCGGGATCAGCCGGTAACCGCCGTCTCGACCGACCAGCACGCCGGTCGACTCCAGGTAACGGGTGCGGCTGGTGAAGAAGACCAGCGCGGCCGGGCCGGTCGGGCGTTGCCCCACGGTGGCCTGCCACAGCCACGGTTGGTGCACCCGGGCCGGCACCACGCCACCGGCGCCGGCAGCGGCGGTGCTCGTTCCGGCGGTGCTCGTCGCGGCGGTGTTCGTCGCGGCGGTGGCGGGTGGTGCGCTGAGCAACACCAGCGCGAGCGCGATACCTACCGTGGCCCCGCGCCGTAGTCGCCTGCCCGTCGTTCTCATCGCCCCATTAGATGCCACTGAGGCCGGTCACGACGCCCCGGTCGGTCGCGCCGTGGTTGTCGACGTTCAGCGGTTTGTCGAGGGCCGTGGCCTACCGGTCAGCGGGCGGGATTCGCCAGAGCCAGACGTCGTCGACCCGCTGCGGCTCGCCGAACAGGGCGGTACCGGTACGCCGCAGTGCCTCCTCGTCGACCGCGAGCTTCGCACCGTGCACCTGATCGGCGAGCACCACCGTCTCGATGCGCCAGTGCCGCAGGTCCGACTGGACCTCCCGGATTGTGCCGTCGGTGACGATGGGGACCATCCCGGTGCGGCCGGCCTGGTCCATCAACGCGCTCAGGGTGCGTGGCACCGGACCGATCCGGCCCCGCCCGTCCGGCCCGCCGGGCCCGAGGAAGAAGCCGCCGGGGATGGCGAACTCGCCCTGCCGGTGCGACAACGCGTACGCCTGCCACCGCTGGCCGTCCGGGTAGATGTCCACGGTCAGCGGCAGCGGGGTCAGCACCCCGTCGGGTGAGACGTACTCCCGCCACGTGCCGGAGGTGATGAACCGCGGGATCGGCTCCCGCTCGTCGGTCAGCAGCGGGGTGGGCAGCAGCGGCAGCAGGGCCACCACGAAACCGACCGACCAGGCCAGCTCCGCGGAGCGGTGCCGGGGCGGCGCGGCGCGCAGTTGATCGAGGGTGTACGCCAGCAGCACCCCGATCACCGGCGCGACCACCAGCGCCAGCCGGGCGGGCAGCGCGGCGTTCACCACCGGCAGTTGGCCGAGCAGGTCGAACGGCATCGGCAGGTCGGTCCGCCGTCCGTCGATCTTCGCGACCGGCCCGAACGAGAGCACCGTGAAGATCACCGCGAGGACGCCGAGCGCCCAGAGGATGGCCCGGCGACCGGGGTCGGCACGCCGCCAGAGCGCGACGAAGCAGACCACGGTGAGCACCAGCAGTGGGATGCCGAAGAACGAGTTCTCCTCGGTCGGGTTGGGTGCCAGCGAGGTGCCCAACCCGACCTCGCCGGCCAGCGAGCGACGCGGGAAGGCGGCGAACGCCGCGATGTCCTCGGAGTGGATCACCGGGTCGAAGCCGGTGCCGTGGAACCGTTGCGGCCCGGCGAAGTGCAACCACAACGGGTACGACAACAGCACACCGGCGACCACGGCGGTCACCCCGAGCCCGCGCAGGAAATTGGGCAGCGCGGCACGTGCCTCCCCGCGGTTGGCCGGGTGTAGCGCCCAGATGGCGACGAACACCCCCAGCGCCAGCGCGGTGAAGAAGAGCCCCTCGGCGGCGATCGAGAAGGCCACCGCGATCAGCACGCCGAGGATCATCCCGTCCCGGAGCCAGTGCCCCGGGCGGCGCAACGCGAACAGCCGCCAGATCAGCAGCGGCACCAGCCAACCGGCGGTCCAGTTCAGGTGCGCGTTGGCGTGCGACACCATGCCGGGGGAGTAGGCGATGAACAGGGCGCCGACAGCGGCGGCCAGGTGGCTGCGCACCAGGTGTCGGGAGAGCAGCCAGTACCAGGCCAGCGCGGTGGCGAGCAGGTTCAGGGTGAGGATCACCAGGAACGTCGCCGGCGGCCCGATCAGGTACGTGAGCGGGGCGAAGACCACCGCGTACACGGTGATCGTCGTGTTGACCGCGAGGTTCACGCCGTCCGGGACGTTGATCAGGTAGGTGAAGAGCGGGTTCTCCCCGTGGGTGACCGCGTGCCCGCCGAATGCCAGCAGCCACTCGAACAGAGCCTGGTCGCTGGAGTTGACGGTGATGGTGCGGACGTTCGGGTCCCGCCACAGCCCGCTGGTCACCCACACGGCGAGCGCGAGCGCCACCAGCGTGACGATCAGGTCGGCCCGGCGGTCCCGGACGGTGCGCGGCGGTGACGCGGGTGCGGGCCCGGTGGCCAGCGACGGGGAGGACGGCACGCAGCGGACGTTACCAACCGGACCTGGACGGGCCGGTCAGACCTGCAATGACGGGACCGTCGGGGACAGATTCGGGCCGCCACGTCGACGGCCTGACGTACACAGCGTCCGTTGTGAATGTGTGAGTGTGCCCCATGTCATAGGGGCGACACACCGTCGTAACGTCTCGGCAACTCGACAGTGACCCAGTTCACAGCCCGCCCCTCAGGAGGCCGCCGTGCGCCGCTCCTCGTCCATCCTCACCCGGCTGCTCGGTGCGGTCGCCGGGGTGGCCCTCGCCGCCGCTGGCGTGGTCGCCATCGCCGCACCCGCCCAGGCCGCCACCCTCAGCCAGGTCACCGGGTTCGGTTCCAACCCCGGCAACCTCGCCATGTACGCCTACCGGCCGGACGGCCTGCCGGCCAACTCCCCGGCCGTGGTGCTGCTGCACGGCTGCGTCCAGAACGCCTCCGGCTACTTCGCCAACTCCGGCTGGCAGAAGTACGCCGACCAGTGGAAGTTCGCCCTGATCGTCGCCCAGCAGCCCGCCAGCAACAACGCCAACTCCTGCTTCAACTTCTTCGAGGCGGGGGACACCACCCGGGGCCAGGGCGAGGCACTGTCGATCAAGCAGATGGTCGACCACGCCAAGTCGAACTTCGGGGTGAACGGCTCCCGGGTCTACGTCAGTGGGCTCTCCGCGGGCGGGGCGATGAGCGCGGTCATGCTCGCCACCTACCCGGACGTCTTCGCCGCTGGATCGATCATCGCGGGGATCCCGTACCGCTGCGCCACCAGCATGGTCAACGCGTTCAGCTGCATGAACCCGGGTGCGGACAAGACCCCGGCCGCCTGGGGCAACCTGGTCCGTGGCGCGTACTCCGGTTACACCGGCCCGCGCCCCCGGGTGGCGATCTGGCACGGCACCTCGGACACCACTGTCACCCCGCTCAACGGCACCGAGTCCCGCGACCAGTGGACCAACGTGCGGGGCGTGTCGCAGACCCCGACCAGCACCTCGTCGCTGCCCGGCAACACCAGCCTCGAGGTGTACGGCAACGACGACGTGCGGCTCTACCGGATCTCCGGGATGGGCCATGGCACCCCGGTCGACCCGGGCTCCGCAGCCGAACAGTGCGGCACCGCCGGCGCGTACTTCCTGGACACCATCTGCTCGACGTACCGTGACGCGCTCTTCTTCGGTCTGAACGGTGGCGGGACCGGCCCGACCCCGACCCCGACGGCCACCCCGACGGCCACTCCCACGCCAACGCCGACCCCGACGGCCACCCCGACCACGCCGCCGGTCTGCGTGACGGCCAGCAACTACGCGCACGTCGTGGCCGGTCGGGCGTACCAGTCCGGCGGCTACGCCTACGCCAACGGCTCCAACCAGCGGATGGGCCTCTACAACACCTTCTACACCAGCGCCCTCAAGCAAACCGCCC
>NZ_QGSZ01000296.1 GCF_003857055.1 Micromonospora inaquosa | reverse complement strand
GGTGGGCGGGAACCCCGGGCGGAGGGCGGGGCTAACGTGAGGGTGTGGCGCTCTCCCTGGCGATCTCGCCCTGCCCCAACGACACGTTCGTCTTCCACGCGCTGGTGCACGGGCGGGTGCCCGACGCGCCGCCGGTCGAGGTGACGTACGCCGACGTGGACGTCACCAACACGGCGGCCGAGCGGGGTGCGTTCGACCTGGTGAAGGTGAGCTTCGCGGCGCTGCCCTGGCTGCTCGACGACTACCACCTGCTGCCCTGCGGCGGCGCGCTCGGTCGCGGCTGCGGCCCGCTGGTGCTCACCCGGGGCGATCGGGACGGCGGGCCGGACCGCACCGACCTGACCGGCGCCACGGTGGCGGTGCCGGGCGACCGGACCACCGCGTACCTGCTGTTCCGGCTCTGGTCGGCCGGGCGACCGCCGGCCCGGATCGAGGTGGTCCCGTTCCACGAGATCATGCCGGGCGTGGCGGCTGGGCGCTACGACGCGGGGCTGGTCATCCACGAGGCCCGGTTCACCTACCACCGGCACGGCCTGAGCGCCCTTGTCGACCTCGGCGAATGGTGGGAGGCCGACACCGGGCTGCCCATCCCCCTCGGCGCGATCCTGGCCAAGCGTGGCGCGGTCGACCCGGAGGCCGCGGCCGGCTGGGTCCGCGAGTCGGTCCGGCAGGCCTGGGCGGACCCGGCGGCCAGCCGGGAGTACGTGCTGGCGCACGCCCAGGAGATGGAGCTCGACGTGGTGGACCGGCACATCGGCCTCTACGTCAACGAGTTCACCGCGGACCTGGGCGAAGCCGGTTTCGCCGCGGTGGCGGCACTGCTCGATCGGGCCGCCACCGCCGGCCTGGTGCCTCAGACCTCCAGCTCGCGCGCCACCGCGTGGACCAGCTGAGCGATCTTCTGCGCGGCCTTCTTGTCCGGGTACCGACCCCGACGCAGGTCCGGCTGGACCTTCGCCTCCAGCACCTTGATCATGTCTTCGACCAGGCCGTGTAGCTCCTCGGCCGGCCGACGGCGCAGCTCCGCCATCGACGGCGGCGCGTCCAGCAGCTTGACTCCCATGGCCTGCGCGCCCCGGCGGCTGTCCACCACGCTGAAGTCGACCCGCTGGCCACCCTTGAGGTCGGTGACACCCGCCGGCAGCGCCCCCTTGGGCAGGAACACGTCGCCGCCTTCGTCACTCGTGACGAAGCCGTATCCCTTGGCCGTGTCGTACCACTTCACTCGACCCGTAGGCACCTGAAAACCCCTGCTTCACTTGAGCCGCTACTGCTCCAAGGCTAGCTGGATCATCCCGTCGAGCGCCGCTGGGAATTCGGTGAGCTCGCCCAGCACCACTTCCGCCCCGGCCGCGCCCAGCTCAGCCCGGGAGCACGGGCCGGTCGCGACACCGATGCCGGGCACCCCGGCCGCCGCCGCAGCCACCATGTCCGCGACATGGTCACCGACGTAGTGGGTCGCGTCGTGCTCCCGCAGAGCTGTCGCCTTCTGCTCGGCGAACAGGTCACCGGCCAACTCGTCGACCGCGAGGCCGAGATGGTCCAGGTGCAACCTGGCCAACCGGCCCATCTTGGCGGTGACGACCAGCACACGTCCGCCTCGCGCACGGATCGCCTCGATGGCCTCCCGGGCACCGGGCATCGGGACCGTCGGGGTGATCGCGTAAGCGGGGTACAGCTCGCGGTACTCGTGTACGGCCGACTCGAGCTGCGCCGGCGGAAACCAGTGCGCCAGCTCGGTACGCAGCGGCGGCCCAAGCCGGGACACCGCCAGGTCGGCGTCGACCGGCACGCCCGTCCGGGCGGTCAACGCCCGGAAGGTCGCGGCGATGCCGGGGCGGGAGTCGACCAGGGTCATGTCGAGATCGAATCCGACGGTCAGTGCGGGCATGCCGAAAAACGTACCCGGAGACGCCCGTCCGGCCGAACGTCCGAGGGGCGCGGAAGCCCGGTGCCGGGCTAGCGTGGAAACACGATGACCACCTCACTCGCCGACCACCTGCGGTCGCTGCCCGACGAGTCACTGGCCGCGCTCCTTCAGCTGCGGCCCGACCTCGTCGTGCCCGTGCCGGCCGATGTCTCCGCCCTGGCCATCCGTGCCCAGTCCCGGGTCTCCGTGGCCCGCGCGCTGGACGGTCTGGACCAGTTCACCCTTCAGATCCTCGACGCCGCCCGCCTCACCCGGAATCCGGACGACGCCACCACAGCCACCGACGCGGTGCTCTCGATGGCGACCGCCGGGCCGCAACCACCGGCCCCGACGGCCGTCCGGGCCGCCGTGGGCCGACTGCGTGCGCTCTTCCTGCTGTACGGCCCGGAGCACGCGCTTGAGGTGGTGCCCGCCGTCGACGAAGTCGCCCCGTACCCCGCTGGGCTCGGTCGGCCGGCCGCGGAGCTGGACCCGCGCACGGCCGCGCTCTGCGCGGACCCGGCGAAGCTCCGACGGACGGTGCTCGCCGCCCCGCCCTCGGCCCGGGCGATCCTGGACCGGTTGGCGGCCGGCCCGCCGGTGGGCAGCGTGCCGCCGGGTGCGTTGCAGGCACCGCCGCTCGGTGCGGAGGACCCGGTCCTCTCCGACCCGACCAACGGGGGCGCACCGGCCGGCTCCCCGGTGCGGTGGCTCGTCGACAACCGGCTGTTGGTCCCCGTGACAACCGGCTCGTCGACGGCCGGCGGAACGGTGGAGCTGCCCCGCGAGGTCGGCCTGCTGCTGCGCCGCGACAGCGGCCCGCTCGGGCCCCTGCGCACCAGCCCACCGCCGGTGGCCACCGCGCCGCGCGAGCCGAAGGCGGTCGACTCCGCCGGGGCCGGGCAGACCATGGAGGTGGTCCGGCACACCGAAGGGCTGCTGGAGCAACTCGCTGACGAGCCCGCGCCGGTGCTGCGGTCGGGCGGCGTCGGTGTGCGGGATCTGCGCCGGTTGGCGCGTACCGCCGGGCTGGACGAACCGACCACCGCGCTGCTCCTGGAGGTCGCGTACGCGGCGGGACTCGCCGGTGAGTTGGAGATGCCCGGCTCGGCCACCGGCCGGTACGGGGCGGATCAGCAGGTGCTGCCGACCGGCGGGTACGAGGTATGGCGAGCCGCCTCGCTGGCCCAACGGTGGGAGCATCTCGCCCGAGCGTGGCTGACCATGACCCGGCAGGTGGGGCTGGTCGGCCGCCGGGACGACCGGGACCGGCCGATCACCGCGCTCTCCGCCGAAGCCGAACGAGCCAGCGTGCCGGCCACCCGGCGGGCGGTGCTCGGCGTACTCGCCGATCTGGAACCGGCGACGGCGCCCACCCCGGAGGAGGTGCAGGACCTGCTGGACTGGCGGGCCCCGCGCCGCAGCCGGGGCCGGGACGCCGTGCACCGGGAGGTGCTGGCCGAGGCCGCGCAGCTGGGCGTGACGGGGCTGGGGGCGCTCACCACGTACGGGCGGCTGCTGCTGGGTGACCTGACGTCGACCGACGAGCGGAGCGACGACCCGCTGGGCGTGCACGCGGACGTCGAGAGCGGTGACCCGTCCAGTGCCGCGCGGGCGCTGGACGCGTTGCTGCCCGCACCGGTCGACCACTTCCTGGTCCAGGCCGACCTGACCGTGGTGGTGCCCGGCCCACCCGAGCCGGCGCTCGCCGTCGAACTGGAGGCGATGACCGAGCTCGAGTCGGCCGGTGGGGCCAGCGTGCACCGGGTCACCACGGCGAGCGTGCGGCGAGCACTGGATTCCGGCTACACCGCCGACGACCTGCATGACGTGTTCCGGCGTCGGTCGCGTACCCCGGTGCCGCAGGGGCTCACCTACCTGATCGACGACGTGGCCCGTAAGCACGGCGGGCTGCGGGTCGGCCTGGCCGGCGCGTACCTGCGCAGCGACGACGAGACGTTGATCAGTGAGGTGCTGGCCGACCGGCGGTTGGAGTCGTTGGCGCTGCGTCGGCTCGCGCCGACGGTGCTGTGTACGCAGTACCAGGTTGGTCGGTTGCTGGGCGCGCTTCGCGACGCGGGGTACGCGCCGGTGCAGGAGGACGGCACCGGCAGCACCGTGCTGGCCCGGCCGCGAATCCGACGGGCCCCGCCCCGGACGTCGGTGCTCGGCCGGACGACCGATCCGCTGGCCGCCCCGAAGCTGCCCATGCCCCGACTGCTCGGCGTGGTGGAGCACATCCGGCGGGGTGACGCGGCGGCCCGGGCGGCCCGACGGGCACCGGCGGTGGTGCGCGGTGGTGCTCCGGGACTGGGCGGTGGCCCGGTGCCGTCGCACACCCACAGCGAGGCCCTGGCGGTGCTCCAGCAGGCGGTCCGGGACAAGGCGCTGGTCTGGGTCGGTTACGTCGACGCGCACGGGGCGACAGCGTCGCGCCTGCTCAAACCTGTGTCGATCGGTGCCGGCTATTTGCGGGCCGAGGACGAACGGACCGAGATGCTGCACACGTTCGCGCTGCACCGGATCACGGCAGCGGTGGTGGCGGACTGACCGACGGCGCCACCGTGCGGGCGCTGTCGGTCAGCGGCGGCTGCGGCGTACGGTGCCGACGACCGAGATGATCAGCAGCAGGGCGAAGCCGGCACCGGCGGACTCCCCGACCGAGTCGATGAAGCCCTGCTGGAGCACCAGCCAGCCGAAGAGGAACCACCCGATGAGGAGCGTCGCCGCGACGGCGTACGCGACCACTGTCGCTCGGGACACCTCGTCGGGTGGTGCTGGCTCGTGCTCCGCGATCACGTCCTGGTCGACCGTCATACCCAGCCTCCCCGCCCGGTCCGGTCCTGGACTCCAAGGGTGACACTCGAAAGTCCGGCCGGACAGGGGGTTACTGCCGCAATTCGTTGCGTGTCGCTCAGGTGCCGGGGCGTCGGCCGATCAACACCACCCGCGTGCCGACCTTGCCGAGCTCCCACATCCGGACGGCGTCTGCGTGCAGGAGATTGACGCACCCGTGCGAGCCGATCGACTTCTCGTGCAGGTAGGTGGTGGTTTCGTGGAAGCCCATCCCCTGGGTGAAGTGCTGCCAGTACGGCAGCCACACCTCGTACGGGTCGGACCATTCCTTGGGGTTGCGGAAGTTGACGGTGTAGGTGCCGGCCGGGGTGCGGTAGCCGGACATGCCGGTGCGGGTCACCGTCGGCCTCATGATCACCTTGCCGGCGCGGAGCGCCCAGACGGTCTGTCGGGTCAGGTCCACGCAGAACGTGGTGCCCGTGCCGGCCTTGCAGCGCGCCGTGTCGGTGGTGGCGAGGCGCTGGGCCACGTCGAGGGTGGTCGGGCCGGCGCGACCCTCGACGGGGCGAATGCCGTACCTCTTCTGGAACTTCTTGATCGCGGCGCAGTCGGCGACGGACTGCCGACCGTCCACGGTGATCGTCCCGAACCCGCCCAGCCGGGCCAGGTAGGCCTCCACCGCGCGCTGGTGCTGGCCCTGCGGGCAGCCGGTCGGCGTACCGGTGCTGGGGGTCGGCCTGGTCGTCGTGCGGGTCGGCTTCGGCGTGGGTTTCCGGGAGGGCTTCGGGGTGGGAACGGCCGGCGTGGGCCGGCCGTGCTGGTCCGGCCCGGGCGTGTCGCTCGCCCCCGTTGCCTGTTCCGCCGCACCGGCTGGGGCGGCTCCCCCGCCACCACTCCCGCCGGACTGCGGATCGAACGCGCACGCACCCGCGCCGACCAGCACGACCACCACCAGGGCGACCAGCCGGGAAGCGATCCGGACATGTTCCATCGAGGCCTCCCCAGACAGTCGTCCCTTTACTAGACGTTCGTGAGTGCCGTCACGGTTGCGGCCGGTGAGCAACTTTCTTCCGCCGTCCCGCATCGTGCAACACTGGATGGTCGGCCAGCGGCGGGTATGCGACCCGTTTCGGCCGGACGGCCAACCGAGGAGAGGACGCTGGCGTGAGCGGTGGACCACTGATCGTGCAGTCGGACAAGACTCTGCTGCTGGAGATCGACCACCCCGACGCGCAGGCCTGCCGGATGGCGATCGCGCCGTTCGCGGAGCTGGAACGCTCGCCGGAGCACGTGCACACCTACCGCCTGACTCCGCTGGGTCTGTGGAACGCCCGCGCGGCGGGGCACGACGCCGAGGGTGTCGTGGACTCGCTGCTCAAGTACTCCCGCTACCCGGTGCCGCACGCGCTGCTGGTGGACGTGGCCGAGACGATGGACCGGTACGGCCGGCTCCAGCTCGCCAACGACCCGGCGTACGGGTTGGTGCTGCGTGCACTGGACCGGCTGGTGCTGATCGAGGTGGCCAAGAGCAAGAAGCTCGCCGGGATGCTCGGCGACAAGATCGACGACGACACCATCCGGGTGCACCCGTCCGAGCGTGGCCGACTCAAGCAGGCGCTCCTCAAGCTGGGCTGGCCGGCGGAGGACCTGGCCGGTTACGTCGACGGTGAGGCGCACCCCATCGAGCTGGCCGAGGCCGGCAAGGACGGGCGCAAGCCGTGGACGCTGCGCTCGTACCAGCGGGAGGCTGTCGAGGCGTTCTGGGCCGGCGGGTCGGGGGTGGTGGTGCTGCCCTGCGGCGCCGGCAAGACCCTGGTCGGTGCGGCGGCGATGGCCGAGGCGAAGGCGACCACCCTGATCCTGGTCACCAACACGGTCGCCGGCCGGCAGTGGAAGCGGGAGCTGATCGCCCGTACGTCGCTGACCGAGGAGGAGATCGGCGAGTACTCGGGCGAGCGCAAGGAGATCCGCCCGGTCACCATCGCCACGTACCAGGTGCTCACCTCGCGGCGCGGCGGCGCGTTCACCCACCTGGACCTCTTCGGCGCCCGCGACTGGGGTCTGGTCGTGTACGACGAGGTGCACCTGCTGCCCGCGCCGATCTTCCGGTTCACCGCGGACCTCCAGGCCCGCCGTCGGCTGGGCCTGACGGCCACTCTGGTACGCGAGGACGGCCGCGAGGGTGACGTGTTCAGCCTCATCGGGCCGAAGCGGTACGACGCGCCGTGGAAGGACATCGAGTCGCAGGGCTGGATCGCCCCGGCCGAGTGCACCGAGGTCCGGGTGACCCTCACGGACGCGGAGCGGATGTCGTACGCGACGGCGGAGGCGGAGGAGCGCTACCGGATGGCGGCGACCGCCCGCACCAAGCTGCCGGTGGTGAAGGCCCTGGTCGACCGGCATCCCGAGGATCAGGTGTTGGTGATCGGCGCGTACATCGACCAGCTGCACCAGCTCGGCGAGTACCTCGACGCGCCGATCATCCAGGGTTCGACCACCAACAAGGAGCGGGAGCGGCTGTTCGACGCGTTCCGGTCCGGTTCGCTGCGGACCCTGGTGATCTCGAAGGTGGGCAACTTCTCCATCGACCTGCCCGAGGCGGCGGTGGCGATCCAGGTGTCCGGGACGTTCGGGTCGCGCCAGGAGGAGGCGCAGCGGTTGGGCCGGGTGTTGCGGCCGAAGGCCGACGGCCGGCAGGCGCACTTCTACACGGTGGTGTCCCGGGACACGATCGACACGGAGTACGCGGCGCACCGGCAGCGCTTCCTCGCCGAGCAGGGGTACGCGTACACGATCGTCGACGCCGACGACGTCCTCGGCCCGAAGCTGCCCACGGTCGACTGACGCACGCACGGCCTTGATCAACTCGGTTTTCAGAAAGTCGCGGTGTCCGAAGCAGGCTGAGGCCCCGATTTCCTGAAATCCGAGTCGATCAGCGCGCCCGACTCTGACGGCACAGGCTCAGCGGGAGAAGCGCTCCACCAGCACTGCCAGCCGGCGGTCGTGGCCGGGGCGGCGGAGCCGACCGCTGCGCATCAGCGTGACCAGCCCGTGCAGGCCGCTCCAGAACGTCTCGGTGAACGTCTCCAGGTCGCCGTCTCCGACGAACGGACGCACCGTCTCGGACAGTTCGGCGAAGCCCCGAGCCAGGTCGGTCGGAACGTCCTGGGTGGCGAACGGCAGGTCCACGGCGAGGGTGAACATCGCGTCGTAGATCGCGGGCCGTTGCTGGGCGAACGCGACGTACGCGGCCGCGACGTCGGCGACCGCCTGCCGGGGGCCGGCGGCCGAGGCCCGAGCCGCGGCCACGGCGTTGGCCAGCTCGGCGAAGCCCTCGACGGCGACGGCCGCCATGATCGCGTCCTTGCCCTTGAAGTGGCTGTAGAGAACGGGCTGGCTGTACTCGATCTCGGCCGCGAGCCGCCGGGTGGTCACCGCGTCCCAGCCTTCGGCCAGGGCCAGGTCGCGTGCCGCGGTGATGATCGCCTGTTCGCGTTCCGCCCGCTCGCGCTCCCGGCGCGCCTGAGTCGACATGACCGCAACCCTAGCACCGCTAGTGTTCCTGTCGCCGCTCTGCTAGCGTCGCTCTCACATCTAGCAGCGCTAGGAATTGGAGTAGACTCATGCTGGCACCCCTCGCCTACGGGCTCGCCGTCGTACTCAGTCTTTTCGTCGCCTTCATCGGCGCGCGGTTCCTGCTGGTCCCGCAGGCTGCCGCCGCCGGGTACGGCGTGCCGGCCAGACCGGACGGTGACCCCGCCTACCTGACGGTCAAAGGACTCAAGGACCTCACCTTCGGCCTGCTCGGCCTTGCCCTGATCGCCTTCACCACCGCCGACGCGGTCGCGTGGTTCATGGTGGTCGTCGCGCTCGTCCCGCTGGGCGACACCGTCATCGTGCTCCGCAACGGCGGAACGAAGGCGGTGGCATTCGGCATCCACTTCGCCACCGCCGTCGTCGTCCTCCTGAACGCCGCCCTGCTCTTCGCCCTCTAACCCCCACCTCACCTGGTGATCAAGAGGTTTGCGTCACCGATCGGCCGTCGGTGACGCAACCTCTTGATCAACGTCACCTTGCAGGATTTCCGGCCCCACGTAGCGGGCGGACGGGCCCTGCCCGAGCCTGTCCATTTGATGTCGTGAAGCGCATGATGTGGGGGTGACTGCGCGGCGGGTAGCAATCCTGGTGACGTGTCTCGTGGTGGGAGCGCTCGGAGCGACCTTCGCCTTCAGCCAGTGGGACCAAGCAGATCGAATCGCTACCGTGGCGTCGGCCCTAGCCGCGGTAGCGGCGCTGGGTGTGGCGGTGTGGGCGGCCTTGCCGGGAAATAGCCGAGGCCACCGTGCCGGCAACACCGGCAGCGCCACCGCACGTGGGCCGGGCAGCCGAGCGAACAGCGGGGTGACGGGCTCGTCCACGATCGCAGGACCAGCGGTTGCGGATCGCACCGGCGACGCTCGGGCTAGTAATGGCGGCAGCGCCAACAGCGGTGTGAACCTCAACCCCTGACATCGAGGCCCTGCGCGGCGGAAGGGCTCGCGGTGAGCTTGAGACGATTGCCCGAGGCAGTGGCCCGCGATACCGGCAACGCGATAGCCGACGGCGGCGGATTCGCCAACACCGGCGTCATCAAGGGGTCGGTCACCATCGACTCGCGGCCTGTCGCCCGGTCGGCCTACCGCCAGCAGGTGCACCGCATCGCCCCCTCGGATCTGCTGGACCGGGAACAGGAACTGGCCGAGCTCACGGCGTTTTGCACGCTGCCTGATGCCGCCGGCTACCGGTGGTGGCGTGCGGACGCGTGGGCTGGCAAGTCGGCGCTGATGTCCTGGTTCGTCCTGCACCCGCCGAACGGGATACGACTCGTCTCGTTCTTCATCACGGCCCGCTGGGCCGGACAAAGCGACAGGGTCGCCTTCACGGACGTGGTCATCGAGCAACTGGCCGAGCTGCTTGGTGAGCCCATGCCGGCCCATTACACGGACGCGACTCGCGACCAGAGCTTTCTCGATCTACTCGACCGTGCTGCCGAGGCCTGCCAGACACGAGGTGAGCGACTGATCCTGCTCATCGACGGCTTGGATGAGGACCGCGGATCGGACGCACACAGCATCGCCGCACTGCTGCCTGCCACGCCGCCGGCCGGAATGCGCATCGTCGTTTCTGGTCGGCCGAACCCCCCGATCCCCACCGACGTGCCAGATGGCCATCCGTTGCGCGATCCCCGGATTGTTCGAGTACTGAACAGGTCGCCGCAGGCGGAGGTGAACAGGACAGACATGCTGCGGGAGTTGGGCAGGCTGCTGTCGGGCGCTCCAGCCGAGCAGGACCTGCTAGGTCTTCTCACGGCCGCCGGGGGCGGTCTCAGCGCCAGGGACCTTGCCGACTTGACCGGCTGGCCGGACTGGCAGGTCGCGGACCACCTCGGTACCGTCGCCGGTCGCTCGTTCACTCAACGCCCGAGCCGCTGGCAGCGCGACACGGGACCCGACGTGTACGTGCTCGGTCACGAAGAACTGCAGAATGCCGCCGTTGAGCGCCTTGGCCAGGCGCGACTGCAGGGCTACCGGCAGCGTCTACACGTCTGGGCCGGCACCTTTCGGGAGCAACGATGGCCGACCGGCACCCCCGAATATCTGCTGCGTGGCTATTACCGGATGCTGCTTGCCACCGGCGATGTATCCCGGATGATCGCCTGCGCCGTGGACCCTCACCGACACGACCGGATGCTCGACATCACCGGGGGTGACACTGCTGCCCTCGCTGAAATCACCACCACTCAGGACGTCATTCTCGCCCAGCCCGATCCTGACCTGGTGGACATGGCTCGCCTTGCCATTCATCGCGACAACCTCGCGGGACGCAACGCCACGATTCCGACCGGGCTACCCGCGGTCTGGGCATCCCTCGGCCAGCCTGTTCGAGCCGAGGCATTGGCACGCTCCATCGACCAACCCGATCGGCGGGCGTTGGCGTTGGCTGATCTCGCGGCGACGGTCGCCAACGGTGGCGACGTCGAGCGGGCTGGCGTGCTGGCCGACCGCGCTGAGGCGCTGATTCACTCGGTCGCTGACCCACACCGGCGGGTGCAGGTATGGATCGCCCTGGCCGGGGCAGTTGCCCAGGCAGGCGACGCTGAGCGGGTTGGCGGGCTGGCTGACCGGGCCGAGGAGCTGGTTCGCGCGGCCGACCGCCCTGACTGGCAGGCGTGGGCGCTGGCTGGCCTGGTCGTGGCGGTGGCCGCGGCAGGCGACACCGCGCGGGCTGGCAGGCTGGCTGACCGCGCCGAGGAGCTGGTTCGCTCGATCGACGGGGCGGAGAGGCGTGCACGGGCGTTGGCCGGACTGGCGGCGGCGGTGGCCGCGGCAGGCGACAGTCATCGCTCCTACACCCTGGCCTGCTCGATCGGTCAGCCTGAGCCGAGGGCGCGCGCATTGATCGCCGTGGTGAGAGCAGTGGCCGCAACGGGCGACGGCGAGCGGGCTGGTGCGTTGGCTGATCACGCCGAGGATCTGATTCGCTCACTTCCTGACCCACACCAGCGGGCGCAGGCATGGATCGTCCTCGCCGGGGCAGTCGCCCAGGCAGGCAACGCCAAGCGGGCTGGGGCCCTGGTCGAGGGTGCTGAGAACCTGATTCATTCGATGGACCCGACCGACCGAGCGCAGGCGTTGATTGGCATGGTCGTGGCGGCTGGCGGAGCTCACGACGCCGAGCGGACGATTGTGCTGGTCGACCGGGCCGAGCAGGCAGTCAACTCGATGGCTCGCCCGGACCGAAAAGCGTGGGTGCTCAGTGAGTTGGCGAGGGCCGTCGCGGAGGCCGGCGACCCGGAGCGGGCCGGTGCGCTGGCTAACCACGCCGAGGAACTGGCTCGTTCGGTCAGCGACCCGGACCGGCGGGGGCGGACGCTGGCCGCTCTGGCCCCGGCGCTGGCTGCGGCCGGCGACTTCGATCGGGCAGAGACACTGGTGCGTTCGATCAGCGGTGGAAGGCTGGAGGCAGAAGCCTGGGCATCCCTGGTGCGAGTGATGGCTGCGGCAGGCGAAATCGAGCGGGCCGAAGAGCTGGTGCGTTCGATCGGCGGCGGTGACCGCCAGGATCGGGCACTAGCTGCGCTCGCGCCGGCGGTGGCCGCAGTGGGCGAGGTTGAGCGGGCAGAGATGTTGGTCCGTTCGATCCTGAACCGCGACCGACAGGAGCAGGCGTTGTCTGGGCTGGTGCCGGCGATGGCCGCAGCGGGCGAAATTGAGCGGGCGGAGAACCTGGCCCGTTCGATCACCAACCAGAGTCGCAGGGAGTGGACCTTGGGTGCGCTGGTGCCGGCGATGGCCGCAGCGGGCGAGATTGAGCGGGCAGAGTTGTTGGCCCGCTCAATTGGTCGCCGTCGGGGGCGGGCCGAAGCGATGACCGCGATAGCGGAAACGGCGGCAGGCATGGCGGAGACCGCGGCCGCCGACGGCAACACGAAGCGGGCGGGGGCGATCATTCGCTCGATCAGGAGCCCCGACCGACAGGCGGCAGTGGTGACCGCTCTTGCGCGACGGATCGCTGCGGCTGGCCAGATCGAACAGGCAGAAGCGTTGGTGCGGTCCGTTCAGCGTCCGAAGCAGCAGGCAGAGGCACTCAGCGCGCTGGCGGAGACGGTGGCTGCGGGGGGCGACGCGGAGCGAGCGGAAGCATTGGTCTCCTCGATTGACCGCCTCGACTGGCGGGTGCCGGCGTTGGCGGCTCTGGTAACGGCGGTCGCCAACGCTGGTGATGGAGAGAAGGCGGGTGCCCTGGCCGACCGGGCGGAAGAGTTGGCTCGGTCGATCAACCCTCTGGACCGGCGTGCCCGGGTGATGGGCGTGCTGGCTGCGGCGGTTGCTGCGACCGGTGACATCGACCGGGCCACCAGGCTTGCCCAATTGATCGACAACCCGGAGAGTCGGGCGAGAGCCTTGACCGCCGTCGTGATCTCGACGGCCGGGGCAGGGTGCACTGAGCCCGTCTGCGCGCTTGCTCACCAGGCCGAGGAGCTGGTTCACCTCATTGAACGTCTGGACAGCCGGGCGCGGGCGGTGGCACGGCTGGCAGTGGCAATGGCGGTGGTCGGCGATGCTGAGCGGGCCAGTGCGCTGGCTGACCAAGCCGAGGAAATGGTTCGTTCAATCAGCAACCGGAACCAGCGCGCACAGATTTCTCTCACGCTTGCGGAGATCGCTGTGGCAGGCGGCAAGATCGAGTGGGCCCAGAAGCTGGTCCGTTCGATTGGCCGCCCGGATCAGCAGGCGTCCATGTTGGCCGCGCTGGCAGGGACGGCGATGGAAGCCGGGAACGTCGAGTCGGCCAAGGAGTTGGCCCAGTCGATACGGAATCAGGAGCGGCAGGCGTCGCTGCTGACCAGACTCGCCAGAACAGCAATGGCCGGCGGCGACACCGAGGGTGCCGAGAAATTGGCCCGCTCGATCGGAAATTTGGAGCGACAGGCAGCGGCGCTGACTGCGTTGGCAGAAATGGACGCTGCCCGCGGACCGATGCTCATCGCGTGGGCGTTCCGGCTAGGCAGCTGGACGACTCCGCTGAGGGCTCTGGTTCAAGTCCAGCCAGCTGCGTTGACGGAGGTCGCTGACGAATTCCTGGATCTCGCCTGAAGGCCAGAGCTGTGTCGTTGAACCCAAGTCGATCAAGGCGGAAGGCGCGCGGCGGGACGTGTCACGACGTGGGGGGCGGGC
>NZ_QGSZ01000302.1 GCF_003857055.1 Micromonospora inaquosa | reverse complement strand
TACCACCGCCGCCGACGCCAACGATCCCTGTCCCGGTTGACCCCTATCGAGTACGAGACCATCATGACCCCATCGGCCAGTCAGGCCGCGTGACTGAAACTGTCACCTATCGGTGCAGCAGACCCGGCGACGCACACCGCCGGTCTGCTCGCCCGCCGACTCCGGTCGGTGCTACGCGACTACTACCCAGCTGCAGCAACCGCCTGGGCGCACCTACCCGGCGGGCTGACCAGACCCGAAGCCCGCCTCATCCTGACCGCCGCGCCCACCCCCACACAGGCCACTCGACTCACCAGACGGCGGCTTGAAACTCTGCTGAGCTCCGCCGGACGCACCCGGCTGATCACCGCCGAAGCGACCCGCCTCCACGAACTGTTCCACGTCCGCGCACTCCGCCAACCAGCCGAGGTAGAAGACGCGATGGGACGTCACGCCGCCGCGCTACTCACCCAGCTCGACGCCACCATTGCCTCAGCACACACCCTGTGGACACACATCGACGCGATGGCCGAACAGCACCCACAGACACCGATATACAGGTCGTTCCCGGGAATGGGCCCGCTACTGGCCGCGCGACTGCTCGCCGAACTCGGCGACGACCCGCACCGATTCCCCACCCCACGCAACCTGCGCGCATTTTGCGCGGCAACGCCGATCACCTGGGCCAGCGGCACCTCCCACAAAGTCAGCCACCGCCGCAAAGCGAACCCGATCCTCGCCGAAACCGGCCACCTATGGGCCTTTGCCACCCTCACCCGCTCCCCCGGCGCCCGAGCGCTCTACGACCGCCGCCGCGCCGCCGGCGATCACCACCCCGCCGCCCTACGACGGCTCTACGCTCGCCTCCTCGGAAGCTTGCATTACTGCCTGCGCACCGGCAGCGCCTACGACGAGGACCGCGCCTTCACCGCATCACCCGAACCCGAGCCCGAAACGGAACACGGGACCTAGGCCGGGAGCCGGGGCAACGCCCAGGATCACCCCGGGCCCACGAGCCCTCGCGCGGGTACGGCGCACCCCGGCTCCCTTTCAACCTAGGTTCATCGCCCTTGTCAACGACCGCGGCGAGCCCGTTCGATGACCACAGCCTCGCCCCGCCGCTGTGGAGCCGCGACGTTCGGGGGCGTGACCATGCTCATGTTCCTGATCGCCGTCTGTCGGCCATCGACCGCTTCCAACCACTGAGTCCGTTTGACGGCTAGATCGTTGACCTCCCGCCGCAAAACTGGGTCAGTTCTCGCTGATCGGGCCGCTCAACGCACGGGCCCGGGCGTCTCACTGCGGTACTCGACAGGATGGTTGCTGCCGCAGGGTCCCGTATCCGAGACTGGACACACCGATGCGCCTGCATCGGCATAGTGCGACGCCGGAGCGGGGAGGGGTGAGCGTGGCCATGGCAGAAACGCCAACCGAGTTTGACCTGCCGACCAGTCCGCAGGCTGATCTCACCCGGGCGCTGCTCCAGCTCCACGCCGAGGCTGGCCGGCCAGGGGCTGGGGCTGTCAATTCCGCGATTCAACGGCGAGTGGACCGTGACGAACTTTCGACACCGGTTAGCCGCGAGACGGTTCGCCTGATGCTGCACGGTAAACCGGTTAGCTGGATGATTACAGAAAGCGTTGCCCTCACGCTCGCCCGCCTCGCTCGCCATAACGAGCAGGAGGCGCTGCGTCGGTTCCGTCGGCTGTGGCGGGCGGCCAACCCGCATCACAGCAACCTGCCGGCGCTCGACGATAGCGCGGAATGCGTGTTGGACATCGGCGCGATCGAGTCGCCCAACGTAGCCATACCCGAGGCCGAGATTCGATTTTCCCTTACCAACTGCACCAGCGAGGCGATCAAGGTCATGTCGCTAGAGCTGCGCCCGATCCGTCGTGATGCGCTCCAGAGGACCATCGCAGAGACCGTTGCCGGCCCGATCGACGAGTACTACTTGAGCGCCAATCTTGACGATCGTCTACTGCCGGTCGAGCTGCTCAAGTTGCACCACCTGATCGAACCCAACGGCACCGACGGATTCTTTCTAAAGGTAACGGCCCCTGACGGATTCACGTACGAGATGGAGCTGCGAGCGACCTGGAAGCCACTCGGAAGCGGCGAGCGCAACGAGACGTCGCGGCGATTCACCGTCTGTTTCCCCGCTCAGTCCGTCGCCGGCCTGTTGCGTGCAGCGCGAGCGTCGAGCAGACAGGGAGGAGCGGATGCCGCTGGCGCCGGAGATTCTCGATAATGAGTATGTCGCGCACGTACCTCTCGATATCTGCTGCCCGCGCTGCCGTCGCTGCACCGTACGGTATGATGTGGTCCAGTATGTGGACATCGATGCCTGCCCGGCATTCCACGACGCGGTTCGTCGCACCTACCGCGAGGTCGGCGCGGGTCTGGTCATCGTCTCAGCTGGCCGTCCGGTTGAAGAGCTGGTCCATTGTGCGGAGTGTGCGTTCGGGTTTGCCCCGCTAGCCCCGTTGATTCTTGATTCGCCAAGTCGTGGGTTGTCGGTCTTCGTGACCCATGCTGGTGATGACGGTGGGGTCGAAGCGGGTTTCCGTGCGGTTCTCCACGCTTGCACAGGGTTGGTGCCGAGCGCTGCGCTGGCCGGCGCGCGGTCCCGTCCGTACACCTTCGTCCATGGATGGAACGGGCTGGAGGCCATGCTGGCAGTTTTCGATGGAGTCCAGCATCACCCTCCCGCTCCGCCGTATCCGCACGCGACCGAGGAGGAGGGTTACCACGCCTACAGCCTGCATGGGTACATCTACGGGAAGGCGTTCTTCTACTATCCACGCTTCGTGGCCGTGCAAGGGCTGGTCTCAACGCTGATTGCCTTCTCAGCGGCGGCGAGCAGTAATCGCGCTCGCCGCGCGTTTGTGGAACTCATGCAGAGGCTCATCGAAACGACGCGAGTAACCCACCCCTGGCTCGCACAAGAGGTGGGCCGGCAACTGATCGGGTTGGAGCAGTTCGCGGAAGCGCAAGTGTGGCTCCACACAGCCGAGTTGCTCCAGCACGAATGGCTAGCCGTGACCCTCGACTTTCACGACTCGACACCTGGCCGTGACGAGGACGCCGGTGCCTCACCCTCGGCGGCCCGCCACGGCACCGGACCAGTGACCCGTCACCGTCACGCGGCTGTCGGAAACCGGCCGGCACGGATGGACTATGGGCTCTGGCACTTCCCCGAGATGGCGCGCCATGCCCCGACCTTGCGCCTCGACCACCACCTGGCGGGTGCCGGAATCATGCTCGGCGAACTGGACCGGATGGCTTGGGATGAGGGACTGCGCACCTCCAACCTGGCGTTTGCCGACCTAGGCTTCGCTTCGTCGGACATTAAGGATCTGTTGACGGCGCTCGGCGATACCGAGTCGGAAGCCGTCCAGGCGTTCTGGTACGAGTACACCCGCGCTCGATGGCGTCACCAGCCTGGCTGGGACGCGGCGCTCGCCGCGATCGATGAGCGGACGAACGCTCTCCGCGAGCAACCCGGTTTCGGCCCGCTGAGCATCTTCAGGTTCGGCTACGACCCTGAGGCCGCACTCTTTTACCTGAACGGAGCCGCCAAGATGATGCGGTCCGAAATCGCGGACCGCCAACATCCGCCAATCATTGCCCAGCGCCGCCCACCGCTTCCGGACGCGCCGACGCTGGATGTATGACGACGAACAAGGCGCTTCTCGGCAGGTGGCGTTGCAACCTCCGCCGGTGGACGGCACCTGCCGGTGCCATCGTGCTCGATCTCTGTGCAGTCGGGCTTGACCTGCTCGACCACATCGACCTCGCTCGTGTTGCCCGGATCGGTGCCATAAGCCTACGTGCGGTCGCCGCAGTGGATCGGTATGCGGCTCGGTCGGGGGGTGAATCGGACGAGGCGCTGGCGCTGATCTGCCGGAACCGCCGAATCAGCGTTCGGCGGCGGGTCAGCCGCCGGCCTGCCAGGTGCCGTAACCATTAACGACCACGAAGCGTAAATACCACGCCGCTCGGCCTGCGGGCCGAGCGGCGTGACTGCGTTCAGGCTGACGGTCCGTCCGTCAGCGCCAGGCATTGGTCGTCCTGACCCTCGGGCGATAGGTTGACCGTGCAGGCCATACCCCGCCTCGTGAGTCCGGCGGCGAGCCCGGCTAACAAGCGTTCTCCGGCTGGATCCGCCAGATCGAGTTGATACCCGTCTACTACTGACAGGCCGGACCCCAGGACTACAAGCAGGGCGCGCGAGGCATACGCCGACATCAACACCGCCGTGGTGCCAACAACCGTTGAAAAGTGCCAACTACGCCTGACCGTCACATCAGATTCGCCACAGAAACCTCGATCGGCTCCAACCGATCGCCTTGATCGGCCGGTAGAGGTGCCAGCCGGTCTGTGTGCGCGCGAATAAACTTGACGAGGTGCTCGCGCCTTTGCGGGCCGACGTGCTGGAGTTGCTGATGGAGTTGGCTCGCAAGGTGGGCGTCGGTCGTCAAAATCCGGGCGGCCGACTCCGCGATCCAGGTCGATTCCGCGTTCAGTGCCGTCAGGAGCGCTTGTCGGTCGGCGCTAGTCAGCCGGCGGGAATCGATGGCGGGCAGATGCTCGCCTGTGGGGACGGTGAGGATGTCGAAGACGGACGGGTCTTCCCTCCGTTGCTGTTCGTCGATTGCGGCCTGCGCCTGCGCCGCGACGGCGCCGCGATCGAGGCCGGCCGCGTTTGCTACTGCGGTCAGCCACCCGATCAGGACGTCGGCCGGCTCGGTGCGGGCGGCGAGGTAGCCACCGGCGTCGGCCGTCGTGACACCGATCAGGCCGACCAAGGTGCACAGTTCGGGTAAACGCCACCGATCGTGGACGGATATCTCGGCGAGAGGCGGCGGGCTGATATCCCTGGCGGCTTGTAGAAGCGGCAGGACGTGGGTGCCGTGTTCCAACGGGCCACCGAACATCTGTGTAATCAGGTTGGCGTTATGTTCTCGCGGGGACAGACGCGGATGGTAGCCACGGCCGCGAAGGACCGCCGCAATGTCGGAGTACGTTCCCAGCCGGCCCAGCCGAGCCACTCCGCAGATGTACGGGACCATGTCGTCGCCGAGCACGGACAGGTGGTCCACCGAGGACCTGGCGATGTGCAGGTTCCCGGGCAGCAGCACCTTGTAGCTGCCCGTGGTGCGAACGGCCGCGGGCATCCCGTCGGGGGAATAGACGGTGAGCGCGGTCCGGACGGCAGCGACCTCGGCCGGACTTAGCTCCCGGTGGTCGGCGGCGGCGTCGGCGAGGGCCGTCAGCGCCGCGGCCACGATCCGTACCGGCTCGGCCGTGCACAACGAGCCCAACGACTGCCGCCGCTGTTTCCGTAGGAGCGCTGGTAGCTTCAGAGCGGCCAGCTTTAGCACGTAGGTCCAGTTCTGCGGATTCTCGTGGCCGGAGCTCTCCATGGCCGATGCAGCGGCCGTGTCCAGCAGCTCCATCAACATGCGCTGCTGGGTGTCATCGAGGAGAGCGCCGCGCTCGACTAGCTCGGCGGCTGCTATGGCGCGGGCACCTCGGTGGACGGTCCCGTTGGCCAGCAGGAGGGGCAGAACTCGCGGATCGAGCTCGCCGGCGAACAGTACGGCGGCCCGACGGTTACGGCTGGTCAGCATAGTGTCGATCCATGCGGTCAGCTCGTCGTCGGTGAGCCAGTCCACCGCCATCGCGGCGCCAATCTCGGCAAACACCCGGCTGCGTGGGGTAATCCTTCCGTCCCTCCCGGCAACGTATACGCCTACGTGTTGGTCCCAGAACCGCAAGATGTGATCGATGGATACTCTGGCGAGCCCCGGCGCCCCGATACCCCACCGCTGGCCCAGCATCGCGCTGAGCGCCTGGTCGGCGTCGGCGCGACTGGCCGATCCCTTGTCGGTCAGCAGTGTCCCGAGCACGGCGTAGCCGTCGAGCAGCTGAGCGGGGTCAGCTCCCAGGCTTTGGGGGCGGTGGCGTTCCCAACGCTCGATGCTGTGCTTGATGGCGGAGTGCAGCAAGCGCGCCTGGCCCTGTGCGGCGGGCGCGCTGGTCGCGTCAGCCATCTCCATGGTCATCAAGGTGGCGAGCAACGGGACCCGGCCGACGTCGCGGTGCTCGCGGCGCACGGCACGCAGCCAGCGGTGCCGGTCGGCGAGCCACCCGGAGCGTTGGGCCGGCTCAATCTGACGGGCGGCAGCGACGTGCGCGAGCAGTTGGTCCAACACCTGCTCCAAGTTGCGGGCGGGTTCGAGCTCTGCGATCGGCAGACCGAGCCGGCCGAGGGCGCGCTGGCCGCTGTCGCGGGTGGCGAGGATGACGCCAACCTGTGCGGGAAGAGCGTTCAGGACTGCCTGGAGGCCATCGGCGAGGACGGCCTGGTTGGGGCACTCGTCGAAGGCATCGAGGAGTAGGACGGCCTGCCCGCGCTGGCACTCCGCCTCCAGTTCAGCTCCGAGATCCTCGTATTGGCCCGCTGGTGCCGACGCAGCCGCGACCTGGCAAAGTACGCTGAGCGTGACGTCGTTGGCAGTGCGACACTGGGCGGCGACCTCCAGCAACGGCACAAGGATCGGGGTTGGCGTGCCGCTGGCAGTCATCCACTGGGCGGCCAACTGCCGTAACGCGGTGCTCTTGCCCATTCCGGGCAGGCCAGTCAGTAGCAGGCGCGGCCAGCGGCGGGCGATCGCCAGCAGCGACTCGATGTTGTCGACGTCCCCAGCTTTGGTGTTGATGGCCACGCGTAGCCCTGCGGGCAGCCCCGCAACCGTCAGCGGCGGAACATCCTCGGCCAACAAAGCCAGATCGACGCGGCCGAGTTGTCCGGCGAGCCGGTCCCGGTAGCCCTCGATGGCCAGCTGGCGGGCGTGCTCGGCCGCCCCGGCTGGGCCCCGGCGGTCGGCGTGGAAGGTGAGCTTCGCCGCGCGCAGGATCTGGACCCAGTCGCTAAGACTGCTGGCGGCCGCCTTGCTCGCCTGGATGCCGAAGGCAGCGGACAGGGCCTGCGCCGCGGCGAAGCCCTCTCCGACACCGACCACGCCGCCCTCCAGCAAAGCCGCGGCGAACTCGAAGCCCTCGTCTCCGGCCTCGACGGACTCGTTGACCAGCACGAAGGCGGCGTTCAGCACCTGCGTCTGCAGGGTTGGGTCGGTGGTCGCGGCGGCGATTCTGGTGCTTAGTGCCCTCAGCGCCGCCGCCTCGTCGACCGGGCTGGCGGCGTCAGGGTACTGGTGGTGGCGTTTGAGCGCGTCGCGGATGTGCTCCATAACGCCGTTCAGGCGTGAGGTAGCCAGTGCCAGGACGTCACCACCGCGCAGTGAAACCGCTTGGGCCACCCACTGTCTGACGGTCTTGCCCACGTTCTGGTCGTCGTCGCCGCATTTTCGCTTGGCCGACACGTACATCCGCGCGCCCGAAGTCGCGGTGCAGATGACGTCGTCGGTGGGCTGATCAGACTCGAACTGCAGGCGGTTCGGCGTGAACTTCGAGCCATCGTGCAGCGTTAACGGAAAACTGGCCAGGCCGCGCGCGGCCAGCAGCACTGCAAGCCCACGGCGGTGCGCCGCTCCGCGCTCGTTGCCGACCCCGCCTCCGTCGCCTTTGGCCACCCCGGATCCCTTCTGTCGTGTGCGCCTCGTACCGCTCATCGCGGGACCACAGCTCGGCTGGCGCCTCCGGGCCGTGCGACAGCGTCGGGTACGGCGCCTTCGGAGAGGTTGGCACGGGAGCGGGCACCTTGCGCTTAGTGAAAGCCCCACCGAAGGAAATCACATCGCCGTCGATACGGACCTAACTCCGGCGGCTCGTCCGCCGGCCGCCAGAGGGCGGCGAGGAGTCCGCAAGGTAGGTGATTGACACCGCCGTGTTGCTCTTTGAGCGCGGCATGGTTGGCGTGTCCCGACTGGACTGTTACCTTCTTCGCAACAGGAGGGTTGAGGCATGACAATGACACGTTCCCGCTCGCACACCCTGGCGCAGTTCGCCCGCCGGGCGCGGATGAGCGCCCAGCGACTGCGGGTACTGCACGGCGAGCGCCGGCTGCCGGCGCCCGATGGCGTCGACCCCGACGGCGCCGACGTGTGGAGCGCCGCCACCATCGACCGGTGGCTGCGCGCCACCGGCCGGACGGTGCCCGACGACGCGGTGTGGCCGTTCGGCTGGCCCGACGCGAGCGAGTCCGCCGAGGTGATCTGGTCCGGCGACATCGACCTGCCCCGAGGGCACACCGCGGCGGTGACCATCTTCGATGGCGCTGGCCAGCCGGTCGTCTACGCCGTCGGCTACGTCGGGCAGGACGTCAGCCGCGACACCATCGCCGAAGCCGCCATCGCGCGTCTTGACCCCGACCGTCGCCCCGGCGCCGTCGTCGTGCAGCCCTTTCTGCTCGACCCCGAGTCCGACGGGCCGTACCCGCACCTGGAGCTGTGGCGGATGCCGGAGCAGCCCGACCCCGTGCCGGATCCCGCGCCGGCCGCGCTGCCCGCGATGCTGCGCCGCTTCCTGCCCCAGCGCGAGCGTGAGCGCGAGCCGGTCGGCGTCATGCGGCAACCCGTCATCGGCCGGCAGCGCCGCCCGGACGCGCCGGAGTACGCCGGCTCCGTGTTCGCCTCCGAAGTAGCCCGGGTCCTGGGCCGGCCCGTGCCGCTGTGGTGGGCCGGCACCACCACCCCGGAGATCATGCGGACCGTCCGGCTGCTCGACCAGCCTCGCCCACTGCCGATTGCCGACACCATCACAGAGTGGCCCGCCGCCATCGCCCGGCTCACTGCCGCGCTGGAGCACTCCGTGCACACCACCTACCCGCAGGCCTTCGCGTTGCTGGCCCGCGAGACGCGCGCCGCGCACCGCGACGTCAGCGCCGCGCTGACCCACCCGAGTACCGGCGACGGCTGGTACCTCGCCGCCGCACCCCAGCCGCCCGCCTGGCCCGCCGTGGCCGAGCAACGCGCCGTCGCCGCCGGCCGCGACCTCGACCCCGAGGCCGCCGCCGATGAACTCGACCGACTCGCGCAGGTCGAGGCCGACCGGGAGTGGCGGTCCGACGACCCGTACGGCAACGCGCTACGGCACGCGATCCTGTTGCTACGCGGCCGACTCGCCGCCACCCATCCCGAGCGGGTCTACACGTTTCCCGTCACCTACAGCTGGCCCGACGCCCACGGCCCGATCTGCGACGAGTACCGCCGCCACCTCACCGGCCTGACCCCTGCCGACGCGCATGGCGATCCAGAGCACCCCACCCGCCGGCTGGTCCGTCTACTGACCCAGGACGCCAGCGACGCCGCCATCGCCCACCACCAGCTTCTGGTCAACGCCCGCGAGCGGCTGGTCGCCATCTATCGTGATCCGCAGGGGCGCCTCGTCGCGCACCTCACCGCCGGCTTCGCGCACCTCGACGACGAACTGCTGATCGAATGGCCCACCAGCATGCCGCCCGCCGGCTGGACGGAGCAGACCGTCATCGCCGCCGACGAGACCTACTCCGCCACCGGCCTGTTCGCCATGACTCCCGGCCCTGACGGCGCGCTGCTGCCCCCGCAGCCGGTCCCGAATCCTGGTGACGAGCCGCGATACACCTTCGGATACGGCGGCAACTCCCCCGCCGTGGTGTACCAGGCCCTCGTGCGGTGCGCCTTGGGTGACTGGACCGCCGCCACCCACGAGAGCTGGGTCCAGCGGCTCTCCACGCACCCGGATGACCAGCGCAACCGTCCGCATAGTCGGCTGTGGCAGCAGATCGTCACCAGTAAAGGCGCGCTACGCCTGTCGTGGGCGGATGTCCAGCAGTGGGTCCGCGAGGACCAGGAAGCACTGTTCCGCCGGCGGCAGGACCGTCGATGAGCGAGAACACCGTCCCTCGTGAGGCCCCCGCCCACCCGGAAGGGCCGGCGGCCGACACGGCGGCCCTCGCCGAGGCGGTCCGTCAGCTCGTGGCGGAGGTTGGCACAGTCGGCCGGGTGTCCGGGCGCGAACCCTGGCGCGAACTGGCCCTGTGGGTCACCCGGGGACGGTGGGGCCGCCGAACCGGCTGGCCCGTCGTCCCGACCCTGACGACACCCTGGCAGGACACCGTTTCTGCCGAACGACACGGATGGCGCACCCGCGCCGCTAACCTCCACGGCGACTTTGCGTTCGCCGTCGACTACCGAGTCTGCCGCCGCTGCCGAATCGGCTGGGTAGAGCAGCCCTACACCCACCCCCAGTACCAGCGGCACGGCCTGGCCAGCGCCGGCCTCGCCACGCTCCGGGCCGAGCACCCCGGCCTGGCATGGCACACACTCGGGGGCCACTTCCGCAGCTCGCAGCCATTCTGGGAAGCCGTGGGCGCTGATGTGTCCGGTAGCTACCAGCAGCGCGGCACCTGCCCGCATCTCACGCGCGGACGCTGAACCCACCGCCTTCAAGGCAGAGAGTCGCTCGATTGGTACCCGTTGCTGGGCTCGATGCCGCCGGCATCCCCCGTACACATGACGGGTGATTGCATAGTGTGCGGATTCTCGCTTACTCTTTGGGTATGCCTGAACTCAGCGATGACGTCGCCGCCCTGCTCCACACCTTGCCTCGACCGCTGCCCGCCGACGCCGACGCCGACGAGCGCGACCTCTACGAGCAGGAGCTGGAGGAGGTGCTGGCCCGCCGCGCCGACACCGCCCGGCGACTGCGCGAGGTGTGGATCACGCACGACTACGACCCGCTGCTGTTCGCCCTCGGGGAGCAACAACGGGCCAAGGCTGCGGCGGACGAGCGCATCCGCCTACTGGTCGCCTACGCCCGCGAATTCGTCAGCCCACGTCCGTACACACAGGAGGCATTAGCTATCGAGATGGAGGTATCGCCGTCAGCAGTGCGCGGAGCCTACGACCATCAGGACGTCGAGATCGTGGCCAGCGCCACCGGCCGGCGCACCACAGTGATGCAGCAGCCCGCCGGCGAGGGGACACTGAACTCGCTGATCGCCGAGCTAGAAGACCGCACCTCAGGCCCCGGTCGAGAGCACGTCGCGGGCGTCGCGCAGGCCCTGCTCCAGCAGGGCTGGACGCCCTACCCGCCGGTGCGCCGCACGCCGAATCCCAAGTACGCCAGTCGCTACGTGCGCTGGGAGCGGCGGTGGCCGTTCGGAACCGTCATTTCGCTATACCAGGAGCCGGCCGGGTTCCTCGGCACATACGCGAGGATGGCCCCCGATGACCCGCGGTGGTTCTCCATGACCTACGGCATCAACGCCGAGGGTGAGAAGATCACCGCTGCCGACGTCGCCACGGCCCTCGCCGCCTACGCCGACCGGGTCAACGAGCACGATGCCGAGCGGGGCCCCGCATAACCAACCCGGCCGCCCCTCGTGACACACGGCTGCGCGGGTCGTTCGAAGCAGGCGCATCCCGGAAGCGCGAGCAGCCGCTCGCTACCGCCGTCACGGCCACCACCACACCCAGACAGAACGCAGAATGAGCGATGCCGGCGGTACGCCGAACCTCAAACAGGGCGACACTGGCTCCCTCCAACGGCGAGCCGGCGCCGCGCACGTTGAGGCAAGGAGTGCGCTACTCGGCCGATTGCTCGGGCACCGACGTCCAGCCGAAAAGGGCAGCTTGCTTGCGCGCGTCCTCGCGGGCACTCGTCAAGGCGTCGATCAACGCACTCATGTCCTCGTCAGAGATCAGCGACCGACACGAAACCGCCATGTCGTAGTCGCCACCAGTCACACGGAACCAAAGGTTGGCGTGCGGAGTATCGCCACTCGGGTCGTTGAACGGCACGGCCTGCACCTCAAACGTAGGCCCATGACCCATATCGACCGAAACCGTGTGCACCGGGTGTGTCTCGGGCGGCTCGCCCTCGGCGGTCACGCTCCACCGCCAGGCAGGCAGAGCCGGTAGTCGACTGAGTCCCCATTACCCCGCGTCGCCAGCAGCCCGGACTCCACCATTTCGATCATGAAAACCGACAAGGTCATCGCCGTGAAACGGTCGTACGTCAACGTCCACGACTCCGGGTCATCCTCGTTGCGCATCGCATCCGACATCGGCCCCTCGTAGAAGCGGTTCGGCCAGAAGTCCAGAATCCGCCCCTTCTCGTCGGCGGCAAGGGACAGCCCTTCTGCCAGCGGTTCCAGGAACAGGCGTCGCCGGTCGACGTGCTTGGACCGGCGCTGGTCCCATTCGTCGGGCCCGACGAACCGGGTGCCCTTCAGGTAACCCCACCGATCCTTGTCGGTAACGATGTCGTCCGAGTTCACACGATCTCCTAAGAGGTTGGGGACAGCCTCCACGAGCCAGCGAGCTTGCGAGCGGGCCGCCAACGAAGCCTAGACGGCAGAATGGGAGACGTACTGTGGGACGCGCACCGCCCCGGAGCCGTTCACTCGCTCGGCCCCGAACCCGGGCCACTGCCGCGAATTGCGAATCCGCAGAGCCTTGCGGGTCTGCCCAGCAGGCGCGGCTCGCCGCTCGACGACAGACCACCTATCACCGTCATCGACCTGAAAGTAGCAGTCGAACCCAACTCCTGAACCGGTCGCCGCAACCTCTTGGCGATCTCCGCCGCGGCGGCGTGGATGCTTTCCCGCGGCACCGCCACGTGACCGCCGGGCAGGTCCTCCGAGACGTCGAGCCGGCCCATCGTCGGCGACTCCGCTCAGGACACCGGCGGAATCCTTCTCCTGCTCCACATGCAACGGCACACCTGAGTAATGGACGGTCACCGCGACGGCGCCGCACTGCGTCGCCTCGGCGCCGCCCACTCCCCGTTATCCAGGCGCTTCCGCAAACATTGCCATTACACGAGGCCCCACTTTCGTAGCAGCGGCACGGGCGGTTACTGTTCAGTACACATACTGCAGAATTAGGAAGGATGTGGCGGTGGCTAAGCGAGTCATTCATCAGCTGGTCGACGACTTGGACGGCGGAAGCGCCGACGAAACCGTCAAGTTCGCCCTCGACGGCGTTCAGTACGAGATCGACCTATCGGCCGCGAATGCCGCGAAGCTGCGCGACGCCTTCTCGCCGTACACGGCCCATGGCCTAAAGGTGGGACGAAGCGGCGTCGCACGGTCCGCGCGCGCGACCCACAGCGCGGCGGGTGTGGGCAGCTCACGAGGTGGCCGTACGGGCGGAGTCGCGAACCGGGATCAGAACAAGGCGATCAGGGACTGGGCCAAGAGGGTCGGCAAGGACATTTCGGATCGAGGCCGGATCCCTCGGGAGATTGTCGCCGAGTATGACGCGACGGCCGGGCGCTGACCACCTATTCGTCGCTGGATTGCCTTCTCGTTCTGGGCTGACGGGGTGGAGGGCACCGGCGCATCCGCAGGCGGGGCACGGTGCCAAACCTCGCTACCCGCCCGTCTCACCGTGCTGCAAGAGGCGCCGCTACTCCGGGCCGCATCGGTTTCTAGTACGACAGCCGCCGTTTGAGATGTAGCTGTTGGGGCTGGTGGACGAGGTGCGGCCACCGCATGATCGTCTGTCTGTTGTGGACATAACGTTAGATCTGGCGGTGGCCGCGTGCCACAGCGTAA
>NZ_QGSZ01000335.1 GCF_003857055.1 Micromonospora inaquosa | reverse complement strand
ACCGCGCAACGCCGACTGGGCCGCGCCGCCCGGCGTGACCTTCGCCGACTGGCTCGACGGCGCGCTGCCGCACTCGCCCACCACCGATGACCTCGACTACCACGTCAGCACTCTCTTCCCACCGGTGCGGCCGCGCGGCTACCTGGAGCTGCGCTACCTGGACGCCCAACCTGACCGGGACTGGACGCTGCCGTTGGCGGTGCTGACCGCCCTGTTCAGCGACCCGGGCACCGTGCGCGAGGCGTACACCGTCGCCACGCCGGTGGCGCACCGCTGGTCGGCCGCCGCCCGGCACGGTCTGGCCGACCCGGCGCTGGCCGCCGCGGCGGCGGCACTGCTCGACCTGTCCCTCACCGCCCTACCCCGACTGGAGCTGCCGACCAGCACCCACGACGAGATCCAGCGAGGTGTGCGCCGACGGCTGGCCGCCACAGAGAGGAGAGACCAGTGAGCGCGAGGAGTGAGCCGGGTTTGCGAGCCTCGCAGTCGCGAACGGAAGGCGCCCTCGACGGGGAGCAGTTGCGTGACCGCATCGCGACGGAGTTGGCGCGGGCTCGTGCCCGTAGCACGTTGTTGACCGAGGTGGTCGACGACGCCGACCTGATCCGCCAGCACTCACCGCTGATGTCGCCGTTGGTCTGGGACCTTGCCCATGTGGGTAACCAGGAGGAGCTCTGGTTGGTCCGTGATGTCGGGGGCCGGGAGCCGGTCCGGTGTGACATCGACGAGTTGTACGACGCGTTCAAGCAGCCGCGGCGGGACCGCCCCGCGCTGCCCCTGTTACCGCCCGCGGAGGCGCGCGCCTACCTGGCCACCGTTCGGGACAAGGTGCACGACCTGCTCGACGCGGTGGCCTTCACCGGGCGGCCGCTGGTCGCCGACGGGTTCGCCTTCGGCATGATCGTGCAGCACGAGCAGCAGCACGACGAGACGATGCTCGCCACCCATCAGCTGCGCTCCGGGCCGGCGGCGCTGCACGCCCCGCCGCCGCCCGAGCCGTCGGTTCGGGTCGGCGCGGAGGTGCTGGTGCCGGCCGGCGAGTTCAGCATGGGCACCGACACCGATCCGTGGGCGTTGGACAACGAACGTCCGGCACACCGGGTCGACCTCCCGGCGTACGTCATCGACGCCGCCCCGGTGACCAACGGTCAGTACGCGGCCTTCATCGCCGACGGCGGCTACACGGAGCAGCGCTGGTGGAGCCCGGCCGGTTGGGAGCATCGGGTTCGGGAGCAGCTCAGCGCGCCGATGCACTGGCGGCGCGACGGCGACGACTGGTGCTGTCGGCGCTTCGGTCGGTGGGCTCGGGTTCGCGCCGACGAGCCGGTGGTGCATGTGTGCTGGTACGAGGCGCAGGCGTACGCGGCGTGGGCCGGCAAGCGGCTACCGACCGAGGCGGAGTGGGAGAAGGCGGCCCGGTGGGATCCGACGACCGGGCGGTCGCGCCGTTACCCCTGGGGGGACGACGACCCGACCGAGGCGCACGCCAACCTCGACCAGCGGCATCTGTGGCCGGCGCCGGTGGGCGCGTACCCGGCGGGCGCTTCGCCGTTGGGTGTGCACCAGCTCATCGGCGATGTCTGGGAGTGGACCTCGACCGCGTTCGACGGGCATCCGGGGTTCACCGCGTTCCCCTATCGCGAATATTCGGAGGTCTTCTTCGGCGATGACTACCGGGTGCTGCGCGGTGGCTCGTTCGGCACCGACCGCTCTGCCTGTCGGGGCACCTTCCGCAACTGGGACTATCCGATCCGCCGGCAGATCTTCAGCGGTTTCCGCTGCGCCCGGGACGTGCGACCGGACGAGTCGTACCGGTGAGGGGCCGCAGGACCGGTGGCCCGGCGGCGGGCCGTGGGCGCTGATGTGCCGCCACCTGGCCTACCTGGGGCCGCCGGTCACCCTTGCCGAGCTGTTGTTCGACCCTCCGCATTCGTTGGTGCGGCAGTCCTGGGCACCCCGCGACATGCGCGGCGGCGGGACGATCAACGCCGACGGGTTCGGTGTCGGCTGGTACCCGGGTGAGGGTGAGCCGGTGCGGTACCGGCGGGCGCAGCCGATCTGGAGCGACCCGACCATCGCCCAGCTCGCCGCGGTGACCCGCAGTTCGGCGGTGCTGGCGGCGGTGCGCTCGGCCACGGTCGGGATGGCGGTGCTCGACGGCGCGGTGGCGCCCTTCGCCGAGGGGCGCTGGCTGTTCAGCCACAACGGTGTGGTCCGCGGCTGGCCGGACGCCGTGGTGCCGCTCGCCGCCGGTCTGCCGGTGCGTGATCTGCTCACCCTGGACGCCGCCACCGACTCGGCGCTGCTCTGGGCGCTGGTGCGGCATCGGTTGCGCGCTGGCGTCGACGCGGTCGAGGCGGTCGGGCGGACGGTGACCGACGTGGCCGCCGCCGCTCCCGGGTCGCGGCTCAACCTGCTGCTCAGCGACGGGCACCGGGTGGTGGCAAGTGTGGCAGGGCACGCGTTGTCGGTCCGCGAGGCGCCGGGTTCGGTGCTGCTCGCCTCCGAGCCACACGACGACGATCCCGGGTGGCGGTCGGTGCCGGAGGGGCACCTCGTCGTCGCCACCGCGGGCGAGGTGCGGGTAAATCCACTGCCGGCCCGGGTGCGCCTCGCCGGGCAGACACGCAACGGTTGATCGAACAGAGGAGCGAACCGATGACCGCGGAACCCCTGGAGATCTACCTCGAAGAGGGCGACCTGGAGCGCGGCCTGCGCGACGACGTCCGGGCCGGGCTGAGCGCGGAGCCGAAGTGGCTGCCGCCGAAGTGGTTCTACGACGCCCGGGGCAGCGAGCTGTTCGAGGAGATCACCC
The DNA here is from genome assembly GCF_003857055.1 of Micromonospora inaquosa. Lineage (GTDB taxonomy): Bacteria > Actinomycetota > Actinomycetes > Mycobacteriales > Micromonosporaceae > Micromonospora > Micromonospora inaquosa. Next base: position 10,679 of record NZ_QGSZ01000335.1, on the reverse strand, counting down.
GACTGCCCGAGTACTACCCGACCCGGGCCGAGCGGGCGGTGCTGGCCGCGCGTGCCGGCGACATCGCGGCGCTGACCGGGGCCAAGACGCTCATCGAGTTGGGCTCCGGTTCGTCGGAGAAGACCCGGCTGCTGCTGGACGCCTTCACCCGCCGGGGTGGGCTGGGCACGTTCGTCCCCCTGGACGTGTCGGTCAGCGCGCTGCGGGGGTCCACCGCCCAGATCGCCGCCGACTATCCCCGCCTGCGGGTTCGGGGCATCGTGGGGGACTTCACCCGGCAACTGGATCGGCTGCCCACCGGCGGCCGGCGGTTGGTGGTGTTCCTCGGCGGCACCATCGGCAACCTGTTGCCCGCCGAGCGGGCCGAGTTCCTCACGGCGATGCGTGCCGCGCTGGAGGTCGGTGACTGGCTGTTGCTCGGCACGGACCTGGTGAAGGACCCGTCGGTGATCGTGCCCGCGTACGACGACGCCGCCGGGGTCACCGCCGAGTTCAACCGCAACGTGCTGTACGTGATCAATCGCGAGTTGGGTGCCGACTTCGACCCGCCCGCCTTTGCGCACGTCGCCGTCTGGGATTCCGACCACGAGTGGATCGAGATGCGGTTGCGGGCGACCCGGCCGATGAGCGTGCGGGTGCTGGGGCTGACCGTCGACTTCGCGGCGGGGGAGGAGCTGCGTACCGAGGTTTCGGCGAAGTTCCGCCCGGAGGGGATCGCCGCGGAGTTGGCCACGGCGGGCTTCGCCACCGCGGAGTTCTGGACCGATCCGGACGCGCTCTTCGGCGTCACGCTGGCGAGGGCGCGGTGAGCCTGTTCACCCGACTCGGCCGGGTCGGAGGGTGATCCGATAGGCTGGCCACGCGAAGGGGAGTAGCCCCCAATGTCGTGGTCGACATACTGGTGCGTTCCGCATCCGGCCACGCGGCCCCGGTGTTTTCGGGGCGGGCGAGACCTTCGACTCAGGCTGTTGCAGCCGGGTCGAGGGCACCCCTGTACCTCCTCCCGGCGTGAACGGGAAGGACGTCATGGAGGGATTTTTCGCCGCGCTGGTCGTCAGCTTCGGCGTCATCTTCGTCGCCGAGCTGGGGGACAAGTCCCAGCTGATGGCGCTGACTTTCGCCACGCGGTTCAAACCGATCCCGGTACTGATCGGCATCACGGTCGCCACCGCGGTGGTGCACCTGGCCTCGGTCGCCATCGGCGCGGGTCTCGGGGCGGTGCTGCCGACCGAGTGGATCTCCCTGGTGGCTGGTGTGGCGTTCCTCGGGTTCGGTGCGTGGACGCTGCGCGGGGACAAACTCACCGAGGAGGAGAAGCGTAAGGCGGAGAAGACCAACAAGACCGCGCTGGTGGCGGTGTCGGTGGCGTTCTTCCTCGCCGAGCTGGGCGACAAGACGATGCTGGCCACGATCACGCTCGCCACCAAGTACGGCTGGTTCGGCACCTGGCTCGGCTCCACCATCGGCATGGTGGCCGCGGACGCGCTGGCCATCCTGGTCGGCCGGATGCTCGGTCGGCGGCTGCCGGAGAAAGCCATCAAGTACGGTGCCGCGATCCTCTTCGCCATCTCCGGTCTCTGGCTGATCCTGGAGGCGGTGAACGAGCTGACCTGAGCGCCGACTAGCCGGCCCGTGGGCGGGTAACGGCCCGGGGTGGACCCGGCCGAGTTGTTACGCCAGGGCGACCAGGTGCTGGTTGCGGTGGTGGAGGTGGCCGGCGCGCTGGTGATCTTCGTTGGCGCGGTGTGGGCGGCGGTGCGGTTCGTGGTCGAGGGGCTGCGACACCGCACCGCCGCCCGCTTCACGCCGATTCGGCTCTCGCTGGGTCGCTTTCTGACCCTCGGCCTGGAATTCCAGCTGGCGGCCGACGTGCTGCGCACGGCGGTGTCCCCCTCGTTCGCGCAGATCGGCCAACTGGCCGCGATCGCGACGATCCGAACGGCGTTGAACTACTTCCTGGGCCGCGAGATCCGTCAGGAGCAGCGTCAGGTCACCGAAGGGGCGCGTCGACCATGATGGGCGCCCTGGTCACGGCGGTTACCGCCCTCGCGCTGGTCGCCGGGGTGGTCACCGTGCTCAGCACCGGGGCGCTGCGCAGCGGCGTCCGTATCCTGCTGGACCTGCTCACCGCGGCCGGCGTGCTCCGGCTCGCTGGTGAGCCGGGTTGGAACGGCCTGGCCGGCGCGGCGGCGATCATCGCCCTGCGCCAGCTGCTCGGGGTGGCGCTGAGCAGGCCACCGCCGTGGTCCGGCCGACAATCGCGGGCCCGCTGCGCCGACGACGATCACCACCTACCGTTGGCGTCGACAGGCGAAATCGGTAAAGCGGGAGGATGACCACATGGGTCGGCACGACGAACCTAACGAGTACGGCTTTGCCGGCGGTGCCACCGCACCGGAGCCGCAGCCCGGCGGGAAGCCCGACGAGCAGGATCGCGCCGAGGCGGTGGCGGTGCCGGGCGACGACCTCACCGGGCCGACGGCCGAGGCGTTGGTCGAGGAGACCGAGGACCTGCCGCCCGCCGACCGTCGCCACTGAGCGCAGGCCCCCGCGGTTGGTGCGGCTCGGCACGACGGCGAAACCCGCGCTGGTCGGGCCGCACGGCCACCGCGGGCCGCACCGGCGCTGTCACCGGGCGTCGGGGTGCTGGTAGACGTCGGGAACGCCGTCCCCGTCGGTGTCCAGCCGCTCCCGCTCCGCCACCCTCCGGTACGCCGCGTTGCGGCGGACGAGCACCGTGGCGGCCAGCCCGGCGGAGATCACCGAGCCGAGCAGCACTGCCGCCTTGACCCGGTCGTCTGCCGTGCTGCCCGCCCCGAAGGCCAGGTCGCCGATGAGCAGCGAGACGGTGAATCCGACGCCGGCCAGCAGGGCGATCCCGAGCAGGTCGACCCAGGTGATGTCCTCGTCCAGTTCGGCGCGGGTGAACCGGGCCAGCAGGTACGTCGAGCCGAAGATGCCGATGCTCTTGCCGAACACCAGACCGGCGACGATGGCGATCACGATCGGGTCGCGCAGCAGGGCGCCCAGGTCGGTGCCGCGAAGTGTGACCCCGGCGGCGAAGAGGGCGAAGATCGGCACCGCGAAGCCGGCCGACACCGGCCGCCAGCGGTGCTCCAGGCGGGCGGCGAGCCCACCCTCGCCCGCCTCCGCGGCGCCCGCCTGCTCGTTGCCGGTGGTCGGCTGGTCGCCGCCCGCGGGTCGACGGGCGAGCACCGGGACCGTGAAGCCGAGCAGGACCCCGGCGACCGTGGCGTGCACGCCCGAGGCGTGCATCAGTGTCCAGGCGGCGATTGCGAGGGGGATCAGCGCCCACCACCAGGTACGCCCTCGCTGCACCAGCACCGCGAAGAGCCCGATCGCCGCGAACGCGGCGAGCAGCGGAACGGGATGGAAGCCGGCGGTGTAGAAGATCGCGATGATGATGATCGCGAACAGGTCGTCGACCACCGCGAGGGTGAGCAGGAATGCGCGCAGGCCCTGGGGCAGATGTGAGCTGACCACCGCGAGTACGGCGAGCGCGAATGCGATGTCGGTGGCTGTCGGAATGGCCCAACCGCGCAGGCCCTCCCCGCCCCCGCTCAGCACCACCGCCACGTAGATCAGCGCCGGCAGCAGCATCCCGCCGAGCGCGGCCGCCATCGGCAGCGCGGCTCGGCGCGGGTCGCGGAGGTCACCGGCGACGAACTCCCGTTTGAGCTCCAGGCCCACCACGAAGAAGAAGATGGCCAGCAGGCCGTCGGCCGCCCAGGTGGCCAGATTCAGGTCGAGGTGCCAGGGCGCGCCGGGCCAGGGCACGACGTCGCCCAGCCGGGTGTACGAGTCGGACCACGGGGAGTTGGCCCAGATCAGCGCGATCACGGCGCCTGACAGCAGCAGCGCGCCACCGACGGTCTCGGTACGGAGCACGTCGGCCAGGTGCCGGGCCTCCGGCCAGGATGACCGGGAGAACAGTCGGATCTTCGGCGGCGCCGATGGCGGGGTGTGGCGGGTCATCTGCGGGCTCACCTAGGGGAGTCGGGACGGCAAAAATCCACTCGCCGACCAGGCTTCCCGGCACACCGTTGTCGACCCTATCCCGCGGTTCGGTCGGCGTGACCGCTGGGCCGATCGGATGCCATCCGATCGGCATCCGACTTTTCCCGGTTGTCGCCGCAGCCGAATGGGTGTTTGTCGGGTTGGTCATGCGGGCGTACATCACGCCACCGGAAAACACATAACTCCGGACATAAGCCGTATGAGCCGCTTTAATGGTTTCACGAGTTTAGAGACGACCTTGGGGGTTTTCGTGAAGTTCTTTGGCGTAACCGGACCGACACGGAGGCGCTCCTGATGGACCTGCTCCGCCAATTGCGCCACGTGCGTCGGCACTGGTGGGTCGCACTGGTCACGGTCATGGTGGCCCTCGGCATCTCGGCGTTCCTGACCGTACGGGCCCAACCCCGTTACGTCGCCTCGGTGACCTTCTTCGTTACCACCCCCAACTCGGGCGTCACCGACGCCTACCAGGGCGGGCTCTTCCTTCAGCAGCGCGTGAAGTCGTACGCCGACCTGCTCAGCAGTGACCGGCTGGCGCAGAGCGTGGTGGCCGAAACCCCGGTTGGCCTCACCGCGGACGAGGTGCAGCGCCGGGTGAGCACCTCCACCGAGACCGGCACCGTTCTGCTGCGGGCGTCGGTCACCGACACCGATCAGACCCGTGCGTTGCGGGTGACGGAGACCCTCGCCAACAAGTTCGTCGAACTCGTCCAGAAGGTCGAGACGACGCCGGAGGGCAAGGCGCCCATCAAGATCGAAGTGGTCAGTGGCCCGCGGGTCAGCGCCAACCCCGTCTCGCCGCAGCCGGTCCGCAACCTCGCCCTCGGTGGCGTGATCGGCCTGATCCTCGGCGTCGGCCTGGCGATCCTGCGGGGCGTCGCCGACGTCCGACTGCGCGACGCCGCCGGACTGCAACGCGCCACCGGCAGCGCGCTGCTCGGTGAGATTCCGTTCGAGGCCAACGCCCGCAGCGCCCCGCTCATCGTGGGCGACGCCGCGAACTCGGCGCGGGCCGAGGCGGTCCGCAAACTGCGAACCAACCTGCGCTTCGTGGACGTCCACGAGCCGGCCCGGGTCATCGCGGTGACCAGCGCCCTGCAGGGCGAGGGTAAGACCACGCTCTCCTGCAACCTGGCCATCGCGCTGGCCGAGGCGGGCTGGCGGGTGCTGCTGGTCGACGCGGATCTGCGCCGCCCGAAGGTCGACGACTACCTGGGCCTGGACGCCGGCGTCGGCCTCACCGACGTGCTGGTGGGCGACGTGAAGGTGGGCGACGTCGTGCAGCGCTGGGGAGACAAGTCGCTGTTGGTGCTGCCCAGTGGGTCCGCCCCGCCGAACCCGAGCGAACTGCTCGGCTCCAAGGCCATGTCGGATCTGCTGCTGGCGCTGCGCGAGTCGGCCGACATCGTGATCATCGACACCGCGCCGCTGCTCGCGGTGACCGACGGCGTGGTGGTGGCCGTGCAGGCCGACGGCGCGCTGCTGGTGACCCAGCAGGGTCGTACCTCCCGGACCCAGGTCGCCGCGGCGGCCCGTTCACTGCACTCGGTCTCGGTCCGGCTGCTCGGCTGTGTGCTGAACATGGCCAAGGTGGCCAAGGCTGAGGCGTACCAGTACGAGGCCTACCGGGTGGTCGCCTCGACGACCGGAGCATCGGTACCGGCCGACCGGGCCGCGTCCGGCCGGCACAGCGAGACCATCACCGGGGTCAACGGCGTCGCCGACCACACCCAGGAACTCACCCGGCTGCCCCGATGAGCGCGGCGAGGGGTCGCAGCGACCGTTCGATCTCCTCGGCGCAGAGTCGGAAATCGGCGGCGGTGCCGCCGATCGGGTCTCGAAGGTCGTCCGCGTCCGGGGCGGCCGGTTGCAGCCGTCCCCGGGCCTGGGCGGCGGCGGCGATCGCCGCCCCCAGCGGGTCGTCGGCCGACCCGGCGGGCGGCTCGGCCGCGGCGGCCAGCCGGCCGAACTGGCGCAGCGTGAACGTCCGGTGCAGCGCTCCCGGCGCCAACGCGGTGCAGACCGAACGTTGGCGTCGGGTCGCGGTCAGCACGAGCGTGGCGTCGACCAGGTACTCGGGGCGCAACACCCGGGTCCGGAACGCCGCCGGGTCCGCGCCGCTCTCGGTAGCGACCTCCACGGCGTACGGGTGCATGGCCAGCCCGTCGATCGCGTCGGTGCCGGCGCTGGCCACCTCGACGGGTCGGTCGGCCAGCAGCCGGCGGGCCAGGTACTCGGCCATCGGCGACCGGCACAGGTTGGCGTGGCAGACGAACAACACGCGATCAGGCATCGGTGCCCCTCTCATCGGTGCGGACCGGGGTGCGCGCACCGTGAGGGCGGTGCGTCGACGCCGGTGGCCGCGCGGGGAGGGGTTGTCGGCATCGTACGCGGGCCGCACACCCGCCGGCCGTGGTGCCGCGCCGGCCGACGTCGATCCGCGTCGGACGGGGGCGAACCGGTGAGGATCGGCATCCTGTCGTACCACTTTCCGCCCGAGCCGGCGTTCATCCCCGGGAGCCTCGCCGAGGAGTTGGCCGCGCGTGGGCACGAGGTACGGGTCCTCACCGGCTTTCCGGACTACCCCGGCGGGCACGTCTATCCCGGCTGGCGGCAGCGGTGGCACCACGAGACGCACAGCCAACGGCTCAGCGTCCGACGGGTGCCCCGGTACCCCGGGGGCGCCGCGTCCGTCGGCGGCCGGATGGCCAGCTACCTCTCCTTCGCTGGCAGTGCGGGGCTGGTCGCACGCCGGTTCCTTGGCGACGTCGACGCGCTCTACGTCTTCCAACTCCCGGCGACGACGTTCGCCGCCGCCGGGGTGCTCCGACTGCTTGGGCGAGTGCCGGCGGTGCTGCACGTGCAGGACGTCTGGGCTCGCGACGGCGCGGACGAGGGGAGCGAGGGGCGCTGGGCGGCGCGGCTGGGCAGCACGATGACCCGGATCTACCGGACCGCGGCGCGTATCGCGGTCGCCGCGCCGTCGATGCGGGATCTGGTGGTCGCCGCCGGTGCCGACCCGGCCCGGGTCCGGCTGGTGCTGAACTGGACCGACGAGCGGATCTTCCACCCGGCGACGCCCGGCGCGGCGGCCCGCCAGCTGGTCCGTCGGGACGGTCGGTGCGTGGTGATGCACGCCGGGACCATCGGGGCGCGGCAGGGGTTGGAAACCGCGGTCCGGGCGGCCGCGGCGCTGGACCGGACGATGGATCTGGTCCTGGTCGGTTCGGGAGCGGCGGAGCGGCGGGTGCGGGGGCTCGCCGCCGAGCTGGGTGCGGACAACGTCCGCTTCCTGGAGCGGCGGTCGCCGGTCGACATGCCCGAGCTGTACGCGGCCGCCGACTACCAGCTGGTCATGTCGCGCGACCTTCCGGAACTGCGTGGCACGGTGCCCGGCAAGCTGCAGGCCGCGCTCTCCTGCGCCTCGCCGGTGATCGCGTCGGCCGGCGGGGACACGGCCGAGCTGGTCGAACGGGCTCGGGCCGGGTTGTCCTGCCCACCGGAGGACTGGGCGGCGCTGGCGGACCGGTTCTGGTTGGCCGCCACCATTCCGCCGCCGACCCGCACCGAGATGGGGCGTCGGGGGCGGGCCGCGTACCTGCGTGAGATGTCGCTGCCCGCCGGGGTGGACCAGATCGAACGGCTGTTGCACGAGGCGGCCGGACGGGTCGCACCCCAGCCCGCAGGGCACCGCGAAGAAGACTCATCAAACGGGCAACAGTTGCAATAACGGTACGAAGTTCCCTAAGGCGTGCTAAGAACGTCTGGGAATCGACCTTCTGTCCGGTTCCGTGAACGGGAGTGTGGTGTGACGGAGAGCGAACGACCGATCCGGCGTCGGAGCCGGTCCCGGCGTCGTCGGCGTGCCCGACTGCGACGGGCCCTCCTCGGCGCCCTGGTAGTCGGCTCGCTGCTGCTGGCGACCGGCGGATGGATCGGCTTCCGCGGTTGGCAGGCGCGCGCTCACCTGCTCAACGCCGCTGGGCTGGCGCGGGAGTTGAGCGCCCAGGTGGTCGGTGGGGACAGTGACCGGGCGCTGCGGACCCTCGCCGCGCTGCAGGAGCAGGCCGGTGCGGCTCGAGCCGCGACGACCGACCCGAGTTGGCGGCTCGGCCGGCATACGCCGATCGCCGGCGACGACCTCGACGCCGTTCGGCAGATCGCCATTGCCATCGACGACCTGGCCCGGCAGGCGTTCCCGACCCTGCTCCGCACCGACCTGACCAGCCTGGTGCCGAGCGGCGGCCGGCTCGACCTGGCCCGACTCACCGCCGTCTCCGCCGAGCTGACCCAGGTGCACGAGTCGGTCCAGCGCACGCGCCGGGACCTGGCCGCGGTGCCCGCCGACCGGCTGGTCAGCCAGATTCGGCAGGCGCTGACCGACCTGCGTGCCGAGATCGACCGGCTGGCCAGCCTCACCACGGCCGCCGACCAGGGAGCCCGCCTGCTGCCGCCGCTGCTCGGCGCGAACGGCCCACGCAAGTACCTGCTCGTCTCGCAGAACCTCGCCGAACTGCGTGCGACCGGCGGCATGTTCGGTGCGTACGCGATGATCGAGGCCGAGAACGGCAAGGTGAAGATGGGCAAGCAGGGCAGCAGTGCCTCGTTTGGTCTGTTCACCCCGGGGCTGAAGGTGCCTGCCGAGATCCGTGCCCTCTGGACCGACCTGCCCGGCATCTATCCCGCCGACGTCAATCTGTCTCCGCACTTCCCGACCGCGGCCAAGTTGTACCGCGAGATGTTCCGGCGCAAGACCGGCACCACTGTCGACGGCGTGCTCGCCGTCGACCCGGTGGTGCTGTCCTACCTGTTGAAGGCGACCGGCCCGGTGCTCGTGCCCGGCGGTGTGCCGCTCGCCAGCGAGAAGGTCGTGCAGACCCTGCTCAATGACAGCTACCAACGGCTGGACGTCAAGCAGCAGGACGAGTTCTTCGCGGCATCGGCGGCAGCGGTGTTCGACGCCTTTTTCAAGAAGAATGTCAACTCGAAGGTGTTGTTGTCCGCATTTGACCGTGCTATCACTGAACGCCGGATATTGTTCTGGAGTGCCCGACCTGAGGAACAGCGGACATTCGGCGACAGCCGGATGGCCGGGACGCTTCCGGAACAGGACACCGTGCCGACAGTCGGCGTGTTCCTCAACGACGGCAGTGGCGCGAAGCTCGGCTACTACCTGCGGCCGACGGCGAACCTCACGGTCGGCGAATGCCGACCTGACGGCCGCCGCGAGCTCCGGCTGCGGGTGACCCTCCGCTCGACGGCGCCGAAGTCCGGACTCAGCAAGTCGGTCCTCGGCCTCGGCCTGGCTGGTGATCCGTACACCGCACGCACGTTGGTGTCGATCTTCAGCCCGGCTGGTGGAGCGGTGCTCGAGGCCCGGCTCGACGGGGTCGAGACGGCACTTGGCAGCGGCACCGAACGCCGCCGTCAGGTGGCGACGGCCAGCGTGGATGTCGGCCCCGGTGCCGAGAGGGCGCTGGAGGTCACCGTGCTGACGGCCAAGACCGGCGTCGGGCAGGCCGAGCTGTGGCTGACCCCCACCGCCAGCCCCTGGACCACCCAAGTTCATTCCGCACCAAGCTGTGACCAGTAGGAGGGAACCAATCATGCGGCTATCCCGCATCATCATGGCGCTCACGGTCGGCCTGGCCGTGGTGGCCGTGCCGACGGCAGCGGGGGCGGCACAGCCGCAGCCGGCGCCCAGCGCGACCACTGACCCGCCCCAGCCGCCACCGTACCCGCCGGCAGCCGCTTCGCTGACCGTCAACCGGCCGACGATCTTCCTCGGCGAGACGGTGTTGCTGACCGGCACCGGCTTCGGTCCGAACGAGACCGTCGACATCTCGGTGACCGTGACTCCGATGGCCGCCCCCGCTGGCGGTCAGGCTCCGGCTCGCCGGAGCGACGGCACCACCGTGGCCATGACCCCGGTGGCCTACCAGGCGAGCGCGCCCCTGAACTTCACGGCGTTCACCAACGCCCAGGGTCGCTTCACCAAGAGCTACCGGCCGTCGGTGACGGGTCTGCTGACCTTCACCGCCACCGGTCGGGAGTCCGGCCGGACCGCCACCACCGAGCTGCGGGTGCTGCACAAGAAGCAGCCGCTGCCCGTCACGGGTGACAGCCTCGGCACGCCCATGAAGCTCGGCGGCGGCCTCGTCGGCGCCGGAGCGGTCATGCTGCTGCTGACCCTGGCCTGGCGTCGCCGCCAGCGCTTCGGTGGTGCGGCGCACTAATCAACACCACCGGGCTACGCCCGGATCGCACGGAAGCTGGCGCCCGTCGGAACACTCCGACGGGCGCCAGCCCGTCCGCCGGTACGCCCGGCCCTCCAGCGCCACCCCTTCAAGTCCGGAGACGACCGGGCCGTGCGATGACCACGTCCGATCCAAGGGGTGTTGTGTCCGCCTTGCGGCGTTTCGTGCGCCGAGTCGATCGTGATCGACTCGTGTTTCATGAAGTCGGGGTGTCCCGCCGCCCGGGATACCCCGTTTTCCGTGAACCCGAGTGGATCACCGGGTGGGGGCCCGCTTTCGACGCCGCAGGTCGGTGGCGTGTGGGTGGTTTGTCCGGTGGCGGGTGGGGTGTGGTCGGTCGCACTCGTGGGCTGGAATCGTGGCCGGGTCGGGGTCGTTGAATAC
>NZ_QGSZ01000211.1 GCF_003857055.1 Micromonospora inaquosa | reverse complement strand
CGGGCCGGCCAGCACCTCGGCCGGGGCGGGGTCCGGGGTCACGCCGGCCGCGTTCGACCCGGTTCCGGCGTCGTCGCCCAGCCAGCCGGCGACCGGGCCGGGACGGGTGATCACGACTCCGACGCCGGCGAGCACCAGCAGGAGCACGGCGGCCAGCACCAGCGGCAGCCGCCCACGGCGACGTGGCGCGGGCGTGGGCGCGGGCGCGGGCGCGGCGCCGGCGGGTGCCGGCAACGCGGAGATCGGTGGGCCCAACGGGGGGACCCCACCGGGGCCGGGGACGGCCGGCCCGGAACCGAACGACGGGTCGACCGGCGCAGGGCTGACCGGGACCCGGGCACTGCCGCGCGGCGGGCCGCTCACCGGCCGCTCACCGCCGACTACCGGGAAGTGACCGGTGTTCGGAGTGGGCGACGCGGAACCGGCCGGCGAGCCCCAGGGCAGCGGCGGCGGCCGCTCGGACACCGTCTCCGGTGCCGTGCCCGCTGGTTCGGGAGCCCGTGGGAGATGCGCCTCCGGCACCGGGACCCGCCCCTTGGCACTGCCCGGACCGGATCGTCCGGTACCGTGCGCGGAGCCCCCGTCCGGGCTGTAGTGTGAATCTTCCCTCCCCACGGCCCCCTCCTCCCCCAGCGAAAATCGGCTTGGGTGACACTACTTCGGTCCGAAGACTATGCGGCGGCCGGAGTCGGCGGGTGGGCATTCACCTGTCCGGAGGGGCCGCCAGTGGTTCCGTTAGCCAGCGTGGGCAGACGAGGGAGCGTGCAGATGGATTTCGACGTGACGGTTGAGATCCCCAAAGGTCACCGGAACAAGTACGAGGTGGACCACAAGACCGGCCGGATCCGGTTGGACCGCACCCTCTTCACCTCCACCCAGTACCCGGCCGACTACGGGTTCATCGAGGGCACACTGGGCGAGGACGGCGACCCGCTGGACGCCCTCGTGCTGGTCCCCGAGCCGACCTTCCCGGGCTGCCTGATCCGCTGCCGCACCATCGGCATGTTCCGGATGACCGACGAGAAGGGCGGGGACGACAAGGTCCTCTGCGTGCCCTACGAGGACCCCCGCCAGGAGCACCTGCGCGACATCCACCACCTGGGCGAGTTCGACCGCCTGGAGATCCAGCACTTCTTCGAGGTGTACAAGGACCTGGAGCCCGGCAAGTCGGTGGAGGGCGCGACCTGGGTCGGCCGTACCGAGGCCGAGGCCGAGATCCACGCCTCCTACCAGCGAGCCAGGGACGCCGAGGCGCGCGGCGAATCCGCCCACTGACGATCTCTGACGCACCGGGCCCGAGGGTCGCTCAACCGAGCAGCCCTCGGGCCCGGTCGTACAGGTCGAGCACCGCGCAGGCGATCGGCACCACGGCCACCACCAGGGCCGTGTCGGTGAGGTCCGCGATCCTCCCGACGTACGGCGAGACCGGCCGGCGGGCGTACCCGGTGCCGCTGGCGACCGCCACCAGGGCCAGCGCCGCCCCGCCGAGGACCAGTACCAACCGCCCGGTCTGGTCGGCCCGACCGACCAGCACCGCACCCAGCACCGCGTAGCCGGCCAGCCCGGCCAGCACCATCGGCACCCGGTGTCGCAGCGCCACGAACAGGCGCGACCGCAGCAACAGCACAGCCGAGGTGACCGCCACCAGCACCCGCCCTGCCGTGCCGCCGGCAACCACGAGTACGACAGCTGTGGCCGCCGCCAGCACGGCGTGGCCGATCAGCATCCCGGTCAGCATCTCCTCGGTGCGGATCACCGCGGCGTGCACCCGGCCCCGGTCCGGCAGGTCCCGGGCCCGCTCCGGCTCCTCCGCGGGGGTCGAGGCCGGCAGGGTGATCGGCGGGAGCGGCAACTTGCCCAGCCGGATGGCCAGCAGCGGAATCACGCCGACGGCGAAGATCAGCGCGCTGAGCAGCACCGCCGCCGTACCGGCCGTGGTCATCAGCAGCGCACCGAGCGCGGCCCCCGCACCGATCAGGCCGACCGTGACACCGGCCACGAAGACCCGCAGTCGGCTGGCCACCCCGAGCAGACCGATCAACGCCACCAGCAGCAGCGCGACCGAGCCGGCCAGCAGTTCGGCGGCGCCCACCCAGCGGGCCGGCCCGACCGGCCCGACCGGGTCGCCGGAGCCGACCGCCAGGGCACCTGCCGTGAACGCGTAGGGCAGCGCGTAGCCGCCGAGCGTCGCACCGGCGGCACCGTCGCCGTTGGCCCGGGAGGCCACCGTGGCGGCCACGGTGAGCAGCAGGGCAACCGCGACGGCCGCCAGCCAACCGGCCCGGTGGGTCGGGCCACCGGCGAGCAGCGCGAGCAGGCCGACCGCGAGCGGTACGGCGGCACCGGACAGACCGGCCGCCCGGGTGGCGGTGGGCGACCAGGCACCACCACGGCGGCGAGCGCCGTCGGCGATCGCCTCGATGACGTCGTCGTACTCCAACTCGGGCCAGTGCGCGCGGGCCGGCACGAGGTGCAGCACCTCACCGTCGCGGACCCCCTGCGGCAACAGCGCCTGTGCCGTCACCAGCAACGCCCCGTCGGTGCGGCGGAGCACCCATCCGCCGTGCTGCTCGCCGTCGTCGGCCAGCCCGACACCGGCGTGCCGGAGCACGTCGGGCAGCAGCTCGGCCAGGGGCACCTGCTCCGGCAGGGCGATGTCCACCCGTCGTTGCGACGCGCTGATGGTGACGCGTGCCAGCCCGGTAGTCATCGACTGGTCTCCATATCGAGGGGGATCGGAGGCTGCGCGGACGACAGGACTTTACCTACCATGAGCCAGGCTCGGGTTACCCAGCGCTGTCAGGAGGCCGAGTGTCCACCGTCGTCATCAAGCGCCCACCACGCCGACCAGCGCCGGAGATCCCCGCCGGTGAGCTGTCGGTCGAGGCACCGCCGGAGATCCCCGTGGTGACCGGCGGACGGTGGCAACAGATGCTCATGCTGCTGCCCATGCTCGGCGGCACGGTGGCGATGGCGATGATGTTCGGCCGGGGTGGCGGCGCCTACTCGTACGTGGTGGGCGGAATGTTCGGGCTCTCCTCGTTGGCGATGCTGGTGACGTCCTGGGGCAGCGCCTCCGGCACCCCGAAGAAGTCCGAGATGATGGCCGCCCGCAGGGAGTACCTGCGCCACCTGGCCACGCTGCGGCGGCGGGTCCGGCGGACTGCGGGCCAGCAACGGGCCGGGCTCTACTACCGGCACCCGGATCCGGGCCGACTCTGGTCGACGGTGGACAGCCACCGGGTCTGGGAGCGGCGCCCCGCCGACCCGGATTTCGCGGTGGTGCGGGTCGGCGTCGGGCCGCAGACCCTGGCCACTCCACTCGTTCCACCGGTCACCCGGCCGTTGGAGGAGCTTGAGCCCATGACCGCTGGCGCGCTACGCCGCTTCCTGGACGCGTACTCCGTGGTGCCGGACCTGCCGGTGGCGCTGTCGCTGCGCAGCTTCGCCCGGGTGCACGTGCGACCCGCCGGCCGCACCCGGGCGACCACCCCGACCACCGGCGGGCCCCCCACCGGCGACCCGGCGGCGCAGGCGCTGGTCCGGGCCGTGCTGACCCAGCTGGCGGTCTTCCACGCCCCCGACGAACTGCTCGTCGCGGTCTGCGCCGGGCCGGAGCGCCGCGCGTGCTGGGAGTGGGTGAAGTGGCTCCCGCACGCCCACCATCCTGGCCGCACCGACGCGCTCGGCCCGGTACGGCTGGTCACCAGCGCCGCCGCCGAGTTGGAGTCGCTGCTGGCCGACGTGCTGGCCACCCGGTCCCGGTTCAGTCCGGCCGGCCCGGCCACCGACGGCCCGCACGTGGTGGTGGTCCTCGACGGCGGCGACCTGACCGGCGCCAGTGAGCTGACCGGCGACGGTGGCATCGACGCGGTCACCGTGCTGGACCTGGACACTCCGCCGCCCCGACTGCTGGACCGGTACGCCCTGCTACTGGAGTTGCACGGCCGCCGGCTGCACTCGTGGTCGTCCGACGGGCACGCCGAGGTGGGCACCGCCGACCAGTTGGACCTGGCCGACGCCGAGGCGGTCGCCCGGCGGTTGGCGCCGCTGCGGCTCGCCGGCGCGGCCCGTGGACCGGACGCCCCGTTCCAGGCCGACCTGGGCCTTCCCGAACTGCTCGGTCTCGGTGACCCGGAGAGCTTCACCGCGGAACAGGGTTGGTTGCCGCGTTCGGCGCGAGACCGGTTGCGGGTGCCGATCGGGGTGGGCGTGGACGGCGGGGCCATCGAGCTGGACCTCAAGGAGTCCGCCCAGGACGGCATGGGCCCGCACGGCCTGCTCATCGGGGCGACCGGCTCCGGCAAGTCCGAACTGCTCCGCACGCTGGTGCTGGGCCTCGCCGCCACGCACAGCTCCGAACAGCTCAACTTCGTGCTCGTCGACTTCAAGGGTGGCGCCACCTTCACCTCGTTCGACCGGCTGCCGCACACCGCGGCCGTGATCACCAACCTGGCCGACGCGTTGCCCCTGGTCGATCGGATGGTGGACGCGATCAACGGGGAGTTGGTCCGCCGCCAGGAGTTGCTGCGGCGCGCCGGCAACTTCGCCAGCGTGCGCGACTACGAGCGGGCCCGGGCGGCCGGCAGCCCACTGGCCCCGCTGCCGTCGCTGCTGCTGATCTGCGACGAATTCTCGGAACTGCTCTCCGCCAAGCCCGACTTCATCGACCTGTTCGTGCAGATCGGGCGGCTGGGGCGGTCGCTCGGCGTGCACCTGCTGCTTGCCAGCCAGCGGTTGGAGGAAGGACGGCTCCGCGGGTTGGACACCCACCTCTCGTACCGGATCGGGTTGCGCACCTTCTCGGCGCTGGAGTCCCGGACGGTGCTCGGCGTGGCGGACGCGCACGCGCTGCCCCGCTCACCGGGCCACGGCTACCTGCGCGCCGGCACCGACCCGCTGGCCCGCTTCAAGGCCGCGTACGTCTCCGGTGCCGTCCGTCGTCGGGCCGCGCCGGGCGGCGTCGCCGCCGAGAGGGGCGCACGGCTGCTCACCTTCACCACCCACGTCGTACCGGTGCCCGAGCCGGCATCCCCGGTCGTGCCGGCACCACGGGAGGAGGAGGAGGGCAGTAGGACGCTGCTCGACCTGCTGGTGGACCGGCTCGTCGGGCAGGGCCCACCGGCGCACCAGGTGTGGCTTCCGCCGCTCGGTCAGCCGCCGGCCCTGGACGAGCTGCTCGGCCCGGTCGAGGTGCACCCGAAGCGCGGGCTGACCGTGGGCAACCCGGAGCTGCACGGCGCACTCGGAGTGCCGATGGCGGTCGTGGACAGACCGTTGGAGCAACGCCGGGACCTGCTCTGGTTGGCGCTGGACGGCGCCGCCGGGCACGTCGCGGTGGTCGGCGCGCCGCAGAGCGGCAAGTCCACCGCCCTGCGCACACTGATCTGCGCGCTGGCACTCACCCACACACCCGCCGAGGTGCAGGTCTACTGCCTCGACTTCGGCGGCGGCGGGCTGGCCGCGCTGCGCGACCTGCCGCAAGTGGGCGGGGTGACCGGCCGCGCCGACCCGACCGCCGTACGACGCACCGTCGGCGAGATGACCACCCTGCTGGTCGATCGGGAACGCCGCTTCGCGGAGTTGGGCGTGGAGTCGATGGCCGCGTACCGGCAGCGTCGAGCGGCAGCGGGGACGGCCGGTCAGCCGGGTGCCGACCCGTACGGTGACGTGTTCCTGGTGATCGACGGGTGGAGCACCCTCCGCGGCGAGTACGACGACCTGGAGCCACTCGTCACCGACCTGGCCACCCGGGGTCTGTCGTACGGGCTGCACGTGGTCGCCACCGCGCTGCGCTGGCTGGATTTCCGTCCGGCGATCCGGGACCTGTTCGGCTCCCGGCTGGAGCTGCGCCTCGGTGACCCGGCCGACTCGTTGGTGGCCCGGCGTGCCGCCGCGAACGTGCCGGAGCGCTCCGGCCGAGGGGTGACCGCGGAGGGCCTGCACTTCCTCACCGCGCTGCCTCAGCTCGGTGCCGCCGGTGGGGACACCGCCGAGCTGGTCAAGAGGGCCGCCGAGGGATGGGCGGGGCCGCTGGCGCCCCGGGTGCGGCTGCTCCCGCCGGTGCTGCCGTACGCCGATCTGGACCTCACCGCGACGACCGGGCTGCGCCTGCCGATCGGGATCGCGGAGGCGGACCTGCGCCCGGTGCTGCTCGACTTCGCCACCGAGCCACACTTCGTGGTCTTCGGGGACTCGGAGTGTGGCAAGTCGTCGTTCCTGCGCGCGCTGGCCACGTCGATCATCACCCGGTTCACTCCCGAGCAGGCCCGGGTGATCCTCGTCGACTATCGGCGCAGCCTGCTCGGCGCGATCGAGACGCCCCATCTGATCGGGTACGGCACCGCCGCGGCGCACACCGCCGACCTTGTCGAGTCGGCCGCCGGCTACCTGGAGCGGCGGGCACCTGGGCCGGAGGTCACCCCGCAACAGCTACGGGACCGGTCCTGGTGGTCCGGGCCGGAGCTGTTCGTGCTGGTGGACGACTACGACCTGGTGGCGGCAGGGCCGGCGAACCCGTTGCGGGCACTGGAGGAGCACCTGCCGCACGCCCGGGACATCGGGCTGCACCTGGTGCTGGCCCGCCGCTCCGGTGGGGCGGGCCGCGCCCAGTACGAGCCGATCGTGCAGCGCCTGCGGGAGCTGTCCACCGCCGGCCTGGTGATGGCGGGCAGCCCTGAGGAGGGCGCACTCGTCGGGCCGGTGCGGCCCGGACCGCTGCCGCCGGGGCGTGGTCGACTGGTCACCCGCCGGGAGGGCGTACGCCTCGTTCAGCTGGCGCAGCTGCCGCCGCCATGACCTGACTCGCCGGTTCTTCCCGTGACGGGTGGGGAAACCGGTAATCTCCGATCGTCATGGTTCCGTCGGGATGAATGGCTGGGGATGTGACTGGGGTGCGGTACAGCGGTCCGTCAGCGGCCCGACGAACGACCAGCCGAGTGCTGCTCGGCGTGGCCGCGGCGCTCGCCGTCGTGGCACCGACAGTGGCAGCTGTGCCGGTCGCCGCGCCCACGAATGGCGGACAGCTCGCCGGCGCGCCGATGGCGTTCGCCCCCGGTGATGCCGTCTCCCGCACCGATCAGGTCCGCGACGAGCAGTGGCAGCTCGACGAGTTGCAGGCCGAAACGGCGTGGCGCAGCTCGACCGGCCGGGGCGTGACCGTGGCGGTGGTCGACTCCGGAGTGGACGGCACGCACCCCGACCTGGTCGGCCAGGTGCTGCCCGGCAAGGACCTGGTCGGCCCCGGCGGCGCGCCGGGCCCGGATCCGGTGGGTCACGGCACGACGGTGGCCGGCCTGATCGCCGGGCGCAACGACGACAAGCATGGTGTGGTCGGCCTGGCACCGGACGCCCGCATCCTGCCGGTGAGGGTGCTGGACGAGGAGAACCGTTACGACGACGCGCTGATCGTCGCCCAGGGGGTTCGCTGGGCGGTCGACAACGGCGCCCGCGTGATCAACCTGTCGTTGGGCGGCAGCGGCGACAGCCCGGCCCTGGCCGCCGCCCTGGACTACGCGTTCGTCCGGGACGTGGTCGTGGTCGCCTGCACCGGCAACCTGGCCACCTCCAGCAGCACCAAGGTCTGGTATCCGGCGCGGGAGCCGGGTGTGATCGCGGTGGCCGGTCTCGAACGCAGCAGCGACAACCTGTGGTCCGGGTCGATCACCGGTCAGGCGACGGTGCTCACCGCCCCCGCCAGCGGTCTGGTCGGCGCCAAGCCCCCCGGCGGGTACTGGCGGGTGCAGGGCACCAGCTTCGCCGCGCCGCTGGTGGCCGCGACCGCCGCGCTGGTCCGGTCCCGTTATCCGCAGATGCCCGCCGGCGAGGTGGTCAACCGGTTGTTGGCCACCGCCCGGGATCTGGGCCCGACCGGGCGGGACGACCGCTTCGGGTACGGGGTGGTCGACCCGGTGGCCGCGTTGACCGCTCAGGTGCCGCCGGTGACCGCCAACCCGCTGGACGATCAGACGTCGCCGGGGGTGACCGGTTTCGGTCCGGCGCCGGGCTCGGTCGACGACGATCCGGTGGCCGGTGCCGGTAGCGATCCACTGGGTCTCGCCGCTTCCGGTCAGCAGAGCCGTTGGACGGCTCGGGCGGCGGGCGGTCAGGACACGTCCGCGCCGGAGCAACTGGCGACCACCGTCGTGCTCCTGGTCGCTCTGGTCGGCGGTGCGGCGCTGATGGTCCGCCGGCTTCGCCAGCGGACCCATTGATCGCGGCCGACCGACAGGCCTGACCGGTGGCCCGGTCGGGTAGAACGGGTCCATGAGTACGCATCGGCCGCCCACGCTCGCCCCTACCGGCCAGCCGTCGTGGCGGCACCGCCGATTCGACAGGGACCACGCGCTGGGGCTGCGGCTCACTCTCGCCGCGACGGCGGCGTTCCTGGTGCTGGTGCCGTTCGCGCTGCTCACACTGCTGGTGCTCGGCGCCTGGGCGCCACTGCGCCGGTTGGACACGACGGTCACCGACGCGCTGCACGACCACGCCCAGGACCACTCGGCCTGGGTCGTGCTGATGCGGGTCTGGACCGAGGTCTTCGCACCGATGCCGCTGCGCGCCGTCGTCCTGCTCCTGGTGGTCTGGCTGCTGCGTCGGGGTGCCCGCCGCCTGGCCCTCTGGGCGGCCACCACGATGGTCGTCGGTGGGTTGCTCGGCCCGCTGCTCAAGCTGCTGGTCGGCCGGGACCGGCCGGAGCTGCTGGACCCGGTGGCCCGGGCCGCCGGTTACTCGTTCCCCTCCGGGCACGCGCTGAACGCCACCCTGGCCGCCGGGGTGCTGCTGCTGGTGCTCCTCCCGTACGCCCGACGGGGGGCGGCACGGGCGGCGCTCTGGGTCGCGGCGGTGCTGCTCACAGTGGTGACCGGGTTGAGCAGGGTGGCGCTCGGCGTGCACTTCACCAGCGACGTGGTGGGCGGTTGGCTGCTCGGGGTCGCGGTGGTCGCGGCCACCACCGCCGCCTTCACCAGTTGGCGGGCACACACCGTCGGGCGTCGCGTCCTGCCGGCCCACGGGATGAGCTGACCCGGGGCGACGCTCAGGTGCACTCGCCGGTGCCGACCTGCCGGTTGCGTTCGGCTCCGGCCAACGCCACCGGGCGGGCCTCGGCCGCCGTCACGGCGAAGCCGGTGTTCGGGTCGTCGGACGCCGCCGCGAAGATCACGCCGAGCACCAGGCCGTTGGCGGAGAGCAGTGGGCCGCCCGAGTTGCCGCTTCGGACCAGCGCCCGAATCGTGTAGATCTCCCGGGTCACGTCGCTGGACGAGTAGATGTCCGGGCCCTTGATCCGGTCGACGTCCCGGATTCGGGCCGACTGCGCGTTGTAGGGGCCGTCCAGCGGAAAGCCGAGCACGATGGCGTCGGAGCCGCTGCCCGCGTTGCCGGCGGCGAACCGCAGGGACGGTCCGGGCAACCCGGGCACGAGCAGCACCGCCAGGTCGCGGTTCGGGTCGTAGACGACCACCTTGCCGTCGTACCGCTCGCCGCCCAACTCGACGGCGACCGAGCGGGTGCCGGCCACCACGTGCGCGTTGGTCATCACCCGGTCGTCCGCGTAGACGAAGCCGGAACCCTCGATCCGGCGTGAGCAGCTGGGCGCGGAGCCGAGCACCTTGACGACCGACTGCTGACCGCTGACCACCACCTGGGAGCCGGCCAGTGCCGGGTCCGGCGGGTCGACCTGCCGGGCCCGGGTGGGCGCGAGGTCACCGAAGACGTCCGGGAACCCGTCGGTGTCGACGGTGTCCTCCAACGCCGTGGACAACTGGTGGGCCTGCTCCGGTAGGACCTGGTTGACCACCGTGATCAACGCGCTGTTGCGGACCGAGGCGGCGAGCCAGGGCACCGACGACGAGCCGAGCGGCACGGCGACCAGCCAGGCGAGGAGGAGCACCGCGAACAGCGAGACGAACGCCCCACCCACGTCGTCGATCCGTTTGCCCACGTCGCTGGTGATCGTCTTGCGCAGGTGGGAGCCGAGCCAACCGGCGAGGGCCTGCCCGACCACCGCCAGCCCGAAGATGGCCACGAGCGAGATCAGCACGCGGGTGCCGGCGTCCACGAACTGTCTGGCGAACAGCGGCCCGAGCTGGAGACCCAGCAGCAGACCCAGGAAGAAGCCGGACAACGACGTGACGCCGATGACGAAACCCTGGCGGTATCCGCTGATCGCGAACACGAGCATGAGCAGCAGCAGGACGAGATCCACGACGGACACGGGTCAAGCGTACGGGCAGTGTGCCTCCCGGATGACCATCGCTTGCGGATGGTGACCGTGCGGTCAGCGCAGGGCGTTCTCGTCGGCCTCGTCGGTGCCGGCGGAGGGTGCCGGTGTCGCCCCGGTCGGCGGAAGTTCCACCACCCGGCCCGGCGACCATGGCCGGGCCCATCCGCCCATCTCGAGCAGGGTGGCGAGCACCCCGGCGGTGAAGCCCCAGACGAGCATCCCGCGCGCCGAGAACGCCGGCCCGATCCAGCCGCTCGGGTGGCGGACCCGCAGTCGGTTGGCCGGGTCGACCAGCTCGCTCACCGGCAGGCGGGCGACGTGTGCCACCTCGGCCGGCTCCCGGGGGTGCACCGGGTGCGGGTCGTGCCACCAGGCGAGCACCGGTGTGACCACGAAGTCGCTGACCGGGATCCAGAGTTTCGGCAGCTCGGCCAGCACGGTCACGCTCGTCGGGTCGAGGCCCACCTCCTCGTTCGCCTCGCGCAGGGCGGTGGCGCGGACGTCGGCGTCCTCCGGGTCGGCCGCACCGCCGGGAAAGGCGGGCTGACCGGCGTGGTTGCGCAGGGTGGCGGCGCGTTGCAGGACCAGCACGTCGGGACCGACGCCGGGCTGCTCGCCGAGCAGCACCAGCACGGCGCTCTCCCGACCGCCCTCGGCGGGGGTGGTCAGCCGGGTGAAGTCCTCGACGCGGGCGGTGCCGAGCCGGGTCAGTAACGGCTCGATCCATTCGGGTGGCCGACGGGTCACGCCGGCACCGCCAGGCCAAGGTGCTGGCGGACCAGTTTGGTGAGCTTGGCATCGTCGAGAGCACCGCTGACGTCGATGTGCCGGACCTGACCGTCAGCGGCGACGAAGAGGGTCAGCGGAATGGCGTTGCGCTTCAGCTCGCGCTGCACCGCCTCACCCTGGTCTGTCAGCATCGGGAACCGGACGCCGAAGTCCTCACCGATGGACTGGGCGCCGCTGCGGCTGTCCCGGCTGTTGACCCCGACCACCTGGAGCTGACCGGCGGCCCGCTCGCTGAGGCGTTGGAAAGCGGGCAGCTCCTTGCGGCACGGCGGGCACCAGGAAGCCCACACGTTGATCACCGCCGGCCCGGCCACCTCCCGCAACTCGACCGGGGCACCGCCGGTGAAGCAGGAGAGGGTCAGCTCCGGCAGCGCCTGCCCGCCAGCGGCGGGCGCGGTCGTGCCCGGGGACGCCGGCTCAGTCGTGCCGGAGCCGGGAGTCGCCGGGGTCGGGGTGGTGGAGCCGGGCGTCGCGGCGGTGGGCGCGGTGCTCAGCGTGGCGCAGTCCCGGAACGGGGACGGTCGCTCAGCTGCGACCGGACGGGGGGCCGGCTCGTCGTCGGCGGTGCCGCTGGTGCACCCGGTGACGGCCAGCAGCAGTGGCAGGACGGCGAGGGCGAGGCGGCGGTTCACGGCACCTCCGCGGCGACCGCCTGGGCGGGCACCAACTCCGGGTCGACACCGGCGGCAACCGCGAGGTCGCGTGCCCGGGGGCCCTTGAGCAGCTTGGCGGCGGGTGCCGGCTCGGTCGGGCCGGTGCCGTACGAGGGGCAGAGCTTCGCGAGGGTGCACGCGCCACAGGCCGGCTTGCGGGCGTGGCAGACCCGTCGTCCGTGGAAGATGATCCGGTGCGAGAGCATGGTCCAGTCGCGCTTGTCGTACAGCGCGCCGATCGCGTGCTCGATCTTGACCGGGTCGGTCTCGGTGGTCAGGCCCCACCGGTGAACCAGCCGCTGGAAGTGCGTGTCGACGGTGATGCCCGGGACGTCGAAGGCGTTGCCGAGGATCACGTTGGCGGTCTTGCGGCCGATTCCGGGGAGCGTCACCAGGTCGACGAGCCGGCCCGGGACCGTGCCGTCGTACCGGTCGAGGAGGGCCTGACCGAGCTTCAGCAGCGAGTCGGTCTTGTTGCGGTAGAAGCCGGTGGGCCGGATCAGCTCCTCCATCTCGCCCCGGTCGGCGCCGGCGTACGCGGCAGCGCTCGGGTAGCGGGCGAAGAGCTTCGGGGTGACCTCGTTGACTTTCTTGTCCGTGCACTGCGCGGACAGGATCGTGGCGACGGCCAGCTCCAGAGCGTTGGAGTGGTCCAGCTCACAATGCGCGTCGGGGTGCGTCTCGGCCAGCACCCGGCCGATCTTGCGGGCACGGCGTTTGCGCCCGAGGGCGGTCTCGCTGGCACCGGGAGGGCTACTGGTCACGACGGTCAGCCTACGTCGCACCCCGGACGGTCCTCCTCGGGTCAGCCGGCGGTCGGCGGCGAGATCTTCCCCTGCCCGTCGAGGCGAGCGCCAGCCTTCGGGAAATCGGCGCGGCTCAGCTCGGTGACCAGACCCAGGCCGCGGTCGTCCGGGTCCATCGTCGGCTTGCCAGCGGAGTTCATGTACGTGGAGGTGAACGAACCGCCCGCCCAGCTGCCGTCCGGCTTGAGCGACACCTTCAGCACCCCGCCCCAGCCGAGGCGTCCGGCGTTGCTCAGCGAGTTGCCGCCGCCGGCGAAGTTGCCAAGGCTGTACGCGATCAGCCGGCCCTGATAGAACTCCATCCCGCGCAGCACGTGCGGGCCGTGCCCGATGATCAGGTCGGCGCCAGCGTCGATCATGGCGTGCGAGAACTTCACCGGGTCGCCCCGGTTCTCACCCAGGAACATCTCGGTGCCCGGCTTCACCCGGGTCTTGTCGGCACCCTCGCCGCCCATGTGCACCTGCACCACGACCAGGTCGGCCATGGTGGCGGCCTTGGCAACCACCTTCTTCGCCTTGGCGATGTCGACGAGGCTGTTGGACCAGACGTACGACGAGAAGCCGGCGACAGCGACCTTGACGCCCTTGACGTCGACCACGGTGATCTCGTTCGGTGCGCCGGTGTGCTCCAGGTCGTACTTCTGCAGTGCCTTCTGGGTGTTCTCGTAGCCCTTCGGCCCGTAGTCGTAGCCGTGGTTGTTGGCCTGGTTGAGGACGTCGAAGCCAGCGTCGCGCAGGTGCCCGGCGTACTCCGGCGGGGCGCGGAACTGGAAGCAGCGGGTGGAGTTGGCCCCGCACTTGCCGGTGCCGGTGTCGACTGTCAGCGGCTCTTCCAGGTTGCCCATCACCAGGTCGGCCTTGAGCGCCTCGGTGACCGAGTCGAAGAAGCCCTTGCCGCCGGCGGCGGGTAGCCGACTGGGTGCGTTGCCCATGATGATGTCGCCGGTGGCGGAGAGCGAGATCGCGCCACCCGAACCGGAGGACGCCTGCCCGGTGGCCTTCGGGCCGGCAGTGGAGACCGGCGCGCCGGTGCCACCGCCTCCCGCGCCGGGCTGCCAGACGGGTGCCTCACCCCCGGGGTCGGCGCAGCCGGCCACGAGGAGGGCGGCCAGC
>NZ_QGSZ01000331.1 GCF_003857055.1 Micromonospora inaquosa | reverse complement strand
GCCCGGCCCCGACGACCACCACCCGATCCGTCCGTCCGGTCACCGTCCGCACGTGACCACCTCCTCGCTCAAGTCGCTCATCAGGCACGCCGGTTGGCAGCGGCGGTGGCCAGCCCGGTCAGCGCGGTGCGCGCCGTCTGGTCCACGGGTGCGGCGTCGAGCGCGGCCAGCGCGTCGCTCACCCGCTCGGCGATCATCTGCTCCACCCGGGTCACCGCGCCGGTCTCGGCGATCAGACCGGCGAGTGTGTCGACCGGTCCGTCGGCGGCCCGTTCCAACGCCGTGAGCTGGGCCGGGGTGGCCAGCTCACGGGCCAGCATGAGCAGTGTGGTCGGCTTGCCGGTGCGGAGGTCGTCACCGGCCGGCTTGCCGGTGGCCGCCGGGTCACCGTAGACGCCGAGCAGGTCGTCGCGGAGCTGGAACGCCTCGCCGACGGCCAGGCCGTAGCGGGTGTAGGCGGAGACCAGCGGTTCGTCGGCGGGCACCCCGGCCAGGCAGGCCCCGAAGAGCAGTGGTCGCTGGACGGTGTAGCTGGCGGTCTTGTAGCGGGCCACCCGCAGCGCCCGGTGGACCGACCAACTGGCCGGGTCGTTCTCGCCGAGCACGTCGAGGTATTGCCCGGCGACCGTCTCCACCCGCATCTGGTCGTAACAGCGGCGCACCTCGAAGAGCCGAGTCGACGGCACCGAGGCGTGGGCCAGCAACTGGTCGGCCCAGACCATGCAGAGGTCGCCGACGAGCACGGCGGCGGCCTCGCCGAACCGGCCGGGGTCACCTCGGTGGCCGGCGGCGAGGTGTTGTTCGGCGAGCGCGACGTGTGCGGTGGGTCGGCCGCGGCGGGTGGTGGACGCGTCCATCACGTCGTCGTGCACCAGCGCGAAGGTGTGCAGCAGCTCCAGCGCGGCCAGCGCGGGCAGCACGGGCGGCAGCGCCGCGGTGCCGCCGACCGCCCCGCGCCAACCCCAGTAGGCGAACGTGGATCGGATCCGTTTGCCGCCGGCCAGGACGGCCTCCCGGGCGGTGGCGGCGAAGCTGCCCATCGATGGGTCGATGTCGTTGAGGGTGTCAACTTCGGCGGTGAGGAAAGAGTTCAGGGTCTCATCGACCGCCGTTACCAGATCATGGGTGTACGCGGCCAGAACGGCGCGGATCGGGTCGTCCCGCTCCGCCGGCCGTGCCGGCGCCACGCGGGTCACGTCGCCCGCAACTGCGTCGTTGGCCATGCGGCTGAGCGTACCCTAGGCTACGTGTTGCGTCGATTGGTGCGTCGATAAAAGTGGAGGAGGGCCGGTGGATACTGATCTCACCGCTGCCTATGACCGGTGCCGTGAACTGCACAAACGCCACGGCCGCACCTACTATCTCGCCACCCGCCTGCTCCCTGCTTGGAAACGGCGACACGTGCACGCCCTCTACGGGTTCACCAGGTACGCGGACGAAATCGTCGACCGCACCGAGGATCTGCCGTCGGCCGAGCGGGCCGCCCTGCTGGACCACTGGTCCGGCCAGTTCGTGGCCGGTCTGCACGGGGCGGCGATCGACGACCCACTGTTGCCGGCCGTGCTGCACACGATCGCCGTCTTCGATCTCGACCGCGACGACTTTGCGTTGTTTCTGAAGAGCATGGCGATGGACCTCACCGTCACCGCGTACCCGACCTACGACCACCTGCTCGACTACATGGAGGGCTCGGCGGCGGTCATCGGCACCATGATGCTGCCGATCCTGGGCAGCCCCGACCCGGTGGCGGCCCGGGAGCCGGCCCGGCAGCTCGGCTTCGCCTTCCAGCTCACCAACTTCATCCGGGATGTCGCCGAAGACCTCGACCGGGGCCGCATCTACCTGCCGGACGAGGACCTGGCGAAGTTCGGGGTCACCCGCGAGGAGCTGGTTGAGGCCCGCGCCCGGGGCCGCGCTACGCCCCGGATCCGCGAGCTCATCGAGTACGAGGTGACGCGCGCCCAGGCGCACTACGCCGCTGCCGCACCGGGTATCACCATGCTCGCGCCCGCCTCGCAGGCCTGCATGCGCACCGCGTACGCGCTCTACGGCGGCATCCTCGACGAGGTGGCCGCGCAGGGTTACGACGTCTTCGTTCGGCGGGCCCTGGTGCCGCAACGGCGACGGATGGCGGTGGCCGCACGGGCACTGCTCAGCCCGACCGGGACCCCGGTCGTCATCCCCGGGCCGGCGGTCCCGCCGGAGAGCCGGTGACCGCGAACACGGTGGTCGAACCGGTCCGGCCGCGCTGACCGCTGACCCCTTTCAGAGCACCGAGTGCAGCGCCTCGACCAGCTCGTCCACCCGGTCGTGCTCGGCGAGGTGCGCGGTGGCGTACGCGAAGGTGTAGCCGCGCTCGGGGTCGGCCCACGCGCTGCTGCCGCCGATCCCGCCCATGCCCCAGCTGCCGTCCGGCTCCCGTTGCATGCCCAACGTCCACTGGACCGGGCGGTCCAGCACCAGGTCCGGCCCGTCGTACTGCACCCGGGTCGCCTCCGCGATCAGGTCCGGGCTGACCAGGCGGACGCCGTCCAGCACACCACCGGCCAGCAGACCGGCGTAGAGCCGGGCCAGGCTGGACGCGGTGGCGTGCAGGTTGACCGCGGGCATCTCGGCCCCCCGCCACAGCGGGCTGTTCAGCACCGCCAGGTCCAGTCCGCCGGCCGGGTTGCCCAGCGCCCGCGCCCGCAGTGACCCCGGTTCGCCGAGCTTCCGGCTGGGCCACTGCGGGTCTCCGTAGCGCAGGTCCGCGCAGCGCAGCTGATCCGCCTCGGCCAGCCCGAAGCCGAGGTCGAGCTGCCACCGGTCGGCGATCTCCTCGGCCAGGAACCGGCCCACCGACCGTCCGTCGACGCGGCGGACCACCTCGCCCACCAGGTGCCCGTACGTCCAGGCGTGTTCGCCGGCTACCGAGCCCGGCGACCACTCGGGGTCGGCGGCGGCCAGGTCGCCGGTGAGCAGCGCCCAGTCGGTGATCGCGCTGGCCGGTCGGGGCACGGGGAAGGCTGGCAGCCCGGCGGTGTGCGACAACACCTGACGCACTGTGGCGGGGGTACGGAACTCCGGCCAGTACCGGTCCACGGGCGCGTCGAGCTCGACAGTTCCCCGGTCGACGAGCACGAGCAGGCAGAGCGCCGCCACCGGTTTGCCTACCGAATAGACGTTCACCAGCGTGTCCGGCAGCCACGGCGTGCCGCCCGGCCCGTGGCCGCCGCGGGAGCCGCCGATCAGGTCCACGGCCGGCTGCCCGTCGTACCAGATGGTCAGGCCGGCCCCGGTCTCCCGGCCGGAGGCGAGCAGGTCGTGGAAGTGGTCCCGGACCGGAGCGAAGCGTGCGTGCATCCGGCCACGGTAAGCGCCGGGGCGGGTGGGCGTGCCGGCTTTTCCGTCGACCTCGGTGGCCGGGGTGGTGCCGCTGGGGGATGCTGTTCGGTGTGGCGGAGCCGGAGCTGGTGGATGTGGTCGTGGTCGGGCTCGGAGTCGGCGGCGAGGAGGTGGCCGGGCGGCTCGCCGAGGCCGGCCTGAGCGTCGTCGGCGTCGAACGGGATCTCGTCGGCGGGGAGTGCCCGTACTGGGGCTGCATCCCGAGCAAGATGATGATCAGAGCGGCCAACGCGCTCGCCGAGGCTCGCCGGGTCGACGGGCTCGCCGGGACGGCGCAGGTCCAGCCGGACTGGGCGCCGGTGGCGAAACGGATCCGCGAGGAAGCCACCGACACCTGGGACGACACGGTCGCGGCGGAGCGGTTCATCGGCAAGGGCGGCCGGCTCGTGCGGGGCAGCGGCCGGCTCGACGGTCCACGCCGGGTCCGCGTCGGTGACCAGGTGTTCGAGGCCCGGCACGGGGTGGTGCTGGGCACCGGTACCCGTCCGTCGGTGCCGCCGATCGACGGCCTGGCCGACACGCCGTACTGGACCAACCACCAGGCGATCGAGGTCGAGGAGTTGCCGGAGTCGCTGCTGGTGCTCGGCGGCGGCGCGATCGGTCTGGAGTTGGCGCAGGCCTTCGCCCGTTTCGGGGTCCGGGTCACCGTGGTCGAGGCGCTCGACCGGGTGCTGGCCGTCGAGGAGCCCGAGGCCTCCGAGGTCGCCGCCGCGGCGTTGCGCGCCGACGGCGTGGAGATCCACACCGGGGTACGCGCCGAACGGGTCGAGCACGACGGGACCAGGTTCACACTGCGCGGTGCGGGTGGCACGGAGTTCACCGCCGACCGGCTGCTGGTGGTGACCGGACGCAAGGCCCACCTGGCCGAGCTGGGTCTGGACACGATCGGCCTGGACGCCAGCCAGCGTTACCTGCCGGTCGACGACCGTCTGCACGTCACCGACCATGTCTGGGCGGTCGGCGACCTGACCGGCGAGGGCGCCTTCACCCACATCGCCATGTATCAGGCGGGGATCGTGATCGCCGACGTCCTGGCCCGCGCCCGGCAGGCGAAGGCCGGGGCGGACGCCAGCGGCACCTCCAGTGTGGTCGGCGGAGCGATGGGCGCGTCCAGCTCGCTGGCCGCCAGCGGATCGAGCGGATCGGCCGGCACCGTCCCGCGAGCCGACTACCGCGCGTTGCCCCGGGTGACCTTCACCGATCCCGAGATCGGCGCGGTCGGGCTCACCGAGCAGCAGGCCCGCGAGCGTGGCATCAACGTGCAGGTGGGTTTCACCAAGCTCGGCAGTTCGACGCGAGGTTGGATCCATCAGGTCGGCGACGACGGTTTCATCAAGCTGGTCGCGGACGCCGACCAGGGTGTGTTGATCGGCGCGACCTCGGTCGGCCCGGCCGGCGGCGAGGTGCTGTCCGCGCTGGTGGTGGCGGTGCACGCGGCGGTGCCGTTGAGTCAGCTCCGGCACATGATCTACGCGTACCCGACCTTCCACCGGGCCATCGAGTCCGCGTTGCACGACCTGTCCTGACGCCCCGCGGGTCGCCCGCGTGATCGACTCGACTTCAGGAGGTCGCGGTATCCGGGGCCTCTCGACACGCGACCTCCTGAAACCCGAGTCGCGCAGCCGACCAGCAAGCGCGGCGCAATTTGCTGTTCATTTCTTTCAGTCAGGCGACGTAAGATTGCGACCGTGACCAAGCGGTTGACTGAAGTTGCCAAGAAGGCGGGCGTCAGCGAGGCCACCGTCAGCCGGGTGCTCAACGGCCGCGACGGAGTCTCCGAGGCGACCCGGACCGCCGTGCTGACGGCGCTGGACGTGCTCGGATACGAGCGGCCGACCAAGCTGCGCGGCGAACGTGCCCGGCTGGTCGGGTTGGTGCTGCCCGAGTTGCAGAACCCGATCTTCCCGGCGCTGGCCGAGGTCGTCACCGGCACGCTCGCCCAGCGCGGCTACACCCCGGCGCTCTGCGCCCGGACCATCGGCGGGGTCTCCGAAATGGACTACGTGGAGATGCTCCTCGACCACCAGGTCTCCGGGGTGATCTTCGCTGGGGGCTCGTACGCGCTCGCCGACGCCCGGCATGACCACTACCGTCGGCTGACCGATCGAGGGCTTCCGGTCGTGCTGGTCAACGCGGGTGTGGACGAGCTGGGTTTTCCCCGGGTCTCCACGGACGACGCGGTGGCGGTGGAGCAGGCGTACGGGCACCTGCGCTCGCTCGGGCACGAACGGATCGGCATGGTGCTCGGCCCGGAGGGGCACGTGCCGTCCCGGCGAAAGCTCGACGCGATGATCCAGGTAGCGGGCTGGGACGAGGGCGACGCCGAGTGCGTCGAGCGCTCCAGCTTCTCGATGGAGGGGGCGCGGGTCGCGGCGACGAAGTTGGTCGAGCGGGGCGTGACCGGCATCATCTGCGCCAGCGACGTTCTGGCGCTGGGCACGATCCGTGCGGCCCGGCGGTTGGGCCGCTCGGTGCCGGCCGACGTGTCGGTGGTGGGCTTCGACGACTCCGCGTTCATGACCTGCACCGACCCGCCGTTGACCACTGTGCGGCAGCCGATCGAGACGATGGGGCAGGCCGCCGTGGATCTGCTGGTCACCCAGATCGAGGGTGCCGGCGTCCTGCAGGACGAGCTGCTGTTCGAGCCGGAGTTGGTGGTACGCGGCTCCACCGCGCCCGCCCCCGGCCGGTAGTCACGGCCACCGTGCCCGTCCCGGTCCGCTAGGCACCACCCCGTACGACGCTTCGGCCGTCGACCGCTTCTCGCGGTCGGCGGCCGTTTTCGTCGTTGCCCACATCGATAGGCATGGAACGAACCGAATGACCGGCCATATGGGATCAATAGCCGGCAAACCGGCCTGCTTTCAAGGGCTTGCCAACATCTACCGTAATCACGTCGTGTCCTTTCGGAACAGGGTCGATACCTTGCCGAAATGAGTCGCCCTCGCTACAGTGACTCCACTCACACCTGGCTCCGACGCAGCTACTGGGCGTCAGGTCGTATCACCGCAGATCAGCGAAGGTCATTGGAGACACCCGTTCCCGAAGGGATGGACAGATGTCCGTACCGCAATACCGAAAGGCTGCGGCGGTTGCGCTCGTGGCCGGCCTGGGGCTCAGCCTCACGGCATGCTCCACGAAGAGCGACGACAAGGGCTCGACCGCGGACGGCAAGGTCACCATCACGGTGGACTGCCAGCCGGTCGGCGCCCAGAAAGAGCTGTTGAAGAACTGGAACGACGACGTCGCCGAGTTCCAGAAGCAGAACCTGGACATCACCATCAAGAGCGTCAGCGTCGGCGAGCAGTGCAACAACCCGCCGGACTTCACCGCCCGCCTCGCCGGCGGCACCGTGACCGACGTCTTCTACGGGTACATGACCGATCTCCAGCAGGTGCTCGACTCCGGTCAGGCGATGGACATCAGCCAGTACGCCAACAAGGACACGATCTCGACCTGGGACAGCGTCGACCCGGCGCTCAAGGAGGTCTTCACCGACGGCGGCAAGCTCTACGCCGTCCCGGTGAAGAACTACTCGATGGGTCTGGTCTACAACAAGGTGCTGTTCCAGCAGGCCGGGCTGGACGTGAACAACCCGCCGAAGACCTGGGCCGACGTCCGGGCCGCCGCCAAGAAGATCTCCGCGCTCGGCAACGGCATCGCCGGCTACTCGGAGTACAGCGCCGGCAACACCGGCGGCTGGCACTTCACCTCCCTGCTCTACTCGCAGGGCGGCCGGGTGCTGACCGAGGACGGCAAGAAGGCCGACTTCAACAACGCCATGGGCAAGCAGGTCCTGCAGAACCTCAAGGACATGCGGTACGGCGACAACAGCATGGGCGCCCGTCAGCTGCTGCAGTGGGGCGACCTGCTGACGAACGCCGGCGCCGGCAAGGTCGGCATGTTCATCGGCGCGCCGGACGCCACCCAGGCGATCGTCAGCCAGTTCCAGGGCAAGTTCCAGGACTGGGCGATGGCTCCGCTGCCCGGCCAGGACGGCGCGGCGAAGGGGACGCTCGGTGGTGGCGAGGGCTACTTCTTCAAGAAGGACCTCACTCCCGAGCAGGTCAAGGCCGGCCTGAAGTGGATCGCGTACCAGAAGCTCACCCCGGGCAAGGGTCAGTTCGACTACGTCCGGGCCAAGCCGCAGAACTACCCGGTGGGTCTGCCCCAGCCGCTGCTCTTCGCCAACGGCAGTGACGCGCAGAAGCAGGAGCTGGAGCTGCGTAAGGCGAACGCGAACCTCGACACGGCGAACTTCGCGCTCTTCGAGGCGACCCCCGTCCCGATCAAGGGTGAGCCGCGCAACGCCCAGGCCATCTACGCGGTGCTCGACGCCGCGATGTCGGGTGTCCTGACCAACCCGAACTCGAACATCGACGCGCTGCTCAAGACCGCCGAGGAGAAGGTCAACCAGCTCCTCGCCGCCGAGAGCTGACCGATCGTGTGGGGGTCGGGACGCCGAACCCGACCCCCACACCACTCGCACCACGTCTCGACGTCACCGACTCACCCAGGAGTTGCCTTGGCGATCACCACCGTCCCGGAGACCCCCAGGAAACCGGGCCGCCCGCCGTCGCCGTACTCGGCGAGGCCGCAGCGCACGAGCCTCGGCCGCAAGGTACGGGACAACCTCACCGGTCACGCGTTCCTGATCGGGGCGGTGATCTGCTTCGTCGTCTTCTCCTGGTACCCGATGATCCGCGGCATCGTCATGAGCTTCCAGCGCACCCGGCGCGGCGAGACCACCTGGGTGGGCTGGGACAACTACTCCCGCATCATCGCCGACCCGAGCTTCTGGACGGCCTGGCAGAACACGTTCTACTTCACCGTGCTCGCCCTCGTCCTCGGGTACGTGGTGCCGTTCTTCGTGGCGGTGCTGCTCAACGAGTTCCGCCACGGCAAGGGTTATCTGCGGATCCTGGTGTACCTGCCGGTGATGCTGCCGCCGGCCTCCGCGCTGTTCCTCTTCAAGTTCTACGCGTACGACCCCAGCGAGGCGGGGCTCTTCAACGCCATCCTGAAGGCGCTGCACCTGCCCACCTCGCAGTGGATGCAGTCGCCCGAGATGACCATGCCGGCGATGGTCGTCGCGTCGACCTGGATGAACATGGGCGGCGCGGTCCTCATCTACCTGGCGTCACTCCAGAACATCCCCGGCGAGCTCTACGAGGCCGCCGAGCTCGACGGCGCCGGGATCTGGCGGCGGATCCGGCACGTGACCATCCCGCAGACCCGGCTGATCCTCGCGCTCCTGGCGATGCTGCAGATCGTCGCCACGATGCAGCTCTTCATCGAGCCGCTGATCCTCGCCAACGGTGCCGGCGCGGAGGACTCCGCGACCTCGGTGGCGTACCTCATCTATCAGCACGGGTTCTTCCAGAACGACCTCAACGGCGCCGCTGCCCTGGGCGTGATCATGCTCGTGGTGCTGGCCGGCTTCTCCGCCGTGTACGTGCGGCTGACTGCGAAACAGGACTAGGACGGCGAGGAATGGCACAGGATTCCGGAACCCGGACCCTCATCTCCCAGACCCAGATCAGCCGGGGGCGCGGCCGGGTCATCTACTGGACGCTGCTGGTCGTCGTCGTGGCGGCGTTCACGCTCGTCTTCCTCGGGCCGCTCTACTGGATGGTCACCGGCGCGCTCAAGTCCGGCCAGGAGATCGCGCAGACCCCACCCTCGCTGTTCCCGAAGGACCCGCAGCCGCAGAACTACATCGACGCGTGGAACAACCTCGACCTCGCCAAGCTGCTCTTCAACACCTTCTACTACGCCATCGGCGCGGTGCTGTTCCAACTCGTCCTCGACACCGCCGCCGCGTACTCGTTGTCCAAGCTTCGGCCGATCTTCGGCAATGTGATCCTCGCCCTGATGCTGGGGACGCTGATGATCCCGGCGATGGTCCTCATCGTGCCGCAGTACGTGACCGTGATCGACCTGCCGATCCTGCACATCAACCTGCTGGACTCACCGTTCGCCATCTGGTTGCCGCTGGTCGCCAACGCGTTCAACATCTTCCTGCTGAAGCGGTTCTTCGACTCGATTCCGGAGGAGTTGATGGCCGCCGCCCTGATGGACGGGGCGTCGTCGCTGCGCACCCTCTGGTCGATCATCCTGCCGCTGTCGCGTCCCATCCTCGGCGTAGTCTCGATCTTCGCGGTGACGGCGGTCTGGAAGGACTTCCTCTGGCCGAAGCTGGTCATGCCCTCGCCCGAGACCCGGACGGTCAGCGTCGGCATCTACGCCTTCGCCGGTGGCACACCGATGAACGTGGTGATCGCCGCGTCGGTCATCGCCGCGATCCCCACCGTCATCATCTTCCTGATCTTCCAACGGAACATCATGTCCGGTCTGACCACGGGCAGCATCAAGGGCTGACCACCACCGCATCCACCCGCGCGGCGAACAACGATCGTTCGCCCGACACATGACCAGGTCCGGCGAACCCGCCGACGTACTGACGCAGAAAGCAGGTGCTCGTGTCCACAGCTGACAGAAGTCCGTGGTGGCGGGGAGCGGTGATCTACCAGGTGTATCCCCGGAGCTTCGCCGACGGTAACGGCGACGGCATCGGCGACATCGCTGGCATCCGGTCCCGGCTGAACCACCTGTCCGCGCTCGGCGTCGACGCGATCTGGTTCAGTCCCTGGTACCCGTCCCCGATGGCCGACGCCGGCTACGACGTCTCCGACTACCGCGACATCGACCCCGTCTTCGGCACCCTGACCGAGGTGGAGGCGCTGGTCGCGGAGGCGCACGAGCTGGGCATCCGGACCATCGTCGACGTGGTGCCCAACCACTGCTCCGACGCGCACCCCTGGTTCCAGGCCGCGCTCGCCGGCGGGCCGGGGGCACCCGAACGCGACCTGTTCTGGTTCCGACCCGGCCGAGGTCCCAACGGCGACGAGCGACCCACCGACTGGGTCGGCGAGTTCGGCGGCGAAACGTGGACCCGCACCACCAATCCGGACGGCACCCCCGGCGACTGGTACCTGCACCTGTTCGCCCCACAGCAACCGGACTTCAACTGGGACCACCCACGGGTGCGGGA
The DNA here is from genome assembly GCF_003857055.1 of Micromonospora inaquosa. GTDB lineage: Bacteria > Actinomycetota > Actinomycetes > Mycobacteriales > Micromonosporaceae > Micromonospora > Micromonospora inaquosa. The sequence continues at coordinate 3,123 of NZ_QGSZ01000331.1, read as the reverse complement.
GGAGTTCGAGGACATCCTGCGGTTCTGGTTCGACCGGGGCGTGGACGGCATCCGGATCGACTCGGCCGGGCTCCTGGTGAAGGACGGGACGCTGCCCGAGGTCCGACCGGATCAGCCGCACCCGTTCCACGACCTCGACGGGGTGCACGAGATCTACCGGGGCTGGCGTCGGGTCGCCGACGAGTACACCGACCGGGCGCTGATTGGTGAGGTGTGGCTGCCGGATCGGCAGCGGTTCGCCAACTACCTCCGCCCGGACGAGCTGCACGCAGCGTTCAACTTCGACTTCCTCGGCTGCGCGTGGGACGCCGCGGCGCTGCGGGAGAGCATCGACGGGACGTTGAGTGCGCACGCGCCGGTCAACGCCCCGGCCACCTGGGTGCTCTCGAACCACGACGTCACCCGACACGTCACCCGCTACGGTCGGGCGGACACCCGGTTCAGTTTCGCCGCCAAACGCGAGGGCATCCCCACCGACCTGGAGTTGGGCACCCGCCGGGCCCGGGCCGCCGCGCTGCTCTCACTGTCGCTGCCCGGTGCCGCCTACATCTACCAGGGCGAAGAGTTGGGCCTCTACGAGGTAGAGGACATCCCGTACGCGCTGCGCCAGGACCCGATGTGGGAACGGTCCGGCCGGATCGACCCCGGTCGGGACGGCTGCCGCGTACCGCTGCCGTGGGCCGGGGACGAACCGCCGTTCGAGTTCAGCCCCGAGGGTGCCGCGACGCCGTGGCTGCCGCAGCCCGCCGACTGGAAGGACCGCACGGCCAGCGCACAGACCGGCGACTCGACGTCGATGCTGGAGCTGTACCGGGCGGCGATCCAGGCCCGGCGGGCCGACCCGGCGCTCGGTGACGGCGACCTGACCTGGCTGCCCGCCCCGGACGGGGTGCTCGCGTTCAGCCGCGGCGGTGGCTTCACCTGCCTGGTCAACCTCTGCGCCGTACCGGTGCCGATGCCGGCTCAGGGGGAGCTGTTGCTGGCCAGCGGCCCGCTCGATGACGGGTTGCTGCCGTCCGACACCGCGGTCTGGCTGCGTACCGGCGAATCAGCGAACGGACCCGACCTGACCTGACTCTGCTCGCCGTGGTGCCGGCGGCCCGTCCCGGCCGCCGGCACCACGCCACCAAGAAGGGAGAACCGAGGGGGACGCGCGACACCGCACCGACACGGGGGGACCTGGCCTGCCTGACGAGAGGGAGAGCGCAGCTCATGGCCAACCACACCACCGGCACCCCGCACCACCTTCGACACCCGACCCGGGCAGGGTTGGCCGCCATCGCCGCCACCCTGCTCGCCGCCACCTCGGTGACCGCCCTCGCGGTCACCGGCACCGCGACCCCGGCCTCGGCGGCGGGGCTGTCCCCCTTCGACATCCCCAACCGGGGCGCCACCGTCCCGTTCGTCGAGCAGGAGGCGGAGGAGACCGCCCACAACGGCACGAAGATCGGCTCGGACCGGCGTTACGGCACGTTGCCGTCCGAGGCGTCCGGCCGGGAGGCGGTCACCCTCGACGCCGTCGGCGAGTACGTCGAGTTCACCCTCACCACCCCGGCCAACGCGGTGACCTTCCGCTACAGCCTGCCGGACAGCCCTGCCGGCACCGGCCGGGACGCCGCCATCGACCTGCGGGCCAACGGTGCCCTGCTGAAGTCGGTCCCGGTGACGTCGAGGTACGGCTGGTACTACGGCGGATACCCGTTCAACAACAACCCGGGCGACACTAACCCGCACCACTTCTACGACGAGACCCGGGCGATGTTCGGCAGCACCCAGCCGGCCGGCACGAAGATCCGGTTCCAGGTCTCCTCGACCGCCCAGTCACCCAGCTTCACCATCGACCTGGCCGACTTCGAGCTGGTCGCCCCGGCGATCACGAAGCCCTCCGGTGTGCTCGACGTGGTCACCGACTTCGGTGCCGACCCCACCGGCGCGACCGACTCGACGGCGAAGTTCCAGGCCGCGGTCGATGCCGGCAAGGCCCAGGGACGGGCGGTCTGGATCCCGACCGGCACCTTCACCCTCTGGGATCACGTGGTGGTCGACGGGGTGACACTGCGTGGCGCGGGCCCCTGGTACTCGGTGCTCGGCGGCCGGCACCCCACCCAGCGGAACAGGTCCGTCGGCATCTACGGCAAGTACGTCCCCGGCGGCGGGTACACCGGCCCGGTCCGCGCGCACGAGGCGAACGGACCGAGTCGTAACGTCACGCTGCGGGACTTCGCCATCATCGGCGACATCCGCGAACGGGTCGACGACGACCAGGTCAACGCCCTGGGCGGGGCGATGACCGACTCGGTGGTCGACAACCTCTGGCTGGAGAACACCAAGGTCGGGGCGTGGATGGACGGCCCGATGGACAACTTCACCATCCGCAACAGCCGCATTCTGGACCAGACCGCGGACGGGGTGAACTTCCACACCGGGGTGACCAACTCGACGGTGACGAACACGTTCGTCCGCAACACCGGTGACGACGCGTTGGCGATGTGGGCGCAGAGCGTGCCGAACGTCAACAACTCCTTCACCCACAACACCATCGGGGTGACCCTGCTGGCGAACCACCTGGTCAGCTACGGCGGCCGGGACATCAAGATCACCGATAACGTGACGGCGGATTCGCTGACCAACGGCGGCGGCATCCACGTCGCGAACCGCTACCCCGGCGTGCAGGGCGCCACCGGAGTCCAGGGCACCTGGACGATCGCCCGGAACACCCTGATCCGCAACGGCAACTCGGACTACAACTGGAACTTCGGTGTCGGGGCGATCTGGTTCTCCGCGCTCAACGAGGCGTTCCAGAACCCCACCATCAACATCACCGACACCGACATCCTGGACAGCTCGTACGCGGCGCTGCACTGGATCGAGGGCCAGACCAACGGGATCAACCTCAACAACGTACGGATCGACGGCGCCGGCACGTACGCGCTCCAGGTGCAGGCGAACAGTCAGGTGTCCTTCACCGGAGTGCGGGCCACCAACATCGCGCAGAGCAACCCGATCCACAACTGCGTCGGCGCCGGTTTCCAGATCACCCAGGGCTCCGGCAACTCCGGCTGGTACACCCCGACCCCGTACCTGTCTCTTATACACATCTCCGAGCCCACGAGACGCGTAGTA
>NZ_QGSZ01000145.1 GCF_003857055.1 Micromonospora inaquosa | reverse complement strand
CCTACGACGGTAAGGGCGCGATCCGTGGAGCGTCACCGTACCGGAAGGCGGGATTCATCCGATGCGCCGTGCCATCAACGTGCCAGTAGCCGGTACCCCCGCCGGTCACCAGGGGGCACGAACGGTCGAGTCCCGCCCGCCCCACCATGTAACGGCCAACTCATCCCAGCGCAGCCGGGTGTAGGCCAGCACGCGGATGATCAGCCCACGCGGCGACGCGCGGTTGTCAGGTGTGCGAGAACCAGTTGAACATCCGCACTGGCAGGAGTACGAGAACGACGGTCGCAGCCACGGCCAGCAGAACGCGCACCGTGCGAAGACCTCGCCACCACGGGATAGCCCAGAGCAGCAACCACATGGCGCCCGAGATGACCACATGTACGCCGACCACCCCGAGGCTGGTCTCCTCGCACATGTTTTCAGCCATATCCTCCTTGCACAGCGCTGGCGGGCCGTTGTGGTCCCCGAGGCTTCCCAACACCCCGACGAAACAGGCCAACACTGGAGCCGCTACGAGGGTGAACAGCGGCGTCACCAACCACCCGGCGAGATCACGGTGCCGGTCCGCTAGCCGTCCCACTGGGAGAACCTACAGTCGGACATCGACAATTCTCAAGCTGACGCTTCACGGCGATCGAGGCCTACCACACGGTTGATGCTAGGCCCCTGCCGCGCCGGCCGTCGCAGCCACGACCAGTTCGGCACCGCCGCCCACCACGGCCTTGACCGGCGACACCCGCGATTACCAACCGGACAGGGTGTGGATCGGTCCCGACCTTCTGGGCCAGCCCGGTGGGCGCCGATCGCGTACCTTGCAGGCATGCCAGTGGCACCTGCTGACGTGCTACGACGCACGGGCGTTCTCGCGCCACGTCGTCGCCTCGCAACGATCGCACTTTCCCTGGCGCTGGTCACCGTAGGGCTGGTCGGCGGCTTCGGAGCGGCCAGGCTCGCCGACGACCCGCACACCGCCCGGCCGGAGCTGCTCGTCGGGGTGGTCACCTGGTCGAACGAGCAGACCAGGTCCATCGCCTTCGAGGAGGACGAGACCGCTCGCCGCCCTCTCGACGGCGACACGACCTACTCGGTGATCGCCGAGAGCTGGCAGGACGTGGGCGGGACACTGCACCACGACGGTACGTACCCGACCTGCCTGGCCGGGAAGAAGGACGATCCCGTCTCAACGGACCGACACCGGGTCGGGCTTGAGGTCCTGCACCGCGACACGGGCGGTCAGCCTCAGCACATCGTCGTCCATGTCCGCTGCCTCGACTGATGGCATGATCCCAGTCGGTCTCAGCCGATGTTGATCAGCAAGACCTGGTCGTCGCGGAGTTCGGAGATGGTGTCGCGCAACAGCCGCAGCGTGTCCAGACCGGCCGGGCCGCTCTCCTCGAAGGCCATGCCCGTCTCGTCGAAGTGGGCGACCAACTCCTCCTCGCGGTGTGCGCTGGGATCGAGCTGATCCACCAACCGCCGGGCTGGAGTGATGAGCGTGGTCAGGCCGTAGGTGCTGTTGATGGCCTCCGACTCGGCATTGAACTCCGGCTGCTCCAGGTCGATGCCGCGTTCCTCCAGATAGGTCAGGACGTAGAGCATGCAGTAGCCGGACCAGTCGTACTCCTGCCGCGCGTTGCCCCCGTGTTCCGCCAGGTACGCGTGGAAAGACGACGGCGATGTGCGGGCCAGGCGGGCCAGTTCGGTGATGCTGTCCCTGGGGACCAGGGTCAGTGACGCGATAGAAGACAACGCATCCTCCGTCGGCTCAGGAGAGCACGCGGTAGGTGACGTGCAGGACCGAGGTTGCCGCGCGCGACGTCATTTGTTCGAGTTTCTGCGGCGGGACGCCGTCGAACAGTCGCACGCCGGAGCCGAGGGTGAGGGGCACGATGTGCAGCCGCAGCTCGTCGACCAGGCCGGCGGCGAGGTACTGGTTGATGGTGGTCGCGCCGCCGTGGATGAGGATGTTGCCGTCACCGGCCGCCGCGCGCGCCTGCGCGAGCGCCGACTCGATTCCGTCGGTGACGAAGTGGAAGGTGGTGCCGCCCTCCATCGGCTGCGCCTCGCGCGCGTGATGGGTGAGCACGAACACCGGCTTGTGGAACGGTGGGTCCTCACCCCACCAGCCGTTCCACTGCCGATCCCAGGGGCCACGCACGGGGCCGAACATGTTGCGCCCCATGACGACCGCCGAGGCGGCTTTGATCAGGTCGAGCTCGGCCTGGTTCTCGTCGGCGGCGTCGAACATCCAGGCGTGCAGCCCTCGACCCCAGCCGTCACCACCGTCGTCGCCGAACGGGCGTTCCTCGGTCTGGTTGAGCCCGGCCGAGTACCCGTCGACAGAGATGGTCTGGTCGGCGATCACCTTGCCGCTACGTGTGGTCACAGCGCTCCCCATTGACGGCGTGTGGGCGAGAGATCAGCCTACGACCACCCCTGTGCGCCGCACAGCTTGTCTCGCGTCCGGGCCGGTACGCCGATGGCGGACATCGCCTCCTGATAGCGCCGGTACGCCTGTGCGGCCTCGCCGTGCCGGCCCGCCGCTGCCAGTGTCCGGATGAACTCGCCGTGCACACCCTCGTCGTGCGGCTCCAGTTCGAGGGCGCGGCCGAGGTGGCGGATGGTCTCGTCGATGTCGGCGGCGCCACGTGCCAGCGACGCCAGCTTGCGTACCACTCGCAGGTAGACCCGGCGTGTCTCCTCGCGGGTCGGTCGGGACCAGTCGTCGTACGGCTCGTCCTCCAGGAAGTCTCCCCGGTAGCGCCGCTCGGCGAGGAGCAGTGCGGCGCGGGCGTCATCGGGTTCCCCCAGCTCGGCCAGCCGGAGGCCGTGCGCCGATTCGGTGAGGAACTCCTCGACATCCAGTTCGAGGTGGCCGACGTCGAGGGCGAGACTCGGGTGCGCGGCGATGATGAAGTGGTCCGTCGGGCTACGGCGCTGCGGATCGAGTACGCCCCGGAGGGTGGACAGCGCCACGGACAGCCGGTGACTGACCCGGCCCGGATCCTGGGCGGGCCAGAGCATCTCGCCAAGCTGCTCCCGGGGCACCGCGCGACCACGCCGGGCGGCGAGGATCCGGAGCAGGTCCCGCGCCTTCCGTGACTGCCAGTCCGTCGCCGCCACCTGTGTTCCGTCCACGTACACCTCGAAGCGTCCAAGGGTGCGGACGGTGACCTGTGCGACGCGGCGTGCGCCCTGCCGGCTCAGCGTCGGCGCAGGCACCCCGACACTGGCCAGTCGCTCGGCGGCCAGCCGGGCGTTGACGCGCTCCTGAGGATCCGCCCCGGGCAGCCGGCTGAGCAGCACCGTGAGTCGGTCCGCGGCCACGACCGACGTGATGTCGCGTAGGGTCGCGGCCGCCTCCCGCCAGGCCCGCCGGGTGTCGTCGCTGTCGGTGGCGGCGGCCCCGCGAAGCTCCAGGGCCTCGGCGAGCGCCGCCCGGTCACGATGCAGGCGGGCGGCGGCGGACGCCGTCAGCGCCACCTCCACGGCCCGGGTGCGGTCGCCGATTTCCAACGCCACCCAGCCGAGCGCGAGTCGGGCGGTCGCCGAGTCCGGGCCGCGCTCCAGTTCGACGGCGCGTTGGGCCAGGGCGAACGCCGTCGCGCCGTCCTCGGCGGCCAGCACGCGGGCCAGTCCGGCGAGCGCCGGCACCTGGATCTGGAGATCGTTGACAGGTTCGCTGGCGCGCAGCGCCTCCTCGTACGCGGCGCGGGCCAGGTTGTTACGGCCCCGGAGTGCGTGAATGTCGCCGATACCCACCAACGGGTACGCCACCTTGCGGGACCCCATCCGCTGCAGCAGTGGTACGGCGCGTTCGTAACACGCGGTGGCCTCGGCGAGCTGACCGAGGTGGAAGTGCGCCGAGGCCTCGTTGCAGAGCGCCAGCGCGAGCATCGCGGCGTACCCGTTGGTCTGGGCCAACTCCACCGCGGGCCGCACCTCCGCCAGGGCTTCGAGGTATCGGCCCTCGCCGACCAGGGCGGACGCGCGGTTGGCGCGGATGCGGGTCACCTGGACGGTGTCGCGCGCCGCCTCGGCCGCCCGCAGCGCCTTCTCGTGATGTTCGTCGGCAGCCGGTCGGTCACCCCGAAGTTTCGCGTCCAGGGCGAGCGCGGTGTGCGCGGCGGCGAGCGCCGCGTCACCCCCGATCGCCGTCGCCGCCGCGAGCGCCCGTTCCGCGCTGTCCTGGCACGCCTCGGCGTTCCCGCTGGTCCACTGTGCGGCGGCGGTCCAGGCGAGCAGTCGGGCGTTGTCGGTGGACGGGTGCGGGTCGAGCGCACCGCGTTGGAAGACCTCCAGGGCGGAGTGCGGTTCGCCGCGCAGATAGTGCACGAGGCCGTACCGCCAGGCGAGCCCGGCGGTGAGGGTGTCCTGACGATCGGCCAGCACGGCGTACGCCGCGAGTGCGGGTTCGAAATCGCCGCGCATCTGCTGCGCCTCCCCGTAGAGCAACCGCAGACGATCGGACCGGGCGTGCTCGGGCAGGGACTGGAAGGCTCCCACGACGGCCTCGGCGCCGCCCGCGGCGAGCAGCGCCGCGCCGTGGTCGGCGAGGATCCGCGCCGCCGCCTCGGGAACACCCGATTCCTGGTACGACCGGAGGGCCGGGACCAGGAGCCCGTGCTCGGCGTACCAGGGTGCCGCCGTCGCGTGCAGGCGTTGCACCGCCGCCGGGGTCAACGGGAACCGGCGGCGGGCGACGCTGGCGACGACCGGCACCATCCGGTACCCGTGCCCGTCCGTCGTCACGGGGACGAGAATGCCGGCGCGGGCCAGCTGGTCCAGGAAATGACCTCCGTGTCGGTGCCCGAGCAGGCGGGACAGCTCCGGGTGAAACGGATCGAGGTGCGCCGCGTCCCGCACCAGCCGGTGGACCTCGGGCGCCAACTCCGCGAACACGTCGTGCAGCAGACGGGTCTCCAGTGGCGTCCCCGGCCCGGTCAGGTCGTCCCAGTCCGCGCCGACGGCAGCGGCCGCCCCCGCGGCCAGCGTGACCAGGGCCGGCCAACCGCTGGTCGCGGCGTGGATCCGGGCCGCGACCGTCGGGTCGGTCAGGCCGTGGTCGGCGACGAGGGCCGTCACCTGGTCGAGTGAGAGCCTGAGGTCCGGCGGGCCGTGCTCGGCGAGCAGCCCGGACTGCCGTCGGGAGAGGGTCGGCGGATAACGGGTCAGGAGAACCACCCTGAGCTGCGGCGGGAGGCGTTCGAGGCCGTCCAGCAGCGCCTGTAGCCGGCGGCGGGGCAGTCGTGGCACGTCGTCGAGGACGACCCAGCTCGGTTCGTCGACCGGCAGGTCCAGCGCGGATCGGGCGCACCGGGAGACAAGGTGTTCCGGCCCGGCCGTCGCCAGAGCCGCGACGTCCGTCGCGTCGCACCAGTGCACCGGGCGGTCGCCCAGCCAACCTCGCACGGCGAACGTCTTGCCGTAGCCGGCCGCGCCGACCACGAGGGTGCACCGCCGGCTCAACCCTTGATCCGCTGTCGCGCTCATCGGCTGCCTTCTGGTCGAAGCTGGGTCATCTCTCATTTGGCGCCGCACCGGCAGGCCCGCGTACGCGAACGTCGCCGTTACGACACCGAATCGAGGGCGCGATTGACGCCACCTTGACGACGCTCTGAACCTCGCCGCAAAGGATGTCGAAGGCACACAGAGGCGCGACCCGTCCGGGCCCACGCCTCGGGATCGATCCGATGAGGAGTTGTGATGGCAAAAGTGCTGTCGGGACGCGCACTGCTCGCGGTGCTGGTCGTCCTGCCGACGCTGACCGCGTGGAACGCCGCGCCGGCCAGCGCCGCCGCAGGGTCAAACGCCCAGGTGTACGACGACGAGCCGGTGGACCGCGAGATCGAGCTGGCGCGGCTGGGCTACCAGAACGGCGTACGGGTGGTGTTCTCCCGCGATGTGGCGTCCGGCGACTGGGGTATCCGTCAGGACGGGGAGATGGGCCGCAACGCGCCCCTGGCGTACGACGACAAGCAGGGCATTCTGAAGACGTACCTGACCATCACGCCGAAGTCCGTGCCGGTGCCGCGGGAGCTGCTGTCGGAACCGCCGGCCGGCACGCCGGCACCACCGGAGCTGGCCTACCGGACCATCGCCGCGTCAGTGGTCGTCGTCGACGATCTCGCCGTGCCGACGTCGAGCGGCATGGCCGCGTCGGCGGTGATGACCTGCTGGGACCTGTACTGGAACTCGTACAACTGGGCCGAGCTGCCCGGCTACCCGAATCCGGGCTCGGTGTGGCACCCGGCGAAGACGTACTACTCGTCCGACTTCGGCGGAATGAAGATGTACTCCTACAGCTACCTCGCCAACTGCGGCGGGTATGCCCGGCACCGGATCTACTACAAGTCGGCCGGTGACTACTACAAGCACCACGACTACGAGGTGGCGTCGTACCACTGGCAGGCGGTCAAGAAGGGTTCGGTGCACCGCTACCGCAAGGTGCTCTACGACGGCACATCGGGGGACACCCGCAACGGCAAGTACACCGGCTAGCCCGTCCGGGTGGCGGTAGGTCTGCGCCACGCCCACCGTCACCCGGCCCGGCCGTGGATCGTGTCCATTGCGCGACGAACAGACCGAGCCTGCTGGGCTGGAGATTTAGCCTGATTCGGTGATCTCGATAACTGGCACGGGTGTGCGCGTCAGGCTGCTCGGGCCGGTGGAGGTGGTCGTCGCCGGCAGTCCGCAGGCGGTGAACGGCCTGCGCCGCAAGGCGGTGCTGGCGACGTTGGCGCTGCACGTGGGCCGGGTGGTCAGCGTCGACCGGCTCATCGACGTGGTCTGGGGAGACCACCTACCGGCCACTGCGGCGAACACGTTGCAGCGTCACGTCTCCTACCTGCGCGGGGTGCTCGGCGAGCCCGGCTCGATCGTGGCGCGCCAGCCCGGTTATCTGCTCGACACCGGGCCGGACTCCACGGATGTCCAGGCCGCCGAGCACCTCATCGAGCTGGCCCGGCGGTCAACGGACCGCAACGAGCAGGTGAAGCATCTGACGGCCGCGGTGGCGCTGTGGCGGGGCCCACCGCTGGCCGACGTGGCCGGATCGGCCTGGCTTGAGGAGCAGGCGGAGCACCTGGAACGTCTGCGGTTGGAGGCCGAACGATCGCTCGCCGAAGCCCGGTTGTCCGTCGGTGAGCACGCCGCGCTGGTCCCCGGGTTGGAACGGCTCGTCCGACAGCACCCCTTCGACGAGCACCTGCACGCGCAGCTGATGCTCGCCCTGTACCGCGACGGCCGACAGGGGGAAGCGGTCGCCACGTACCGGCGGCTGCGCGACAGTCTGCGGGAGCACCTCGGCATCGACCCGGGTCCGCGGCTACGGGATCTGGAGTGCGCCATCCTGCGCCAGGACACCGCGATCGCCGCACCCGCACCGGTTACGGCCGCTCCGACGCTGGTGGCGGCGCAGCTTCCTTCCCCCGTACCGACATTCACCGGACGCGCCACGGAGCTCGCCGCCCTCGACGCGCTCGTCGACCGGGGCGGCGCCGTCGTGGTCTCCGGGACCGCCGGCGTCGGCAAGACCGCACTCGCCGTGCACTGGGCGCACCGGGCGGCCGTGCGTTTCCCCGACGGGCAGCTCTACGTCAACCTGCGCGGCTTCGACCCGGCGGCCACACCGACCGAACCGACGCGAGCGCTGCACGGCTTCCTGGAGGCCCTCGGCGTCCCGGTGGCGCGGATGCCCACCGACCCGGACAGGATGGTGAGCTTGTACCGCACGACGGTGGCGGGCAAGAGACTGCTGGTGGTGCTGGACAACGCCCGCGACGCGGAACAGGTCCGGCCGCTGCTGCCCGGCTCGCCGAACTGCCTCGCCATCGTCACCAGCCGCGACCAGCTCCTCCCACTGGTCGTCACCGAAAGCGCCCAACCGGTACCCCTCGACCTGCTGAGTCCTGGCGAAGCCCGCGACATGCTGGTCCGCCGGCTCGGCGAACGTCAGGTCGCCGCCGAACCCGCGGCGGCCGACGACATCGCCGACCGCTGCGCGCGGCTGCCCATCGCCCTGGCCATCGTGGCGGCCAGAGCCGCCACCAACCGGCACTTCTCGTTGGCGGCCGTCGCCGGCGAGCTGGGCGACCTGGACGCCTTCCACGCCGGTGACGAGGCCACTGACGTCCGGGCGGTCTTCTCCTGGTCGTGCCGGACACTCAGCCCACCCGCGGCCCGGCTGTTCCGGCTGCTGAGCCTGCATCCCGGCCCGGATGTGTCCGCCCCGGCCGCGGCCAGCCTGGCCGACGTCACCGGGCAAGCGATCGGCCCCCTGCTCACCGAGTTGACCCGGGCGAATCTCTTCACCGAGCACACCTACGGGCGCTACGCGTTCCACGACCTGCTGCGCGCGTACGCCGCCGGTCTCGCCGAGGAGGCTGAGCCGCCGGGCGAGCGTCGTGAGGCCGTACACCGACTGCTCGACCACTGCCTGCACACCGCCCACGCCGCCGACCTCGCACTACACCCGCACTTCAGCGCGATCAGCCTCCCGCCGCCCGGCGCGGGTGTGCTGCCGGAACGCCCCAGGAGCCGGTCCGTCGCCGCGGCGTGGTTCACCACCGAGATCCCCGTCCTGCTCGCCGCCGTGCCGCTCGCCGCGCGATCCGGGTTCGAGGGACACGCCTGGCGGCTCGCCTGGACCATGGCCGGCTTCCTGCACCGGCAAGGGCACTGGCAGGACTGGCTCGGCACCCAGCGGATCGCGCTGGCCGCCGCGTCCCGCATCGGGGATCAGGCAGGGCAGGGCCACGCGCACCGCAGCCTCGGTCTCGCCTGCTCCCGGCTCCGTCGGTACGACGAGGCCGACGACCACCTGCGGCGCGCGTTCGACCTGTTCACCGACGTCGGCGACGACGCCGGGCGCGCACACACCTGTCTGAACCTCGGTCAGTTGGCGGAGCGGCAGGGCCAGCACCAGCAGGCGCTCAACCATTCCCGGCGGGCACTGACCCTGTTCCGGGGGACGGGAAACCGGGCCGGGCAGGGGTACACCCTCAACGCGGCCGGTTGGCAGGAGGCGTTGCTCGGCAACTACCACAGTGCCCTTGTCTCGTGCGGTGAGGCGCTGCGGATGTTGCAGGAGGTGGACGACGTCCAGGGGCAGGCCGACACCTGGGACAGCCTCGGCCACGCCCATCACCAGCTCGGGGACGACCGGCGAGCGATCACCTGCTACGAGCACGCCCTCGAACTCTTCACGCAGGTCCGCGACCGGTACGCCGAAGCGAGCACGTACGTCAATCTCGGCGGCAGCCACCGGGCACTCGGTGACCTCGGTGCCACCCGTACCGCGTGGCGGCGCGCCCTGGTCATCCTCGACGAACTCGGCGACGCCGACGCCGACTCGATCCGCGCCAACCTCGAACAGCTCGACGCCAGCCGACTCCACTGACGTACCACGTACCCCGCTTTCTGCGCCGTTTCCGGGCCGCTTCAGCGCGGCCCGGCACTCTTCGGACACCAGTCTTTCCGCACCAGGAATGGAGTGTTCGATGAGTCGTTTGGTACACCGCCTCGCGGTGATCGGGGTGGCCAGCGCGACGGTGCTGGCCATGTCCTCCGCCGCCGTGGCCCAGACCATCAAGCCGCCGCAGAAGGGCGCCGACTGCGTGGTCCAGCACGTCGACGACCGCGGCGAAGTCGTCGGTACCGAGACAGCGCGCGAAGGCCGGGAGTACGGGCCGTTCCGCTGCCTCGCCGGGCAGTGGACGTTCGCCTGGGCGCCCTTCGCGGCGGACGACATGATCACGGCCGATGAGATCCAGGTCGACCCGGCCGGTGCCGTGTCGGTCCGACGGTTCGCCGGGCCCGCGCTCGGCAACGACCTCACGGTGGGCGAGATCGCCGGCATCGCCCGAGCCGTCAGCGGCAGCCGGGAGGTGCTGATCGACCGCGCGGTCGTGGCGGTCGACGACGGCAAGGAGCGGACCCCGGAGCAGGTCGAGGCGCTGCTGGCCGGCAAGGACGACACCGGCGTACGGGTGCTGGACATCATCGAGAAGCCGAACGCCGCAATGTCGACAAAGGACGTCATCGACGAGGCCGGCGGCACACCCGAGACGACGGTTGTCTACTTCAGCCTCTGGGGCGCGATCAAGTCGGTGTTCGCCTGGATCGTGGACACGATCAGCGAGGTCGGTGAGTGGATCGACGACCACTGCGACTGGGGGTCCCCGAACGACGTGGGCGACCTGGTCACATGTCGCTGGTAGCCCGACCGACCCCGCCGACAGCGATTACCGAGATGAGGACACGATGACAACTCTGCGAGACATCACCAGGCGCGCCACCATCGTCACGACCGCCCTGATCGTCGGACTGACCGCTTCGTACGCCCCGTCGCAGGCCGCCGAGGGTGACGCCCGGACGACGATCACCGACCACCAGGGTGCTCCGGGGACAATGCTGCAACAATTCGAGGAGCTGACCGGCCGGCCCGTCGGCGACCTGGACAAGGTGCTGGCCGTCGACACCGGCGGTCGGAACCTCACCGGCGACCAGCTCGAAGCGCTCGCCACCGGTAAGGAGGTCGACGGCGTCAAGGTCGTCGGCACGATTCCGGGCAACCGGGACGTCCTCGGCACGACCATGGCCGACCTCGCCGACGGGGCGTACGACGGCAGGGGCGACAGCGGGACGGCGACCTCCCTGCTCTTCGCCTCATCCACCCCCGACGGCCGGGAGTGGTGCCTGACCATGTGCGTCGCGTCGGGCAAGACCGTCTGGGAATGCCTGCACCTGCGCCGGACGGGCGAACTGATCCGCACCCTCGACTTCGCCGGCGGCACCACGGTGGGCGAGACGAAGGCCGCCTTCGAGAAGGCCAATGGCGTCGCCGTCGAAGGCCCGTACAGCGTGGATACCCTGGTCGGCGAGGGTGAGCCCTCGGCGGACGAGATCAAGACGCTGCTCGACGGTGAGGACGTCGAGTCGCTGCGCCGAGTGGCGACGGTGGACGGACCGGACCCCGGGTGGGCCCTGGCCGACATCGCCGAGAAGTCCGGCGTCGTGTACGCGAAGACCAGGGGTCACCTCTTCAGCCTCAACCTGCCGATCCTCGGCAAGATCCTCGTGTTCTGCGTCTCGCAGGACGGCGGGAAGACCTGGAAGTGCTCGGCCAAGAAATGGAGCGGTTTCTGACGGGTAGGCCGTCGACGGTCCCGCTCCGCATCGACCCCACCGGTCGACGCGGAGCGGGGCCGCACGCCTGCGGCCGCTGGTTATGTCCGGAGATCGACACTGCGGGGGACAGGGTCCTGACGATGCCGGACGCTGAAGGAATGTCGCATCTGGATGGAGAGCAGCGGGAGCGCGCCGTCTTCATCGCTGAAGCCTCGTTGCTCGAACAGCGGCACGAGGGCTGGGCCCTGCTGCAGCGGAGACAAGCCGCATGGTGGCAACGCTGGAACACTCTGACCACCGTCTCGTCGGCGGTGATCGCGGGTGCCTCGGGGGCCGTCGGGCTGGCCTCCGCTGAGCTGGGTACGGAAGCTGCGATCGCCGCCCTGGTGGCCGCTGGCCTGGCCTCGGTCGCGAGTAGTTCCGGCGCAGCGCACCGCAGCGAGGTGGCATTCGTCTCCGCTGCGACCAACCAGGCCCTGGCCGACCAGGCCAGGGCCTTCCGGACGGTCTGGGCGCCACACCAACCGCTGACCGATGTGCGCGCCCGGTTCGCCGAGCTCTCCCTGCAACGGGACCAGGCGGTCACCAACGCGGCGTTGAAGTTGGGTCGGCGGCCGTTGGTGCGGTATCTCCGCAGGACCGCGCGCTCGGCCAGCCCTTGACGGTGCGACGGTGACCGGCCGAGCCACACCCTGGGGTCAGGTCACTACACGCCCGTGCGGATCTCCGATCGGGTCGCGACGACGCGGTGGCGGCGCACCGGGTACAGCACCGGGTGGGCCATGCTCCAGGCGGCGCCCGTGCAGACGAACTCCTTGTAGCGGGCCGCGAGCTTCCCGGTGAGGAGGGCCGGCCTGGCCCGGTCGTCGGCGGTCACGTACTGGATGATGCCGTCGCGGCGGCCGAGGCTGATGCACTGGTTGAAGTAGCGCAGCGGGGCTTTGGGGAACTTCGCTCGACCGGTCAGCCGCGCGGCGATGGCGTCGGCGGCCTGCCAGGCCATCGGGATGCCCGAGGCGCACGACATCCGCAGCGGCTTGCCGCCCGGTCCGGCGGCGATCGCGGCGTCGCCCACCGCGTACACCTCGGGGTGGGAGACCGACCGCATGCTGTCGTCGACGATGATCTGCCCGGTCTCCGCGACCGCCAGGGTCGTGGCGGCGGCGATCGGGTGGACGGCGAAGCCGGTCGTCCACACCGTCACCTGGGCCGGGATCTCCCGACCGTCGCGGGTGACCGCACCGGTCGCCTCGACCCGCGCGATGTCGGTGTGCTCGTGCACGGTGATGCCGAGCCGGTCGCAGACGCCGCGCAGGTGCTGCTGCGCCTTGCCGCTGAGCCAGTCACCGAGACCGCCGCGGGCGGCGAGCGCGACATCGAGGTCCGGCCGGGTCTCCGCGATCTCGGTGACCGCTTCGAGGCCGGTGAGGCCGCCGCCGACGACGAGCACGGTCCCGCCGGCCGCGAGGTGGGCGAGGCGGTCGCGCAACCGCAGCGCCGAGCGCCTGCCGGCGATGTCGTACGCGTGCTCGGCGACCCCGGGGACGCCATGGTCCGCGGCGGTGCTGCCGAGGGCGTAGACGAGCGTGTCGTACGCGATCTCGTCGGTGCCGTGGTCGTCGGCGAGCGCGACGGTGCTGCGGTCGGCGTCGACGGCGGTGACCCGCGCCAACCGAAGCTTGACGCCGGTGCCGGCGTAGAGCTCGCTCAACGGGCGGTGTTTGAGGTCCTGCCCGATGGCGAGTTGGTGCATGCGGACCCGCTCGACGAATTCCGCGTCGGCGTTGACGACGGTGATCTCGGTGTCGTCGGGGTGCAGCCGCTTGGCGAGGCGCCCGGCGGCCATGGCTCCGGCGTAACCCGCTCCGAGGACGACGATGCGGTGCTTCATGGTGGCACTCCTGTCTCGGTGGTGGTCGCTTCCTGAACCGGACAGCGACGCGATTCCTGACAGGCCGCGGCTATGACCTGGGTCACCAGCTTTCGATCTCACTCGCCCGCGCGAGGGAGGAGCTCATGCGTGCGGGGGAGAAGCCGGGGGGCGGCAAGATCGCCGGGCGGAGCGATGTCCGCGCGACGGCGAAACGGCAGGCTCAATCACGTCGAACACCCGACGTGAACACTTCCCAAGGAGTCACCAAATGCAGTTTCGCCCCGCATTCATCGCCGCCCCGGTCCTGGTCATGGGCTACGGCATCGTCCGTCTGATCGACGGCCTGGACGGTGTCCGTGGTCCCGGCGCGGCCTGGACCATCGGGCACCTCGCGTTCCTCGGCGCGCTCGTCGCGTTCATCTCGGTCTTCTGGCAGATGCGCCGCATGGCTGGCGGTCGGACCTTCGCGACGGTGAGCGCCACGGCCGGCACCCTCGGGGCGCTGGCGCTGATCACCCAGTTCTCGATCGACCTCGTCGCCGGCTTTCTGGCCACTGACAACTACGGCATGAGCATGATCATTCACGACGTGCGCACAGTGCCCGGCATCGCGCAGCTGGCCTACGACTTCGGGCCCTACGCCTTCTACCTCGGCCAGCTCGTGCTGGTCGTCCTGCTCGCCGTGCAGCGCCGGGTCAAGCTGTGGACGCCGATCCTGGTGCTGGCCGACCTCGCCACGCCGTTCATCGACAAGGACCTGATCCCGCTGGGCTCGGCCCTGCTGCTGGTCTCCTTCCTCCCGCTGGCCCGGGGCGTCGCCGTCACCCCGACGCAGCCGGTGCCCGCC
>NZ_QGSZ01000375.1 GCF_003857055.1 Micromonospora inaquosa | reverse complement strand
CCCCCGAACCCCGCTCCGGGCACGACCCGATCCCCGACGCCGTAACCCGGACCGGCGAACCACCGCATTAGGCACGACGAGTTCGATTTACGACCTGCTTTCAGAACCTTCCCGTAGATCCCCCGTGAGTGGAGGTAACAATGAGACGTCCCTGGGTCATGGCGATCGCGCTCGGCGCGATGCTGGCTGCCACCGCCGGCTGCGGTAGCAGCGACGACAGCGACACCGGCTCGTCCGCGAACCCGTCGGCCGAGAAGTTCGTCATCTACAGCGCCCGCGACAAGGCGGTCACCGACTACGTCGTCGAGCAGTTCACCTCGAAGAACCCCGAGTACAAGGGCAAGGTCGAGGTGCTCAACATGGGCGCCCAGGAGGTGCTCGAGCGGGTCCGCGCCGAGAAGGCCAACCCGCAGGCGTCGGTGTGGTGGGGCGGCACTCAGCAGGGCCTCGCCACCGCCGCCACGGAGAACCTGCTGGAGGCCTGGCAGCCCTCGTTCGCGGGGAAGATGGACGCGCGGTACAAGGACGCGCAGGGCCGTTGGCACGGCGAGATCCTGCTGCCCGAGGTCATCATGTACAACAACAAGGCGCTGAGCCCGGAAGAGGCGCCGAAGGACTGGGACGACCTGGTCGACCCGAAGTGGAAAGACAAGATCATCATCCGGGACGTGGCTGCCTCCGGCACCATGCGCTCGATCTACTCCTCGATGATCCAGCGCCTGTCGGCCGACGGGTCCAACCCCCAGCCGGGCTACGACTGGCTGCGCAAGCTCGACACCAACACCGTCGAGTACGCCGCCAACCCCGCAGACCTCTACCTGAAGATGTCGCGTGAGCAGGGCGTCTTGAGCGCCTGGAACCTGCAGGACGTCCTGCTGCAGGCCGACAAGAAGATGCCGTTCGGCTATGTCATGCCGGCCTCGGGCGCCCCCGTGCTCGTCGACGGTGTGGCCGCAGTCAAGGGCGGCAACACCGCCGCGGCCCAGAAGTTCCTCGAGTTCCTCTTCGACGACTCGCTACGGGCCACGCTCGCCAAGGACTACTTCCAGATCCCCGCGGTGGAAATCTCCGAGAAGCCGGAGTGGTTGGCCAATCTCGGCCTCAAACCGATGGACGTGGACTGGGACGTCATCGGCAAGAACGAGACGGCCTGGATCAACCACTGGAACGCGGAGATCAAGGACAAGGGCTGAGTTGACCGGGGCCGGGTCGTGCCACGGCACGACCCGGCCCCGTCCTGGAAGGACCCAGAAACATGATCGATGTCCGGCTGGCAACCGTCAGCAAACGCTTCGACACGTCGAGCGACGCGGCGGCGGTCGACAACGTCACCATCACCATCGGAGCCGGTGAGTTCTTCACCCTCCTCGGACCGAGCGGATGCGGCAAGACCACGACCCTACGGATGGTGGCGGGGTTCTACTTTCCGACCTCCGGGCACATCCACTTCGGCGATGACGACGTGACACGCTGGTCCCCGAACAAACGGGACACTGGCATGGTGTTCCAGAACTACGCGCTCTTTCCGCACATGTCGGTCGCGCAGAACGTCGCGTACGGGCTGAAGGTCCGCCGGGTCCCCCGCGCGGACCGGGCCCGCCGGGTCGAGGAGGCCCTCGCCCAGGTACACCTCACCGGGTACGGCGACCGCCGCATCGACGCGCTCTCCGGCGGTCAGCAGCAGCGGGTCGCGCTGGCCCGGGCGCTGGTCATCCGGCCCCGCACCCTGCTGCTCGACGAACCGCTGTCCAATCTCGACGCGAAACTCCGTGAGGAGACGCGCACCGAGATCCGCCGGATCCAGCGGGAGAGCGGCATCACCAGCCTCTACGTGACGCACGACCAGGCCGAGGCGATGGCGATGTCGGACCGGATCGCCGTCATGCAGTCCGGCCGGGTCCAGCAGGTCGGCACACCGCATGAGGTCTACTACACGCCGGCGAACGCGTTCGTGGCACGCTTCATCGGACGCAGCAACGTCCTGAGCCTGCCGGTGGTCAGCGCGAGGGAGACCCGGGTGGAGGTACGCCTGCCCGGCGGCGCGACGCTCGACGTCGGCGCGGCCGTGGGGCACCGCCTCGCCGAGGGAGACACCGCGCTGGTGTCGGCGCGGCCGGAACACATCACGATCGCCGGTCCGGACGAGGAGTCGGCACTGCGCGGCCGGATCAGCCACATCGAGTTCACCGGCATGGCGACTCACCTCAGCGTCGACGTCGACGGCACCGACGTGATGGCGGCGGTGATCGACGCACCGGTCGGCATCCAGCTCGGCGACGTCGTGGGTCTGCGTCTCGTACCCGAACGGCTCTGGGTGGTCCAACCGTGACCGTTCGTTCCCTACCCGCTCCCGGCTGGCTGACCGGGCTCGGCAGGCGCCTGAGCGGCGGCGCCAGCTCACGGTGGTTCCCCTACCTGCTCGTGCTGCCCCTCGTCCTGGTGCTGTGGGGCTACGTCGTACAACCGATGTTCGCGACCTTCGCCGAGAGCGTCAGTGCCGACGGCACGGAGAATTACCTCCAGTTCCTCAACTCCTCCGGGGTGGCCCGGCAGTCCCTGCTCACCTCGCTGTTCATCTCGGCGGGGAGCGTGCTGCTCTGCGGCACCGTCGGCGTCTCGATGGCCTTCCTGCTCAAGCGGTTCACCTTCCGGGGGCGCCGGCTCCTCGAGGCGTTCATCCTGGTGCCGGCGGCGCTGCCGCCGCTGATCGGTGCCGTGTCTTTCCAACTGCTCTACAGCAACATCGGCATCCTGCCGCGTGGACTACAGGCGCTCTTCGGCACCGACAAGCCGGTCCTCGCCTTCGACGGGATCGCCGGGGTCCTCGTGGTGCACACGTTCACCATGTACCCGTTCTTCTACCTGGCCGCCGCCGCGGCGCTGGCCGGAATGGACCCGTCAGTCGAGGAGGCGGCGTACAACCTCGGTGCTGGCCGGGTGCGGGTCTGGCGGACCGTCATGCTGCCGATGCTCACCCCGGCGCTGGTCTCGGCGTCCCTGCTGGTTTTCATGACCTCGCTGGCGTCGTACACCGCGCCGCTGCTGTTCAACGTCAGCCAGACCATGACGATGCAGATCTACATCAACCGCACCAACGGCGACCTGCCGATGGCCTCGGCGTACGCCTCCGTGCTGGGAATCGTCTCCATCATCTTCCTGCTGTCGATGCGGTGGTACGAGGGTCGGCGCAGCTACCAGTCGCAGTCAAAGGGGATCTCGGCGACCCGGCGGGAGATCAACAATCCGATCGGTCGCTGGTTGGCCCCGCTCGCCTCGGTGCTGGCCACGATCGTCCTGCTCGCACCGGTCGCCACGATCGCGCTCGTGGCCTTCTCCGAGAACCGTTCCTGGACCACCCAGGTGTTGCCGACGACGTACACGCTCGACAACTTCGTCACGATCTTCTCCGACCCCAAGGCCTTCCAGCCCATCCTCAACTCGGTGCAGATGAGCCTGATCGCGGTCGTCGGCTGCGTGGGGATCGGCGTGCTCATCGCGTACGCGGTGCGACGGCTGCGGTTCGTCGGGCGGGGTCTTCTCGACGTGGCGGTGATGATCGCGTGGGCGCTGCCCGGAACGGTCGTCGCGATCAACCTGATCTCGGCGTTCAGCACCGGCAACGCCTTCAGTCTCGGGCAGGTCCTGGTCGGTACCTTCTGGATCCTGCCGCTGGCCTACTTCGTGCGGTTCCTGCCGATCGTGTTCCGGTCCAGTTCAGCGGCCCTGGCACTGATCGATCCGTCGTTGGAGGAGGCCGCGCGCAACCTCGGTGCCTCCTGGGCGCGGGCCTTCGGCAGCGTCACCCTGCGGCTGATGCTGCCCGGCGTGCTCGCCGGCGGACTGCTGGCGTTCGTGCACGGTGTCGGCGAGTTCGTCGCCTCGGTGCTGATCTACACCTCTTCCACAGTGCCGATCTCGGTGGCGATCAACAATCGGATGTACTCCTTCGAACTCGGTACCGCGGCGGCGTACGGCATGCTCCAGGTGCTGCTCATCTTCGTGGTGATGTGGTTCTCCGGCCGGCTGGAAAGCAGCCGCACCGCGACCAGGAAGGCCGTTCAGTGGACGAACTGATCGATCGCTGGCGGGCCGAGGGCGGGCTGCTGCCGATCACCCGGGTCCCCGGCCACGCGCTCGCCGCTGTGGCCGAGGCGGCGGACCTCGCGGTACTACCGGTCGGCGCCGTCGAGTGGCACGGCCCGCACCTGCCACTCGGCACCGACCTGCTCCTCGCCGAAGGATTCGCCGGAGAGTTGGCTGCCGGGTCCGCCCGTGCCGTGCTCTTCCCGGCCGCACCGTACGCCGCCTGCCCCGGCCAGACCCGGCCATGGCCGGGCACGGTGGCGCTACGGCCCGAGATCGCCGTCGGGTACCTCAGCGACGTGCTCGCCGGCATTGTCGAGGCGGGTTTCCCTCGGCTCCTCGTGGTCAATGGTCACGACGCCAACCTCTCCACGGTCCGTGCCGCCATGGAGTGGGTCTCCGGCCGACACCTGGCGAGCCTGCTGCTCGCCAACTGGTTCCAGCTGGTCAGCCCGGACGAGACGGGCGAGATCTTCGGCGCCCTGCCGTCCCGGGGACACGGCGGAGCGTACGAGACTTCGGCCGTTATCGGCTTTGACCCCGCGACGGTGCACCTGGACGACACACCGGACCTGCCGCCGAAGCCGAAGCTGGCCACCGGCTACCCGTACGTGCTGGTGGAGTCGCGGCCCGACCCGTGGCAGGGCTGGTCCGGTCATGTCTCGCTGGCCAACGAGTCGGCCGGGCGACGGATCCGCCAGCTAGCCGGCGCGCGGCTGCGTGAGGTGATCGAGGCGTGGCTGGCCTCGCCGCTACCCGGCCCGCCTGGGGCGGACCGGCCCGCCTCGTCCAACCAGGCCGCCCGTTCCGACCAGCGCGGACGGGACCGGTCGGACCCGGCCACTGGATGACCCTGCTCGTCACCCGTAGGACAACGCACCGCATTGGGAGACCACGATGACCCCATCACTGACCACCTACCAGCAGCACCACCTGCGCGTCGTGTTCGATCACCACGCCGCCCACCTGTACCCCGCGATGGTCAAGGCGAGCCAGGCCCACGTCGTCATGCTCGCCGAACAAGGGCTGATCCCCGCCGACTCCGCCACGATGATGCTGCGCGGGCTGCTCGTCCTCGCCGAAGACCGGCCCGAGGACCTGGACTACGACGGCAGCGTCGAGGACGTCTACTACACGTTGGAGAAGCGCCTCGCCGCCGCCTGCGAGGTCGAGGTGTCCCAGCTCAGCGTGCAGCTCGCGCGCAGCCGTAACGATCTCGACGCCGGCGTCTTCCGGATGGTGCTGCGCAATCAGCTCCTTCAGGTGCTGGACGCGATGCTCGCGACCGGCCGGACGGTGCTGGACCGGGCCGACCGGCACGCCGACGTGGTGGTAACCGGCTACACCCACCGCCGCCCCGCCCAGCCGACGAGCATCGGGCATGTCTTCGCCGGCTACGCCGAGGCGCTGGCCGGCGAAGGGCTCGCCTACGCCGACCTGCTGGACGAGATGAACCGTTCGCCCCTGGGCTCCTGCGCCTTCGCCGGCACCGACCTGGACATCTCGCCCCGCCGCCTGGCGGACCTGCTCGGCTTCGAGCGACTCATCGTCAACTCGTACGAGGCGGTGGCCGGCGCCGACCACCTCGTCCGGGTCGCCACCCTCAACGCGCAGGCCCTCGCCACGGGCGCCCGGCTGGCCCGCACCCTGATGGACTGGCTGAGCTGGGGCTGGGTCGTCACCCCCGGCTCGTTCACCCAGGGCAGCAGCATCATGCCGCAGAAGCGCAACCCGGTAGTGCTGGAACACCTCGTCTCGATGGCCGGCGCAGCGGCGGGCGATGCCGTCAGCGTGCTCAACAACGTCGGTGCCGCCTGGTGGGAGGACTCCAACAACGCCACCACCGACGTGCAGGCCCGGCTCTGGGACGGTGACGACCGGGCGTACCGGTTCTTCTCCCTGCTCGGCGGGCTGATCGCGGAGCTGGACCCGCTGCGTCCGCCGACCAGCGAGGAGATCGTCGCCTCGGGTGCCACCACGACGGCCGCCGCCGACGCGCTGGCCCGCCACGGCGTTCCGTTCCGGGGCGCCCACTCGCTGCTCGGCCGACTGGTGCGGACCGGCCCGCCGGCCACCTGGACCGAACAGGACGTCCGGTCGACCGCCGCCGACCTCGGTCTGGCCGACCAGCTCGACGAGGCCGCGATCCGGGACCTGCTGGCCGCCGCGGTCCACCCGGAATTCGTGCTCGGCCGGGCCCAGGCCGACGGCCCGGGAGAAGCGGCCGTACGGGAACAGGTCGCGCAGTTGCGTACCATGCTGGCCGCGGTATCGGCACGGGTGGATGCGTTCCGGGACCGCCTGGCCCGTGCCGACGAGGCGCTGGCCGAGGCGGTCGCGGCGAGGGTGGGCCGGTGACGGGGCAACAGACGCAGCACCGCGTGAACAAGAATGTTGTGTCGCCGCGACCGCGGCACAGCCTGGACCGACGGCCCGAAGGGCGATCTGACATCACCATGGAACAATCGGCAATCCCGCGGCTGCTCGGCGTCGATTTCGGCGGCACGAAGATGGCGATCGGTGTGGGCGACGCCGACGGTCGGCTGCTCGTCTCCGAGCGACTGCCCACGCACGCCGAGCAAGGCGCGCAGCAGGCCCTCACCCGGGCTCTCGACCGGGCCCGGGAACTCGTGGCCCGCACCGGCGGCACGCTCGTGGCGGCCGGCATCGCCTCCCCCGGGGTGGTCCACGACCACGACATCGAACTGGCGCCGAACGTACCCGGCTGGGAGCAGCTGCGGTTGGCCGACGCGGTCCGCGCCCACCTCGGGCTGACCTCCGTGCGGGTGTCGAACGACCTCAACGCGGCCGCCTACGCCGAGCTGCGCCTCGGTGCGCTGCGAGGTATCGATCCGGGCCTGGTGATCGGCATCGGGACCGGGGTGGCCGCGGCGGTGACGGTCGGCGGCGAGGTGATGGCCGGTTTCCACGGTGCGGCCGGGGAGATCGCCTACGGTCTGACCGACCACAGTTGGCCCGCCGGCCTGGAGCCGATGCTGGAGACGACCTTCTCCGGTCGAGCCCTGGACGAGCTGGCGCAGCGGCTGGGGCTGACCGGCCAGGCCGCCGCGCTCTGCACCGCCGCAGCGCAGCCCGGCCGGGCCCGCGACGAGTTGCGTCAGCGCGTCGACGAGTTGGCCCGCCAACTCGTCACCTGCTGTCTCCTGCTCGACCCGCAGCGGATCGTGCTGGTCGGCAGCGTCGCAGGCAACGAGGTGGTGCGGGAGCTGCTCATCGAGCGGCTCACCCACGCGCTGCCGTACCGGCCGGACATCGTCCTGTCGGCATTCGCCCAGGACGCCGCGCTGCTCGGTTCGCTCGCCATGGCCATGGAGGCCCTGCCCGCGCCCGTCTGAGCGCTGCCGGTCGTTCCCACCCCGGGGGGTCTGCTCCTGACCGAAATGTTCCCGAAGGCTGGTGCGCTGCAGTCGAATGACCACGTTCCAGCGTCGAAGCTCCGGTCGTTGGCGAGGGCAGGTGTCCGTCGGTCGTCGGACACCCACCCTCGACCGACCGGCCGTTCCGGTGGTCGCGCCCCGGTTTGGTTACGTGCTGGGTGATGCTTGACGTCGTGGCCTCGGACGACGCCTGACATGGTCGCGAGGCGACAACCACGCGACGCGGTATGTCAGTGCGTTGCGGGACACCAGGAGGAAACGCGCCCAGATGGGCATCACGGCCTGAAGCGCGTGGGGCCAGTGGCGCAGAAGGACGTAGTTGCCGCTTCCCCGCCGGCCAGACACCGGCCATCCACCAACGCTCTGTCCCGCAGAGGCTCACCGAGATCGACCGTGTAGGGAACCTGATCGTTGGCGGGGCACGCTGCAGCATGCGGCCGCATCGGAGCGACGCTGAAAGTCACGACGACCTCGGACTCGCTGATGTGGATTTCCGGTGCCGAGACCTCCCCCGTGATCCCGTTGTTGCAGTCCAGTCGCGAGACGAGGGCGGTGAACCTCGTGGACGATCTCTGAAGGCGCTGGTCCAGCCCGAGATCCCAGACGGCGGCATCACCACCACCCGTGCTCGTCTGTTTCGATGTGCTCGGCTCGGGCTCAGAGGTCAGACCTGATCTTGCAGTGGGTGGTTCAGTGGCGGCCCCACATGCCACCGTCAGAGCCGCCAGCGATGTCCACACCAACACCGAGACAAGTCGAATTCGCGTCATCACGTTTATGAGACCCAATGCTGCCTCCGCCGGTTCCACCCCGACGTGGAAAGCGCACGGATCTCGACGCTCGGCCGGCAGCTCGGCCGGCATTCGAACACGGGATGGCACGCGGACCGGGTGCCTCCGTACCCTGGCGATGTGGCCGACCTCGTCGACATCACCCGGGAAGAGCGGTGACCGAATCGCCACCGAGTCGCCTACCCGTCAACCCGGCATGCGACGCTCAAGCTCCGCGACCACCGGACCCCGCCGCGTGGCCCCCGGACACCACCGCCGTAACCGCACAATTCCTGGCCTGACAGCACGCCAGCCCCACCCCACATCCCTTGTGCCCGGAGGAACGCAGACCATGGACCACGCATCTCAGCTCATCCAGGAGCGGAGTGCCCCGCCGGCCACGCTGGTGATCTTCGGTGCTTCCGGTGACCTGACCCGGCGCAAGCTGCTGCCCGCAGTCGAGAGCCTGGCCCGGCACGAGCGGCTACCGGACCAGTTCGCGCTGGTCGGCGTCGCGCGCACGCCGATGACCGACGAGCAGTTCGCCGAGAGCGCCCTGGGCGAACGCACCCTCGCCAGCAAGCGCCAGCTCCAGGGCGGCGTGCGGTACGTGGCCGGCGGCTACGACGACCCGGAGACCTACAAGCGGCTCGTGGAGACCCTCGACGAGCTGGACGCACAGCGGGGCACGTCCGGCAACCGGCTCTTCTACCTGTCCACCCCGGCCGGAGCCTTCGAGCCGGTGATCAACGGACTGGCTGGTGTCGGGCTCAACCAGCCACGCGAAGGCTCCTTCTCCCGCCTGGTCATCGAGAAGCCGTACGGGCGCGACCTGGTCACGGCCCGCGAGCTCGACCGCGTCGTGCACAGCGCGTTCGACGAGCACCAGGTCTTTCGCATCGATCACTATCTGGGCAAGGACACCGTCCAGAACGTGCTGGCGCTGCGCTTCGCGAACTCGATCTTCCAACCCATCTGGGATCGCTCCTGGGTCGACCACGTGCAGATCACCGTCGCCGAGACCCTCGGCGTCGGCACCCGCGGCGGCTTCTACGAGGACGCCGGCGCGATGCGGGACATCGTGCAGAACCACGTACTCCAGGTCCTCGCGCTGGCACTGATGGAGCCACCAGCCTCATTCGAGGCTGAGGGCCTGCGCAACGAAAAGGTGAAGCTGCTGCAGGCGATCCGGCTCCCCACCGACCGGGACATCGCCGAGGCCGCGGTCCGGGGACAGTACACCCGGGGCGGCACCCGCCAAGAACTGATGGCCGGCTACCGCGAGGAGACCGGCGTCGACCCCCTGTCGCGGACCGAGACCTACGCCGCTATGCGGCTCAACGTGGACAACTGGCGCTGGGCCGGGGTGCCGTTCTACGTACGCACCGGCAAGCGTTTGCCGGCCCGGCTCACCGAGGTGGCACTGCAGTTCCAACGGCCGCCGCACCTGCCGATCCCGACCGACCAGCTCACCGGCCTCGATGCCGACGCGCTGATCCTGCGGATCCAGCCGAACGAGGGCATCTCGCTGCGCTTCGGCGCCAAAGTGCCGGGCCACTCCTTCCGGGTCCGCACCGCCACAATGGAGTTCTCCTACGACCAGACGTTCGTCGAGGAGTCCCCGGAGGCGTACGAGCGTCTGCTCCTGGACGCGCTGATCGGTGACGCGTCGCTGTTCATCCGCAGCGACGAGGTGCAACAGTGCTGGCGGATCGTCGACCCGATCATCGACAACTGGGCGAAGGACAACTCGCCGATCCCCACCTACGAGGCCGCCTCCTGGGGCCCGACCGACGCCGACCGGCTCATCGGCCGGAACGGCCGCAAGTGGCGCAACTCCGCATGACCCTGCCACAACGAGTGTGACCGCGCTGCTGAGCCCTATCGCTTGGTCTCACCGTCGAAACGCGGCACCTCCACCTCACCCGCTCACCGCACGGACACGCCGTCGCCGAACCGGAGCTGGCGCGAAGCACCGGCCGCCGCCGCCCTTGCTGCCTCCGGGCTGGGGGCAGCAAGGGCCGCCTCGGCGATCTGGCGGCACTCGTTCACGGTGTGCGCGGCCAGGGACTCGCGCACCGCCGGAATGCTGCGGGGCGCCATGGACAGGCTGGTGATGCCCAGGCCCGCCAGTACCAGGGCGAAACTGGGATCTGCCGCGGACTCTCCACACACGCCGACTGGCTTACCCGCCTCGACGCCGGCTGCCGCGCAGGATGCGAGGAGCGCGATCAGCGCGGGCTGCCACGGGTCGAGCAGGTCAGCGAGGTCGCCGCACATGCGGTCAGCTGCGAACGTGTACTGGCTGAGGTCGTTGGTGCCGACGCTGAGGAAGTCCGCGTGGCACATTAGCTGGCTGGCGCGCAGGGCCGCGGCCGGCACCTCGATCATCACGCCGGCGGTCGGCAGGCCATGCTCGCGGCAGGACTCGGTGAATGCTGCAGCCTCCGCCACCGTCGCGACCATCGGCGCCATTACCCATACGTCGGCGTCCGTCGCAGCAGCCGCCGCTGCGATCGCGGCCAACTGTGCGGTAAGCACGGAAGGTGCCTGCCGGGCGACCCGCAGACCGCGGACGCCCAGCGCAGGGTTGGGTTCATCGGCCAGACGCAGGAACGGCAGCGGCTTGTCGGCACCGGCGTCGAGGGTGCGCACGACGACCTTGCGGCCGGGCAGCGCGGCGAAGACGTCGCGGTACGCGGCGACCTGTTCTTCGTGCGACGGCGGGTCGACGCGGTCGAGGTAGAGCAGCTCGGTGCGGAACAGGCCGACGCCTTCCACCTCACCGGTGATGTCGCGGGCGGAGCCGATGTTGGCCAGTAGCGCAACAGGATGGCCATCCGCGGTCCGCCCGGGGCCATGGGAGCGGGCGCGGCGTTCGATCTCCGCGAGCCGGTCCGCGTTGACAGTGGTCACCGTCTCCGCGGAGACGCCGGCCACCACGACGCCGCTCGCGCCGTCGAGACTGGCCAACGCCCCGTCGGCCACGTCCAGGATGCCCGCGCAGCGGACCACGGCCGGGATACCGAGTGTCCGGGCCAGGATCGCGGTGTGGCTGGTCGGTCCGCCCTCGGCCGTGACCAGGCCCAGCACCATGGCCGGTTCGAGGCCGGCGGTGTCGGCGGGCGCCAGGTCGCGGGCGATGAGCAGGTACGGATGGCCAGGGTCCGGCACGCCCGGCATCGGCTGCCCCAGGCATGCCGCGACGAGGCGGTCCCGCAGGTCGTCGAGGTCGCTGACCCGCTCGGCGAGGTACCCGCCCGCGGCTTCGAAGACGGCCCGGTGCCCGGCGAGCACGTCGGTGATCGCGTGCGGCGCGTCCGCACCGCCGTCGATGGCGATGTCGGCCGCGTCGATAAGCGTCTCGTCCTGCGCCATCATGACCTGCGCGCGCAGGACCTCGGCGGCGGTCGCTTCCAGGGCGGTGTCGGCGCGACGGGTCAGGTCGGCGGCGACGGCGAGGACCGCGGCCCGGACGGCCGTCTTCTCGGCTTCGGGATCAACGGGCTCCACCAACGGCGGCAGGGCCGGAGGCGGGGCCAGCCGGTAAACCGGCCCCGCCGCACCACCGGGGCTGGCCCCGATCCCCCGAAGTTCACGCATCGACAGCGTCCAGATCACGTTCGAGGAGATCGGCCAGGGTGTCGACGGCGGCCTGCGCGTCGTCGCCGTCGGCCTCCAGGGTGACCTCGGTGCCCTTCTTGGCGCCGAGCGACAGCACGGCGAGCATGCTGCGGGCCGGCACGGGTTTCTTGTCGCCGGTGCGGATGGTGACCAGCACCGGCTGCTTCGCCGCCTCGGCGACGAAGAGTGCCGCCGGGCGGGCGTGCAGCCCGCTGGCGGAACCGACGAGGACTGTTCTGGTGGGCAACGGATCCTCCTATGGTTCGATCGTCACCTTGATCGCTTCGCCGCGCGCCACGATGCCGAAGGCATCGAGGGCGCGGTCGAGCGGCAGGCGGTGGGTGATGAGGTCGGCGACCGGCACGGAGCCGTTGGCGATGAGTCGCAGCGCTTCCTTGTTGTGCTCCGGGCTGGAGCCGTTGGCACCGACGATGGTCAGTTCGCGGTAGTGCACCAGGTTGGAGTCCAGGGAGATGACGGGCTTGTCCTTCGGCAGGCCGCCAAAGAAGCTGATCCGGCCCTGCCGCGCGGACATCTGCACCGCCTGCTCCTGGGCGACGCCGGCGGCCGTGGCGGTGATGACGACGTCGGCACCCCGGCCCTCGGTGAGCTTGAGCACCGCGTCGACGACGTCGGTCTCGGCACCGCAGATCGCCGCGTCCGGCTGGACCAGGTTGGCGGCCAGGTCGAGGCGTTCGCGGTTGAGGTCGACGAGGAACACCCGGGCCGCGCCGCGCGAGCGGGCCAGGCGGACATGCAGGCAGCCGATCGGGCCGGAGCCCACGACGACCACGTCGTCGCCCTCCCCCACATCGGCGAGGTTCTGGCCGTTGAGGACGCAGGCGAGAGGCTCGGCGACGGATGCCTCGGCGAAGCTGAGTCCCTCGGGGATCCGGTTGAGTCCGTCGACGGTGAGGACGTTGTGCGGCACGACCAGGTATTCGGCGAACCCGCCGTCGAAGTGGTACCCCATCGACACCTGGTTGGGGCAGACGGTCATCCGGCCGCGCCGGCACTCGGCACAGTTACCGCACGGGATGGCGGCGATGACCTGGACCCGGTCCCCCGGCCGCCAGCCGGTGACGTCGCCACCGACTTCGATGATCTCGCCGGCGATCTCGTGGCCCATGACGCGCGGCGGGGCGATGTGGTGGTGGCCGAAGCGGGAGATCTTCACGTCGGTGCCGCAGGTGGAGCAGGCGCGGACGCGGATCTTCACGTCGGCGGGGCCCGGCGTGGGCTCGGGCGCGTCCTCGATGCGGACGTCACCGGGTGCGTGGAATCGGACAACCTTCACAAGGGCTTCCCTTCAAGGATGGTGATCACGTCATCGACACTCGCCGACTCTCGTAGCCGCTGCGCCTGCGCCGGGTCCATCAGCACCGAGGCGAGCTGGGCCAGGATGTCCACGTGCCCGTCGCCGGCTGCGGCGATGGCGACGCAGACCCGCACGTCGAAGCCGTCCCAGTCGACGCCATCGGGGAAGCGCAGCACCGCGAGGGCGTCGCGCTGGACCGACTCCTTGCTGTTCAGCGTGCCGTGCGGGATGGCGACGCCCTCTCCGATGTACGTGGAGACGCTCTGCTCGCGGGCGAGCATCGCGTCCACGTACGCCGGGGCGACCGCGCCGACCTCAACGAGTACCGCGCCGCAGCGGCTGATCGCCTCGTCCCGCGATCCGGCCCGCTCGTCGAGCCGGATCGCGTCACGGGCCAGCAGCTCAGCCACTCAGCTCACCACCGCGCTGTACCGCGTTCACGACCCTGGTGACGGCCGGGTCGCCGATGAACACCTGGATCGGCACGATCACCTTGTCGGGTGCGCTGACCCGGGCCCGCGCGGCGAGCCCCTGGTGGCAGATGACCACGTCCGCGTCCGCCGGGATCGAGTTGACCGGCGTGTGTTCGACGGTCACCGCGTTCTTCGCCAGTTGTCGCCGAAGTTGGCTGGCCAGCATCACGCTGCTGCCCATGCCG
Source organism: Micromonospora inaquosa (assembly GCF_003857055.1). Taxonomy (GTDB): domain Bacteria; phylum Actinomycetota; class Actinomycetes; order Mycobacteriales; family Micromonosporaceae; genus Micromonospora; species Micromonospora inaquosa. The sequence goes on along the minus strand of NZ_QGSZ01000375.1, from coordinate 220 downwards.
GCGTCGCAAGCCACGACGACCTTCTTGATCTCGGTGCCGTTGATGGTGGACATATCTCTAGACCCAACGCCGTTCAGTTAGGCGGTTAGTCGGGGTGTCAAGGCGTGTCTAGGACGTAAAGCAGCGGAGCTCCGGTATAGAGGGTGGTCACTCTAAGACGCCCTTGAACCTGGAGCTCCGCTGGCTGATCAGATTGCCATAACCCGGACGGTGACGGTAG
>NZ_QGSZ01000373.1 GCF_003857055.1 Micromonospora inaquosa | reverse complement strand
CGGCCGGCGAGCCACCCACCGGACCGAACCACCCGACCACGGTGGGCGACCCCACGGACTGTGTCACGGGTCCTTTGGAGCTGATGTCGTAGACGAATCAGGGGCATCGCCGATCAAGGGCATCGCCGTTCAGGGGTATGACCGATCAGGCGCACGACCAATCAGGCGCACGAACAATCAGGCGCACGAACAATCAGGCGCATCGCCGATCAAAGGCATGCCCGACCCAGCCGAGCGGATGATTCGTTTACGACATCAGCTCGATAGGGCGTCACACTCATCTGCCAGCCTCTGCGCGGAACGTCGACGAAGGGCCGGGCGCCACCACCCGAGGACTCGGGGATCACCGTCGCGCGCCGGCACGGACTCTGCTTCGAGCCCGCGTTCAGGAGGGACTGTCGCGGAGCGCCTCCACCCGAACGGCCAGGGGCTCAGCCGCCGGAGTCGTCCATCTCGGCGCCCTCGGGGACCGTGTCGTCGTCTCGGCTGGCCAGCCAGCCCTCCGGCAGGAAGACTTTGCCGGGTGAGTTGGTGCGCCCGCGCGGCTGCCCGAGGGCGGTCACCGGGAACGGCTCCGCCGGGTCGAGCTTGCCGAGCAGGTCGTCGAGCTGGGCCAGGCTTTCGATCATCGCCAGCGAGCGGCGCAGTTCGCCGCCGACCGGGAAACCCTTGAGGTACCAGGCGACGTGCTTGCGGAAGTCGGTGCAGCCGTCCCGTTCACCGCGGGCCGGGTTGCGCGCGCCGGCCGTGAACTGGTCGACCAGCAGCTCGGCGTGCCGGCGCATGGTCACCGCCACCTCGCCGAGGGTGGGTAGCCGCCGCTCCGACCGACCGTTGAAGACGGCCTCCAGGTCGGCGAAGAGCCACGGTCGGCCCAGGCAGCCGCGCCCGATGACCACCCCGTCGACGCCGGTGTGGGCCACCATGCGCAGCGCGTCGTCGGCCTCCCAGATGTCACCGTTGCCGAGCACCGGCACGTCGAGGGCCTGCTTCAGGGTGGCGATCGCGTCCCAGTCGGCGGTGCCCGAGTAGCGCTGTGAGGCCGTCCGCCCGTGCAGGGCCACCGCGGCCACGCCGGCCTCCTGGGCGGCGAGCCCGGCTTCGACGTACGTCAGGTGGTCGTCGTCGATGCCCTTGCGCATCTTGACCGTGACCGGCACCCCGGACGGTGCCGCGGCGGCCACCGCGGACCGCACCAGTCGCGCGAAGAGCCGGCGCCGCCACGGCAGCGCCGCGCCCCCACCCCGCCGGGTGACCTTGGGTACGGGGCAGCCGAAGTTGAGGTCGATGTGATCGGCCAGGTTGCGTTCGACGACGATCCGCACGGCGGCGGCGGTGATCTCCGGGTCGGTGCCGTAGAGCTGGAGGCTGCGGGGCTTCTCGTCGTCGCCGAACGCGATCATGCGCAGCGTCTTCGGGTTGCGCTCGACCAGCGCCCTGGTGGTGATCATCTCGCAGACGTAGATGCCGCCGCCCTGCTCCCGGCAGAGCCGACGGAACCCGACGTTGGTGATCCCGGCCATCGGCGCGAGCACGACCGGCGGCCACACCTGGTACGGCCCGAGAGTCAACGGGCGCAGCGCCGGCACGGTCGAGGCAGTCACCGGACAAGTGTACGGGGCCCCGACCGGCGCTCATCGCGTCGGCCGAGGCCCCGTGTGCGGAGTCTCAGCAGCCCGGGAGGCGCTCGATCAGGTAGCGCTCGACCTGGTCCAGGGAGACGCGCTCCTGGGCCATGGTGTCCCGGTTGCGCACCGTCACCGCGTTGTCGTCCAAGGTGTCGAAGTCGACGGTGACGCAGAACGGGGTGCCGATCTCGTCCTGCCGGCGGTAGCGGCGGCCGATCGCCTGCGAGTCGTCGAACTCCACCACCCAGCGCTTGCGCAGCAGCGCGGCGAGGTCCTTGGCCTTGGGCGACAGCGCCTCGTTGCGGGACAGCGGCAGCACCGCCACCTTCACCGGGGCGAGCCGCGGGTCGAACCGCATCACGGTGCGCTTGTCCACGCCGCCCTTGGTGTTCGGCGCCTCGTCCTCGTCGTACGCCTCCAGCAGGAAGGCGAGCACCGCGCGGGTCAGACCCGCCGCCGGCTCGATGACGTACGGCATCCAGCGCTCACTCTTGCTCTGGTCGAAGTACGACAGGTCGACGCCGGAGTGCTTGCTGTGCGTGGAGAGGTCGAAGTCGGTGCGATTGGCGACACCCTCCAGCTCGGCGAACTCGGTGCCACCGAACTGGAAGCGGTACTCAATGTCCACCGTCCGCTTCGAGTAGTGCGACAGCTTCTCCTTGGGGTGCTCGTACAGGCGCAGATTGTCCGCCGAGAGGCCGAGGTCGAGGTACCAGTTCCAGCGCTCCTGGAGCCAGTACTCGTGCCACTGCTCGTCGGTGCCCGGCTCGACGAAGAACTCCATCTCCATCTGCTCGAACTCGCGGGTCCGGAAGATGAAGTTGCCGGGGGTGATCTCGTTGCGGAACGACTTACCGGTCTGCGCGATGCCGAACGGCGGCTTCTTACGGGCGACCGTCTCGACGTTCTTGTAGTTGACGAAGATGCCCTGCGCGGTCTCCGGGCGCAGGTAGTGCAGCCCTTCGTCGCTCTCCACCGGGCCCAGGTAGGTCTTCATCAGGCCGTTGAACATCTTCGGCTCGGTGAAGGTGCCCTTGTTGCCGCAGTTGGGGCAGTTGAGCTCCTGGAGCGAGGTCAGCGGCTTGCCGTGCTTCTCGGCGTACGCCTCTTCGAGGTGGTCAGCCCGGAACCGCTTGTGACAGAACTGGCACTCGGTGAGCGGGTCGACGAACTCGGCGATGTGACCGGACGCCTCCCACACCTTCCGGGCCAGGATCACCGCGGAGTCCAGGCCGACGACGTCGTCGCGCTGCTGGACCATGGTCTTCCACCACTGCCGGCGGACGTTCTCCTTGAGCTCCACGCCGAGCGGGCCGTAGTCCCACGCCGATCGGGTGCCTCCGTAGATCTCACTGGAGGGGAAGACGAAGCCTCGGCGCTTGGCGAGGCTGACGACGGCGTCGATACGGTCGGCTGGCATGTTTCCTCCTACGCCGGCTGGCGGTCGGCGGGGGCGAGATGTGGATGGAACGGTCGGTTCGGGGACAACGGTACGACGACCAACCCCCCGAGCCCAGCAGAATACCGGGGGGCGGGTCAGTTGACCTCGCAGACCTCCACGCCGCCGGTCTGCCCGTCCTGGCCGAGGCTGACCTGTTGCCGCTCCCGGTCGCCGCCGGCGAGGCTCACGTCGACCGGAACGGTCAGGTAGGTGGTGTCCACCTCACCCACCCGGAACGCGGTCACCTGTGGTTCGGCAGCGGCGCGCCGCTCGAACTCCGGCCGGGACTCCCGCCGCTGCGCGTCGTCGCAGAGCTGGTCGTACGCCCGCCCGTAGTTCCGTTCGACCAGCGCCTGGTAGTAGTCGCCGGTTACGGTGCGGGCCTGTTCCCGGATCGCCTGGACTCCGCTGACGGCCAGGCCGACGACGGCCGTGCCACCGCCGCCGCAGCAGAGCACCACGGCGAGCGCGCCGACGCCGAGGCCGATCCAGAGCCGGGTCCGGCGGCCCTCGGTGGGGGGCGCGGCGAACGGCGGAGCCACCCCGGGACCGGGTGGCGGGGCGGGTGCGGTCATAGGAGCAGCGTAGTGTCCGCCGGCTCAGCGGTAAGGACCCGCAGCCCGATCACTCTCGGCGACGACTACGGCCCCACCGGGCGCGGCGGTGGCCAGCGCCTCGTAGGCGGAGGGTTCGTCGACGGACTCGGCGAGCAGCGGCACGGCGCTGACCTTCACCTCGAAGGCGCCGAGTGCCCGCCGGTACGTGCCGACCGACTCCCATTCGGTGACCAGTGACCAGTGCCGGGGGTCGTCCAGCGCGCGGACGAGTTGGCCGCGCAGGTAGCCGGGCCGGGCGGCCAGCGCGGTGAGGGCGGCGTGCGCCCGTTCGGTGAAGTCGTCGGCGGTATCGACGTCGACCACGAACCGGTTGGTCACCAGCACCGGGGGTTCCTCCTCGTAGAGTCTGTGGGATGCAGCGTACGCAGCGCCCTCTGCTCGCCCGGTTGGCCGGGGCGAACCCGACGTCGGTGTTCCTGCTCACCCTGGTGGTGGTGCTGGTGGCGTTCTTCACCCCGGGGGTGATCGGCGGGCTGCTGACGCTCGCGCTCGCCGGGGTCCTGATCGCCCTGTTGGCGACGACCTGGGCGGTTCAGGCGCCACAGACCCGGCTGATCCGACTGATGATGCTGACCCTGCTGGTGACGGTGGGCCTCGCGAAGCTCCTCTGACATGCAATCATGCGTTTTTGACAATCATTATCGTTGCCACGGACAGTTGACGACATGAGCAACCGCACCACGTACCGTGTCCTGGCCGCCGCAACCGCCCTCCTCACCCTGAGCGCCGGGGCCGGCTGCTCCACCGATGGTGCCGCCGGCGCCGACCCCCAGCGAGTCGACGTGGTGGCCGCGTTCTACCCCCTCCAGTTCCTCGCCGAGCGGATCGGCGGCGACGCGGTCCGGGTGACCAACCTGGCCAAGCCCGGTGCCGAGCCGCACGACCTGGAACTCAACCCGAGCCAGGTCGGTGAGGTCAGCGACGCGGAGCTGATCGTCTACCTCAAGGGGTTCCAGCCTGCGGTGGACGACGCCGTGGCCCAGAACGGCGGCGACCGGGCGTTCGACGTGACCAGCGTGCAGCCGCTGCTGGACGCGTCCGCCGGCGGGCACGACCACGAGGGCAAGGAAGGGCACGCCGAGGAGAGCGGCGGCAAGGACCCGCACGTCTGGCTCGACCCGACCCGGCTGGCCGGGATCGGCGACCAACTCGCCCAGCGGCTCGGCAAGGCCGACCCGGACCACGCCGCCGACTACACCGCCCGGGCGGCAGCCCTGCGCGCCGACCTGACGACCCTGGACGGTGAGTTCAAGCACGGTCTGGCGACCTGCCAGCGGCGGGAGATCGTCACCAGCCACGCCGCGTTCGGCTACCTCGCCGACCGCTACCAGCTCGACCAGGTCGGCATCACCGGGCTCAGCCCCGACGTCGAGCCCTCGCCGCAGCGCCTCGCGCACGTGATCGAGGAGGCGAAGGAGCACCAGGCCACCACGATCTTCTTCGAGACCCTGGTCAGCCCGAAGGTGGCCGAGACCATCGCGGGTCAGGTCGGCGCGAAGACCGCCGTGCTCGACCCGATCGAAGGGCTCGCCGCCGGCAGCGACGGGGACTACCTTTCGGTGATGCGCACCAACCTACGGACCCTGCAGACGGCCTTGAGCTGCTCGTGACCTCACCTGTCATCACCGTCGAGCACGGGGTGGTCGGCTACGACGGCCGCCCCGTGCTCCGGGACATCTCGCTCACCGTGAACGCCGGCGAGGTGGTCGCGATTCTCGGCGCCAACGGCTCCGGCAAGTCCACCCTGATCCGCGCGGTGCTCGGGCTGGTGCCGATCAGCGCCGGCTCGGTCACGCTCTTCGACCGGCCGTTGCGCCGATTCCGGCAGTGGGCGCGCATCGGGTACGTCCCGCAGCGCCTGGGCGCCGGCGGCGGCGTGCCGGCCACCGTCCGCGAGGTGGTGGCCTCCGGCCGGCTGGCCCGCCGGGGGATCCTCCGCCCGCCAGGCCGTTCCGACCGGTCCGCCGTCGACGAGGCCCTGCGCGCGGTCGGGCTCGCCGACCGGGCCGGCGACCCGGTCTCCACGCTCTCCGGCGGCCAGCAGCAGCGCACCCTGATCGCCCGCGCCCTGGCCGGTCGGCCGGAGCTGCTGGTTCTCGACGAGCCCACCGCCGGGGTGGACGCGGCCAGCCAGGAGGCGTTCGCCGACGCGCTGCGCGACTTCGTCACCCACGGCGGAACGGTGCTGCTCGTCGCCCACGAGTTGGGCCCGCTGCGCCCGGTGATCAGCCGGGCCGTCGTCGTCCACGAGGGTCGCATCGCTCACGACGGCGCGGTGCCGGACCCGGCCGGCCACCACGCGGAGCCCGACCACGACCACGTGCACCCGCACTGCTACGACGAGCCCGCCGGGCTGTGGAGCAACTGACCCATGGAACTCTTCCAGTACCCCTACATGCAGCGCGCCCTGATCGGTGCGCTGGTGATCGGCTTGGCCGCGCCGGCACTCGGCATCTACCTGGTGCAGCGCCGGCTGGCGTTGATCGGCGACGGTGTGGGGCACGTGGCGCTGACCGGCGTCGGGGCGGGCCTGCTGCTCAACCGCTCACCGGTGCTGGTCGCGGTGATCGCCGCCACCATCGGTGCGATCGCCATCGAGATCGTCCGCGCCCGCGGGCGTACCTCCGGTGACCTGGCCCTGGCCCTGCTCTTCTACGGCGGCATCGCTGGCGGCGTACTCCTGGTTGGTCTCTCCGACGCGACCAGCGCGAACCTCAACGCCTACCTGTTCGGGTCGTTGACCACCATCTCGCCCGCCGACCTGACCACCATCGCGGTGCTCGGCGCGGCGATCCTGGTCACGATGATCGCGTTGCGGCCGGCGCTCTTCGCGGTCAGTCACGACGAGGAGTACGCCCGGGTTTCCGGTCTCCCGGTCCGGACGCTGAACCTGCTGATCGCGGTCGCCACCGCGGTCACCGTGACCATCGCCATGCGGGCCGTCGGAGTGCTGCTGATCAGCGCGTTGATGGTGGTGCCGGTCGCCACCGCCCAGCAGGTCACCCGGGGCTTCCGCAGCACGATGGCCGCCGCGATGGCGCTCGGGCTCTTCGCCGCCGGCTCGGGTGTCTGGGTGGCGGCCACGGCGGACACCGCGCCGGGCGCCTCGGTGGTGCTGGTGGCGATCGCATCGTTCCTGGTGGTGGCCGTGGCGAGCGCTGTCTGGCGGGTGCTGCGTCGCCGGGCGACGCCGACCGCCGCCCCGACACCGGAACCGCACGAGGTCGTGCTGAGCTGAGCCTGGTCGGTGGAGGTCGGTGGCATTGGTTACCGTTGCAGGATGACCAGCGCGACGGGCTACGACGGATTCGACGGGGCCAGCGAGTTGCTCCGCGCCCTGTCCGCGCCCATCCGGCTGGCCATCGTCAGTGAGCTGGCCGGCGGCGAGCGGTGCGTGCACGAGTTGGTGGAGAAGCTCGGGGCAGCGCAACCGCTGGTCTCCCAGCACCTGCGCGTGTTGCGCGGAGCGGGCGTGGTGCGCGGCTCCCGCCGGGGCCGGGAAATCGCCTACAGCCTGGTCGACGAGCACGTCGCGCACATCGTGGCGGACGCGGTCAGCCACGCCGGGGAGGGATCATGAGCGAGAGCGGCGCCGCGGTGCGCAACACCCGGCAGCGTTCGGCGGTGAGCGCGCTGCTGGGCGAGATGGAGGGCTTCCACAGCGCGCAGGACCTGCACGCGATGCTGCGGCAGCGCGGTGAGCGGGTCGGCCTGACCACCGTCTACCGCACCCTCCAGGGGCTCGCCGACGCCGGTGAGATCGACGTGATGCGTCCCCCGGGCGGCGAGCACCTCTACCGCCGGTGCAGCGAGGGGCACCACCACCACCTGGTCTGCCGGGTCTGCGGTCGTACCGTCGAGGTTGCCGGCCCGGCCGTGGAGAGCTGGGCCGACCGGGTCGCCGCGCAGCACGGCTACGCCGACGTCAGCCACACCCTGGAGATCTTCGGCACCTGCCCGACCTGCCTCCGCTGACCAGCAGCGCCGTGGTCGCGTTCCGGGCTCACTTCACGGCTACACCGGGCGGGGCGTTCGTGGCACGCTGGCCGGCGTGAAAATCTATGCCGATCGGTTTCCGACCGCCGCCCGTCAGTTGCTCACCGACCTGCTCGTCGTCGCCTGGGTGTACGCGGCGATCCGCGGCGCGCTGTGGCTGCACGACCTGGTGGAGAAGCTCGCCGTACCGGGGCAGAAGCTGGAGGGCGCCGGGAGTGGCCTCGCCGACAACCTGGCCGACGCCGGCGGCAAGGTCCGCCGGATTCCGCTGGTCGGTGACGAGCTGACCGCGCCTTTCCGGCAGGCCGCCGACGCCGCCCGAGGGCTCGCCGACGCCGGCCGGGACCAGCAGCACCTGGTCGACCAGTTGGCCCTCGCCCTCACCGTCGCAGTGCTGATCTTCCCGCTCGGCATCGTGCTGTTCGGGTGGCTGCCGCTGCGGGTCCGTTGGATGCGCCGGGCCGGATCAGCGGCGAAGCTGGCCGTCGGGCCGGCCGGTCGGGACCTGCTCGCCCTGCGCGCGCTGGCCACGCAGCCGCTGGGCCAGCTGACCCGGATCGGCCCGGACGTGGCCGAGGCGTGGCGGCGCGGCGACGACGCGACCGTCGACGCCCTGGCCGCCTTGGAGCTGCGCCAACTCGGCCTACGCGGCCGGGGCCGCTGAGGTCGTTCGCCGGCGTCTGCGTGACGCCCGTAGGACCGAAACGGCACCGAGGCCACCGACCGCGCCCGATCCGGGCAGCGAGGAACAGCCGTTGGGCCAGGCGCAGGTCCAGCCCGACGCGGGGGTCGTTAAGGTCGTCGGGTGTTCTACTTCCTCGTCGTCATCGCCGTCCTGCTGCTCGGCTACGCCGCCGTCCTGGTCTCCTTCGTACGCCGGGGCAGGAAGATCCCGCCTGCGGCGTACCTGGCCCTGGCCGGGTTCAACGGTCTGATCCTGGCGGGCGTGCTGGCCTGGGCCGTCTCCCGCTGACCAACGCCGCTGACCAACGCCGCCAGCCCGCACCGCCGGCCCGCACGGCGGCCAGCCGGCGTGGCGCGGCTTACGGCTTCGGGGGGATGCGGCGGCGGACGTCCTCGGCGGTGGACGGGCCGGGCGACCAGCGGGCCACCCAGGGCAGCTCCTCGGACGGGGTGAGCACGCCCTCCTCCAAGCCCGCGTAACGGCCGGCGAGGATGCGCTTCGCGGCGGCGGTGTCGACGGAGTCGGTGTTGTCCCAGAGCGCGGCGAACAGGGCGTCCACCCGCACCCGTGCCTGCCGGCAGAACAGGTCGGCCAGCTCGACGTTCTCCGGGCGGCTGTCCCGTTCGGCGGTGGCCCGGACGCAGACCGCGGACATCGCGAACAACTCGGCGCCGATGTCCACCACCCGGCCGAGGAACGCCTGCTTACGCTCCATCTTTCCCTGCCAACGGGACATCGCGTAGAACGTCGACCGGGCCAGCTTGCGTGACGAACGCTCCACCTGGCGCAGGTGCGCGGCGAGCGGGGCGAACTCGGCGTACGCCGAAGGGCTCTGCCCCCGGCCCACGGCGAGGGTGGGTAGCCACTTCGCGTAGAAGGCGCCCGCCCGCGCGCCGGCTCGGGCCTTGCGGCCCAGCCCCGCGTCCGGGTCGATGATGTCGCCGGCCACCGACAGGTGGGCGTCGACCGCCTCCCGCGCGATCAGCAGGTGCATGATCTCGGTCGAGCCTTCGAAGATCCGGTTGATCCGCAGGTCGCGCAGCATCTGCTCGACGGCGGCCGGGCGTTCGCCGCGGGCGGCCAACGAGTCGGCCGTCTCGTAGCCGCGCCCACCCCGGATCTGGATCAGCTCGTCGGCGATCTTCCAGGCCATCTCGCTGGCGTACAGCTTGACCAGCGCCGCTTCGATCCGGATGTCGTTGCGGTCGTCGTCGGCGAGCAGGCAGCAGAGGTCGAGCATGGTCTCCATGCCGTACGTGGTGGCGGCGATGAAGGAGAGCTTCTGCGCGACCGCCTCGTGCTCGCCCACCGGCCGGCCCCACTGGACCCGGTCGGCGGCCCACCCCCGGGCCACGTTCAAGGCCCACTTGCCGGCGCCCACGCACATGGCCGGCAACGAGAGCCGACCGGTGTTCAACGTGGTCAGCGCGATCTTCAGCCCCTTGCCCTCGCCGCCGATGACGTTCTCGGCGGGCACGAAAACGTCGTGGAAGCGGGTCAGGCTGTTCTCCAGGCCGCGCAGGCCGATGAACTCGTTACGCCGCTCGACAGTGATACCCGGGCTGTCGCCCTCCACCACGAAGGCGGTGATCCCGCCCCGACGGCCCGCCGCGGCCGGCACCCGGGCCATCACCACCAGCAGGGTGGCCACGATGCCGTTGGTGGCCCAGAGCTTCACCCCGTTGAGCCGGTAACCTGTGCCGTCCTCGGTCGGCTCGGCGATGGTGGCCAACCGCGCCGGGTCGGAGCCGACGTCGGGCTCGGTGAGGAGGAACGCCGACACCTCACCGGCCGCGAGCCGGGGCAGGAAGCGTTGCTTCTGCTCGGCGGTGCCGAACATCTTCAGTGGCTGTGGCACACCGATCGACTGGTGCGCCGAGAGCAGTGCGCCGATTGCCGGGCTGACCGAACCGGCCAACATGAGCGCCCGGCAGTAGTGCAGGTTGCTCAGCCCGATCCCGCCGTACTTCCGGTCGATCTTCATGCCGAACGCGCCGAGGTCGGCCAAGCCGTGGAAGACCGAGTCGGGTATGGACCCGTCCCGCTCGATGGCCGCACCATCCACCTCGGAAGCCAGGAAGGCGCGGAACCGACCAAGGAACTCCTCCGCCCGAGCCACGTCGTCCGGATCGGATCGGGGCCACGGGTCGATCAGGTCGAGCCGGAACCGGCCGAGGAACAGCTCCTTGCCGAAGCTGGGTCGGTCCCAGGTGGACTCGCGAGCGGCCTCGGCGACCTGTCGGGCCTCCTTCTCGGAGACCTGCCCGGCCTCCGCCGGCAAGGGCGCGGCCACGCCACCGGCGTTCGGTACGGGGTCGGAGTCGGGGCCGTCCGGTGCCGATCGGCCATCCTGCGTCGTGGTCACGGCTGCCCCCTCGAAGCTCGGTGCGGCTGTTCGACGTGCGCGACTACCGCCACGCTACCCCCGGTTGTTACCCAGGGGTAGCGCTGCGTGAAGATCAGCGGTGGTCAGCGACCGATGGTGGTGTCCGGGTCGTCGTCATCGTCGTCGATGTCGTCCTCACCCCAGTTGCGTCGGGCGAACGGCAGGGCCACCCAGAACGTGAGGAACCAGATTCCGGCCAGGGCACTGAGCACGAAGGCGATCGGCCGGTCCAGCACGAAGTCGGTGATCAGCAGCACCGCGCTGACCATGGCGATCAGCATGAAGGCGAGGCCGCCGGTGGCCATCCGGTGCGCGAAGCGGACCAGCTCCGGTTTGCGCCCCTGCCGGAACAGCGCCCGGTGGAACGCCACCGGCGAGATGATCAGCGCGGTGGCGGCGGCCGCCGCGAGCAACGCCACGATGTAGACGTCGCGCTGGAACTCCGTGGTCTCGGTGAACCCGTTACTGAACGGCAGGGTGAGCAGGAAAGCGAAGAGGATCTGCACGCCGGTCTGGGCGACCCGCAACTCCTGCAGCAGGTCGGCGAAGTTGCGCTGCCAGCGCTGCTTATCGGTCTCCTTGGACACGCGCTACCTCCGGTGAGACGCTACTGCCGGCGGTCCCAGCCGCCGGCAGCAACGCCAATGCCCCACCCGGCCGAGCGCGAAACAGGTTCACGACATCTGCCGTTCATCGTGTGACGGCGTCAGGACCCGCGTCGGATGCGGCCCGCGTACCGCGCTTCCAGCTCATTGTTGTGCGCGTCACCATCCGGGATGTTCGCCGACAGGTAGACCGGGGGCCGCTCCCCCGCCGCCAGCAACCGCGCCACCACCTCGACGGTCACCTGCTGCGCCAGCAGCGCCGCGGTGATCGAGGAGACCGCCCCGACCGCGCCACCGCCGGGCAGCGGCAGTGTCGCATCGCCATACGGCGCACCGTTGTCGAGCACCACGTCGGCGAGATCGCCCAACTTGCGGCCGGACGGATGCCGGGAGGTCATCCGGCCGGAGTGCTGCGTCGAGGTGATCGCCACCAGCCCGTGACCGCGCTCCTTGACCAGCGTGGCGAACTCCACCATCGCGCCGTTGACCCCGGAGTTCGAGGCGAGCACGAAGACGTCGGTGGGGCGCACCGGGGCCAGTTCGTAGAGGCGGTGCGCGACGGCCGGGTCCCGTTCCAGCAGCGGGCCGAGCCGTTCGGCGGGTTCACCGCCGAGCAGCACCAGGTCGCGTAACGCGATCCGGTTCGTCGGCACCAGACCACCCGCCCGTCCGGCGATCTCCATCGCGAGGGCCTCCGAGTGCCCGGTGCCGAACGCGTGCACCACACCGTCGGCTCGGACAGCCTCGGCGATCAGATCGGCGGCGCGCCCCACCGCCTCCCGCTGACTGGCGGCCACCCGACCGATCGTCTCGGTCACCACGGTCAGGTAGTCCTCGGCACTCACCGTCATACGTCCTCCGTTGTTCGATTGCGGGCCAGCCAGCGCACCGCGAAGTCGAGCGACGGCTGCCGGGTCCGTTGGCCTCCGTCGTCACGACGGCTTTCCCTGGTCGACCCGCACGGCTCAGGCCACTCCGCCGACTCGGGCCAGGATCGCCTCGGCGAGTGGGGCCGGCGCCGCGTCCGGGATCCAGTGACTCACTCCCGGCAACTGCACGAAGCGGTACTCCCCGGTGACGTTCGCCGCGCACGCCTCGGCGGCGGTCCGGCCGATGGCGACGTCCCGGTCACTCCAGACGTACGTGGTGGGCACCGCGACCGGGTCGACACCGGCCAGGTCGGCGCGGGACATCGCCCGGTACCAGTTCAGCGCGGCCGTGAGCGCCCCCGGTTCGCGCATCGGGTCGGCGTACCGGCTCACCCGGGACGCGTCGCCCACCCCGCCGAGCAGCTTGCGCAGCGCGGCGGCGTGCCACGCCAGCAGCACCTTCTCCGCCTTGTCCGGCTTGCGGAACAACGCGATGTACGACGAGCGGGCCTTCTGCTTGCCGTCGGTGGCCAGGGCGTGCGCCATGGCCGCCGGATGCGGCACGGACACCGCGGTCAGCGTGTGGACCCGGTCGGGGTGCCGGGCGGCAACCGCCCAGGCCACGACCGCGCCCCAGTCGTGGCCAACCAGGTGAACGGTGTCCAGCCCGAGCGCGTCGAGCACCGCCACCACATCGGTGACGAGTTCGGGGATCCGGTATTCGGCCACCGCCGTGGGCCGGGCACCGGGCGAGTAGCCGCGCTGGTCCAGCGCGTACGTGCGCAGCCCACCCGCGTGCAGCCTCGGCACCACGTCGTCCCACTCACCACTGTGCTGAGGGAAACCGTGCAGCAGCAGGACGGGTACGCCGTCCGGTGGACCGTCGACGGTCACCTCGAACGTGAAGCCTCGCGCGTCAACCCGCATGATCGGAAGCGTACCCAGAAGTCGGTGGACCGGCCGCTCCCGCAGGTCAGGCGGATGCCCTGCTGGGCCCGCGACCCCGGTCGGTGTTAGCGTCAGCGAGACAACTTCATATCCGACAGGGGAGCGCACAGCGCTGAGAGTGCGGGCACGCCCGCAGACCCTCGAACCTGATCTGGGTAATGCCAGCGCAGGGAGTTCGGTCGACCTCCAGCCGCGCCGCAGTCCGGTGCCACCGGACGCGGCGTGCGTCTTCTCCTGGTTCTCTTCACTTGAACTGGGAGCAAACCATGAAATCCACCAGCGACACCAACCGTTGGCGCACCATCGACATCGTGGTCGCCTCGGTGATCGCGGTCGCCTTCGGCGTCATCTTCTGGGCCTGGGGCCTGGTCTGGAGCGCCACCGAGGGCGCGTTCGCCTTCTTCCCGCCGGCGCAGACGCTGCTCTACGGCGTCTGGCTGATGCCGGCGGTGATCGGTGGGCTGGTCATCCGCAAGCCCGGCGCCGCGCTCTACTGCGAGACCGTGGCCGCGGTCCTGTCCGCGCTGTTGGGCAGCCAGTGGGCCGGCACGGTGATCCCGCAGGGCATCGTGCAGGGCATCGGCGCCGAGCTGGCCTTCGCCGCCTTCCGGTACCGGTCGTTCCGGCTGCCGACCGCCGTTTTCGCCGGCGCGCTGACCGGCCTCAGCGCCGCGCTGTTCGACTTCTTCGTCTGGAACGTCGACTACGCGCTGACCGACTACCGCATCCCGTACGCGCTGCTCACCATCGTCAGCGCCACCGTGCTCGCCGGTGTCGGCGGCTGGCTGCTGACGCAGGCCCTGGCCAACACGGGCGTCCTCGACCGCTTCCCGGTAGGCCGAAACCGAGCCCTGATCTGACCCCCACCCCCACAATGTTGATCAAGAGGTTTGCGTCAGAAAAGCGGCTTCCGTTGACGCAAACCTCTTGATCAACGAGGTCAGCAGGGGGTGGAGG
>NZ_QGSZ01000214.1 GCF_003857055.1 Micromonospora inaquosa | reverse complement strand
ACCACCGCCTACCCCGCCGGCGGCGATCGGGTCGGGCACCTCACCCCGGGGCGTTGGGCCCGGGCCAACCGGCTGCTGGTCCGCAAGGCGCTCGCCGAGTTCACCCACGAACGGCTGCTCACCCCGCAGGCCGTGGCCGGCCCCGACGACCGGCAGTGGTACGAGGTCCGCAGCGACGACGGCACTGTCACCTACCGGTTCGCGGCGCGGCTGCTCGCCCTGGCGCACTGGCAGATCGACGCGGACAGCATCACCCGGCACCGCGACGGCACGTCGCTGGCACCGGACGCGGTGGACCTCATCGTCGAACTGCGCGACACCCTCGGGCTCTCGGCGCGGGTGCTCCCGGTCTACCTGGAGGAGATCACCTCGACGTTGGCCGGTACGGCGTACAAGCTGGCCCAGGCCGCGCCGAGCGCCGCCGAGCTGGCCGACGCGGACTTCCAGACCATCGAGACCTCGATGACCGAGGGCCACCCCTGCTTCGTGGCGAACAACGGTCGGCTCGGCTTCGGCGTCGACGAGTACCACCGGTACGCCCCGGAGGCCGCCGCGCCGGTGCGACTGGAGTGGCTGGCCGCGCACCGGGACCATTCGACGTTCAGCAGCGCCGCCGACCTCGACTACGACACGCTCATCGAGAGTGAACTGGACGCCGAGACCCGGGCCCGGTTCGCGGCCACGATGGCCGATCTCGGGCTGGACCTCGTCGACTACCACCTGATCCCGGCGCACCCGTGGCAGTGGTGGAACAAGCTGGCCGTCACCTTCGCCGGGGAGCTGGCCGAACGTCGGCTGGTGCACCTCGGCCCCGGGCCGGACGTGTACCTCGCCCAGCAGTCCATCCGTACCTTCTTCAACGTCAGCGAGCCGGGTCGGCACTACGTCAAGACCGCGCTGTCGGTGCTGAACATGGGCTTCATGCGGGGGTTGTCGGCCGCGTACATGGCGGCCACCCCGGCGATCAACGACTGGTTGGCCGACCTGATCGCCGGCGACGAGGTGCTGACCGGCACCGGCCTGACCGTCATCCGGGAGCGGGCCGCGGTGGGCTACCGGCACCGGCAGTACGAGGCGGCGACCGACCGCACCTCGCCGTACCGCAAGATGTTGGCCGCCCTGTGGCGGGAGAGCCCGGTGCCCGACCTGGCGCCGGGGGAGCGACTGTCCACCATGGCCGCGCTGCTGCACGTCGACGACGAGGGCGGCTCACTGGCGGCGGCGCTGATCGCCCGGTCCGGCCTGGCGCCCGAGGTGTGGTTGCGCCGCTACCTGGACGCCTACCTGACCCCGCTGCTGCACAGCTTCTACGCCCACGACCTGGCCTTCATGCCGCACGGTGAGAACGTCATCCTGGTCCTCGACGAGCAGGACACCGTCCAGCGGGTGATCTTCAAGGACATCGCCGAGGAGATCGCGGTGCTCAGCGACGAGGTCGAGCTGCCGGCGGCGGTGGAACGGATCCGCGTCGAGGTGCCCGACGACACCAAGCTGCTGACCATCTTCACCGACGTGGTGGACTGCTTCCTGCGGCACCTCAACGCGGTCCTGGTCGAGGCGGGTGTGCTGGCCGAGGACGACTTCTGGCGGACGGTCGCGACCTGCGCCGCCGACTACTTCGATCACGTGCCACACCTGGCCGAGCGGGTCCGTCACTACGACCTGTTCGCCCCGGAGTTCACGCTGTCCTGCCTCAACCGACTGCAGTTGCGCGACAACCAGCAGATGATCGACCTGGCCGACCCGTCGGCGGCACTCCAGTTCGTCGGCACCCTCACCAACCCGCTCGCCGCCCATGCCCCGACCCGGTGACCGCGATCGCGGTTGGTCTGCGCGCGAGCCGACGGGTGCGATAGGCGGCTGGGACTTTTGAGCAGCGCGTTCAGTCGGTCGGCTCTGCCATGCCGGCCCGTTGGAACGCGCGGGCCAGTTGGGCGAGGTCGAAGCCCTCGAAGTGCTGGAGGAACCGGCGGCGCACGGCGGCCAGGTGGCTGGGCCAGGACTCTTCCAGGCGGGCGAAGCCCGCGTCGGTGAGGACGGCGTTCCAGCCGCGCGCGTCCTCCTCGCACCGTTCCCGCCGAACCAGGCCCTGCGTCTCCAGCCGGATGATGGTGCGGGTCATGCCGCTGAGGGAGAGGTGGCAGAGCGCCGCGAGTTCGTTCATGCGCATCCGGCGGTCCGGTGTCTCGGAGAGGTTCATCAGCGCGGTGTACTCGGTGAGCGGTAGCTGACGGTCACCGACCATGTCGGCGTCGATCGTGCGGGGCAGCACGTGCATGACCTGGCCCAGGGCGCGGACCAGGGCTTCCTCGTCGCAGGTGAGAGGTTGCGGAGTCGCTGAGGACGGGTTGGTCATCCTCTTATCATACTTGTTTGACCGAGCAAATGCTTACCCTCCGTGTGACCACGCCCACGGGGCAGGTACTTGCTTGACCAATCAAGCACCGGTTAGCGTTCCGGTCGTCCGGCAAGCACCTCTGAAAGGCGCCACACATGACCAGGATCGGGATCATCCTCGGCAGCACCCGCCCGGGGCGTAACGGCGAGGCTGTCGCCCGCTGGGTGCTCGAGATCGCCAAGCAGCGCTCCGACGCGGAGTACGAGCTGGTCGACCTGCTCGACTACCAGCTGCCGCACCTCGACGAGGCGTACCCGCCCGCGATGGGCCAGTACACCCAGCCGCACACCAAGCGGTGGGCCGAGACGATCGCATCGTTCGACGGGTTCATCATCGTCACCCCCGAGTACAACCACTCGACCTCGGGCGCGCTGAAGAACGCGATCGACTTCCTCTACGCCGAGTGGAACAACAAGGCCGTCGGCTTCGTCAGCTACGGCTCGGTCGGCGGAACGCGCGCCGTGGAGCACCTGCGTCTGATCTCCGGCGAGCTGCAGATGGCCGACGTGCGCTCGCAGGTCGCGCTGTCGCTCTTCACCGACTTCGAGAACTTCAGCGTCTTCAAGCCCAACCAGTTCCACCAGGACGCGCTGACCACCACGCTCGACCAGGTGGTCGCCTGGAGCGCGGCGCTCGCCCCGCTGCGCAAGGGCTGAGCCTTTCGCTCGTCCGGAAACGGTCGCGGGGGATCCCGCGACCGTTTCCGGATATTCAGGCCTGCTGGGCGTCGGCGAGCAGGTCCAGCGAGAGCTGCCACAGCCGGGCCGCCGCCACCGGATCGGTCGCGTGCTCGGCGACGCCTCGTAGCGGCGTCTCCGGGCTGTGGCGCACCGCCTGCTCGCAGTCCTCGAAATACCGGCCGCCGACACCCTCCAGCTGTGGCCCGGCGGCAAGCAGCACGGAGGTCGCGGCCCCCTGCTGCGGGGTCTTGAAGTCGTACGCCGGAAGGTTCGCGTAGTCCTCCTCGGTGAGGTGCCGTCCCAGGTTCGTGGCGACCGCGCCCGGGTTTGCCGTGTTGACGGTGATGCCGTCGTCGGCCCAGCGCCGGTTCGCCTCGACAGCGAACAGCGCGGTGGCGGTCTTCGACTCACCGTAGGCGAGGAGACGGTCATAGGGGCGTTCCCGGAAGTTGACGTCCTTGAAGACCATCGGGGCCTGAACGTGTGCGATGGAACTCAGCGACACCACCCGGGCCCGACCTGCCCCGGCGAGGGCCCGGTGCAGCCCGGTGGCGAGTGCGAAGTGGCCGAGGTGGTTGGTGGCGAACTGCAACTCCCAACCCTCCGCGGTCCGCATCTCGGGGGTCGCCGAAACCCCGGCGTTGTTGACCAGAATGTGCAGCGGCCCATCCCAGGCGGCGACGAAGGCGGCGACCGACCGCTGGTCGGACAGATCCAACGGCGCGACCCGGATCAGCTGGTTCGCGGCCCCGGTGCCGATCTCCCGCGCGGCCCGTTCTCCGGCCCGCACGTCCCGTACCGCAAGGGTCACCTCGGCACCCGCCCCGGCGAGCGCCCGGGCGGTCTCGACGCCGATGCCCGAGGAGGCGCCGGTGACGATGGCGCGCTGCCCGCTCAGGTCCACACCGGCCACGACGTCGGCGGCGGTGGACCGGGCGTTGAACGGCGTGGTGATGGGTGATTCAGTCATGATCGATTTTCCTTTGGTTGGGTGTCCTCACGTCGCGGTGCCGACTCGCCGTACAGCCGTACGGTCTGCCGACCCCGCACACTGCACCGATCGTGCGCGGAGGTCTGCGCGGACGGCCAACACGCCTTTCCTGGCGTGGCTACAGTCTGTTCCTGTGGCCACACCTGAGCTGCGACAACTGCGGTATTTCCTGGTCCTCGCCGAGGAGCTGAGCTTCACCCGGGCCGCCGCCCGCCTGATGATCGCCCAGCAGTCGTTGTCGCAGCAGATCACCGCCCTGGAACGCGTTGTCGGGGTGAAGCTGTTCGACCGCGACAGCCGTGGCACCACCCTCACCGAGATCGGCGCCCTGTTCGTGCCCGAGGCGCGCGCCGTGACGGACCGCGCCGAGCAGGCCGTCGCCCTCGTGGCGCGGGCCCTGCGGGGCGAGGTCGGCACCCTCCGACTCGCCTTCCTGACCACCGTCGCCAACCACCTCCTGCCCCCGGTGGTCCGGGCCGTCCGCCACCACCTCCCCGAGCTGCACCTGGCCACCGAGTCCACCAGCATCGCGCCCCTGGTCCAGGGCGTCCTCGGCGGGCAGTTCGACGTCGCCTTCACCCGGACCCCGCTCGTACCCGGCCTGGCGTCCAGGAGACTGACGACCGAACCGGTCTGCGCGGTGCTGCCCGAGGGCCACCCGCTCGCCGGGCGCGCCGAGTTGACGCTCGCCGACCTGGCTGACGAACCGTGGGTCATGACGCCGCGCAGCTCCTGGGAACCCTGGCACCGCGCCTACCAGGAGCAGTTCCGGCAAGCGGGCTTCACACCGAACATCGTTCAGGAGGAGGCCGGCGTGCAGAGCCTCCTCGGCCTCGTCGCCGCCGGGCTCGGCGTCACCCGGCTCGCCGGCTCGGCGGCCAGCCTTCGCCGCACCGGCGTGGTGTTCGTCCCGCTGGTCGGCGCCTACGCGTACACCGAGATGGTGTGGTTGGCGGGCAACACCGCACCCGCGCTGCACCGGCTCCTGGACGTGGTCACCGACCTCGCGGCGACGACCGACCTCACCAGCACCGGTTGACGGTGAGGCGGCCGAGGCAGGTCGATGTGACACGCGCGAGGGCCACCGTCGGACGGCCGCGTTCACTATCCTTGGCGCGATGAGCCGATCCGTTGCCTCCGGTCGGGCTCCACTCTGGCGGGATCGCACCTTCGGCACGTACTGGGTCGCGCAGTCGCTCTCGGCGGCCGGCGACTCGTTCGCCTACCTGGCCGTGCCGCTGCTGGTGCTCCAGGCGACCGGGTCGGTGGCGCAGATGGGCCTGCTCACCGCGGTCGCGGGTGCGGCCTCCGTGGTCGCCGGGATCTTCGGCGGGGTGCTGGTCGACCGGTACGACCGCCGCACCCTGATGATCGTGGCGGATCTGACCCGGTTGGTGCTCTACGCCCTGGTGCCACTGGCGTGGCTCGCCGGCCCGCAGGTGTGGCTGCTCTTCGTTGTGCTGCCGATCTGCGAGGCGGCCGGCATGGTCTTCCAGGTCGCCGCGGTGACCGCGGTCCGCAACCTGGTCGACTCCGACCGGATCACCGAGGCCAACGGGCGGTTGCAGGCGACGTACGCGGCGGCGGCCGTCCTCGGGCCGCTGCTCGCCGGGGTGGTGGCGGCCCGCTTCGGCCCGGCGACCGCCATCGCCGTCAACGCGGCCAGCTTCGCGCTCTCGGCGGCCGGGCTGTGGCTGATCCGACTGCGCCCCGTCGAGGTGGACGAGGGGGTGACCCGGCAGCGCCCGCTGGCCGAGTTCCTCGCCGGGGCGCGGTTCCTGTGGCGGCACCCCGTGCTGCGGGCGCTGACCGTCCTGCTGTCGGTCTTCATCTTCCTCACCTACGGCTTCGTCGACGTGCTGATCTACCACGTCACGCACGATCTCGACGGCTCGGAGGGCACCGTCGGCGCGGTGCTCGGCCTGGCGGCGCTGGGCACGGTCGCCGGTGCGCTGCTGGTGGCCCCGCTGCGTCGCCGCCGCGGCTTCGGTGCCACCTGGATCGGCGCGCACGCGATCTGCGGTTTCGCGGTGGCGGGTGTCGGCGTCGCCACGACAGTGCCGGCGGTCACCGCGCTGACCGCGGTGTACCTGTGCTGTCTCAGCGTCGGTGGGATCTGTTCGATGTCGCTGCGTCAGGAGATCACCCCCGATCACCTGCTGGGCCGGGTCACGTCGGCGTTCTGGAGCACGCACTACGCCCTCGGTCCGGCCGGAGCTGTGGTGCTGACCTGGGCCGCCGGCCGGCACGGTGCCGCGGTGGTCACGCTCGCGGCGGGCACGGGGTGCCTGCTGGTCGCGGTCGGTGGCCTCTTCACCCCGATCCGCCGCGCCGGTGGGGAGCCAGCCGCTGGACAACCCGGGCTGCGCCCGGCACCGGCCGGAGGCACCGTCGGTGGTTGAGACGCTATGGAGCTGATGTCGTAAACGATTCACACGGTGGCGACGGTCCGGGTGGTGGCGACGGTCCGGCCAGGGGAGCAGACCCGACGGTGGAGACGGCTCGGGCGGCACGGCCAGCAGCCGATTCGTTTGTGACATCAGCTCCAAAGGCGCCGACCACCGGCACAGCTCCGAGGGCGCCGACCACCGGCACAGCTCCGAGGGCGCCGACCACCGGCACAGCTCCGAGGGCGCTGACCACCGGCACCGCTCAGAACCCCTGGTACATCACATGCAGGCCGACCCGGCCGAGGGTGGGGTGCCGGAACGCGCCCGGCACGGTGCCGACCACCGCGAAGCCCTCGCGCTGGTACAACTCCACCGCCGACCGGTTGCTCTGCGCCACGGCGTTGAACTGCATCCCGGCGTACCCCCGCGCGCGGGCCCAGGCCAGCGCGTCGCGGCACAGCGCGGTGCCCACGCCCCGCCCGCGCGCGTCGGCGGCCACCATGAAACTCGCGGTGGACACGTGCGCGCCGGGCCCGGGGCGGTTGGTGCCCATCTTCGCGGTGCCGAGGACCCGCCCGCCGTCGACCGCGACGACGGTCCGGCCCGGCGGGGCCCCCACCCACATGCCGTACGACTGCTCGGCGGTCATCGCGGGATCGTAGGTGAACGTCTCCTGTGCCCGGATCACCTCCTGGATGATCGGCCACACCTGCGACCAGTCCTGGTCGACGAACTCCCGAATCAGCACTCGGGGAGGTTAGGCCCCGGGTGGCGGCGCGGACAATCCGTTATCCGCAGCCGCATCCAGCGCGGCGATCTCCTCGTCGAGCAGGGCCGTCAGTTGGGCGTACCGCCGGGGATGGCTCTGCTCGGTCATCCCACGGCTGGGCATCTCCACAGTCATCAGCAGGTACAGGTGCAACCGGTAGAAACCGAGCCGGCGGCGTGCCGACGCGTCCAGCACCAACGGCTGGGGTGCGGTGGCCCGGTAACCGCGCAGCAGGGGGTGCTCCGGTTCGTCCTCGACGCGCCGGAAGAGCCGCGGCGAGACCAGGTCCAGCAGTGGATCGCCGTAGAGGAAGCGCTCGCCGTCCACCAGGCCACAGAGCCGCAACCGGCCGTCCCGGTCGGGCGCCGCCAGCACATTGCCGTCCCAGCAGTCGAAGTGCAGCAGCGCCGGGCGGCGAACCTCGTCCAGCACGTCGGCGTGCCGCCCCACCAGGTCGTGCAGGCGGCCCGGGGTCACCGGCAGTCGGACGTCCCAGTCGGCCGCGTCGGCCAGGAGTTCGTCGAGCATCGCCGTGAACGCCGACCGCCAGGTCGGCCCGGCGGCCCGATCGCCGTCGTAACCGAACCGGTCACCGGTCACCTGGTGCAACGTGGCGAGGGCCACCCCCAGGTCGTAGCGCGCCGGACCGTCGTCGACCGCGCCATCGGCCTCGGCCAGGTCGGACAGCGACCGGCCGGGCAGCAACTCGGTGACCAACCACTCGCCGTACGCCGGGTCGGTGCCGTGCCACAGCACCGCGGGGACGGGCACCTGCGGCGCCCGGTCCGCGACGAGCCGGAAATATCGCCCCTCGGCGGCGCAGAGCCCGCGCTCGTAGCGCAGCAGCGGCGTCTCGGCCGACGGAGCCAGCTTCAACACCACCCGACGGCCGTCGTCGAGCAGCGCCCACCAGACCGTCGCGTACCCACCGCCGGCCAGCGGACCGGCGTCGCGGACCCGGGTGTGCGCCCCGAACGACGCACCGACCAGGTATGCCACATCGGCGCTGGTGAGGGACTGTTGGGTTGGGCTGAGGGCGGTCACGACGCGGTGCCACCTCGCCGTGCGCGTGGCGCGGAACCCGCGGTGGCGCGGGTGGAATGTGGGACGGGGCCGGCGGTGTCGCGGCGGACCAACTCGGCGGGCAGCACCTCGACCCGGGGTGTCGGGGCCCCGACGCCGAGCACCAGAGACATGGCCCGCACTCCCATGTGGACCAAGGGTAGTCGCACGGTGGTCAACGCGGGGGTCACGTCCCGGGCGATCGGCATGTCGTCGAAACCCAACACCGAGATCTGCTGCGGCACCGCCAGCCCGCGGGCGCGCAGGGTGGCGAGCGCGCCGATGGCCATCGAGTCGTTGAGCGCCACGACCGCGGTCAGCTCCGGGTCGGCGTCGAGCAGTCGGGCGGTGGCCTCGGCGCCACCGTCCCGGTCGAACTCCGCGTACCGGATGCGCCGTTCGGGCAGCTCGCGGCCCTGCTCGGTGAGGGCCTGCCGGAGGCCGGCCAGCCGGTCGGTAGTGGTGGTCAGGATGCGTGGACCGGCGATCACACCGATCGCCCGGTGCCCCAGACCGCACAGCTCCCGCCCGGCCAGGTAGCCGCCGGCCCGGTTGTCCGGCATCACCGCGTCGCCGGAGTGCTCGTGCCGGCCGATCACCGCCACCCGCCCGCCGGTGGCCTCGTACGCGGCGAGCTTCTCGTTGAGCTGCCGGGTGAACGCCTCGTCGTGGTAGCCCGAGCCGGCCAGGATCAGCGCCGCCACCTGGTGGCCGCGCAGCAGCTCCACGTATTCCAACTCGCGGTCCGGGTCCCGGTAGCTGTTGCAGATCATCAGCAGCCGGCCCTGGTCGGTGGCGACCCGTTGCAGCCCCCGGGTGATCTCGGCGAAGTACGGGTCGGAGACGTCGTGCACGATCACCCCGACCGCGCTGCGGTGCGAGCGGGCCAGCAGTTGGGCGTGCGCGTTCGGCACGTACTGCAACTCGGCGACGGCGGCGAGCACCCGCTCGCGCAGCTCGTCGGTGACCGGTTTGCTGCTGCCGTTGATGACGCGGGAAGCGGTGGCCGGTGAGACGCCCGCCCGGCGGGCCACATCGGACAGGGTCGCCATGGCCCGCCCCCTCGATCTGTTGACGGCGTTTCGTCGTGCCGGCTAGCGTCACCGTACCGCAGAGAAAGCCCTTTCCCGCAGGGAGGCCCGGCCATGCCCGATCGCTTCGCCGCCCCGCTACCCGGTGGGATCGGGGTGTCCCGGCTGCGCGTCTACGACAGCGTGGCCTCGGACGGCCTGGTCGGCGGCACCCCACACGTGCACCTGTGCTGCACCGAGGGGTACGTGGTGACCGACGGCGAGGGCGCGGTGCAGACCCTTACCACCGCCGGTTTCCGGGAGACGCCGCTGCGGCCGGGGGCGGTGGTCTGGTTCGAGCCGGGCACCGTGCATCGCCTGGTCAGCCGGGGAGGGCTGCGCATCGTGGTGCTGATGCAGAACAGCGGCCTGCCCGAGGCCGGCGACGCCGTGCTGACCTTCCCGCCGGAGGTGCTGGCCGACCCGGCCGCGTACGCCGCGGCGGCGGCGTTGCCCGACGGGGGAGCGCCGGGCGCGGACGTGCACGCCGCGTACCGCCGACGGGATCTGGCGGTGAGCGGCTTCCAGGCGCTACGAGCCGGCGGGCCGGCGGCGCTGGCCGCGTTCCACGCCGCCGCGATCGCCCTGCGTCAGCCGTTGCTGGCGCGGTGGCGACAGCGGTGGGAGGCCGGCGCCGGCCGCGCTGCCGCCGACACGGCCCGGCAGTTGGACGCCCTGGAGCGGGGGGATCCCGCACACCTGGGCGAGGCCGGGGTGTACGCGGTGGCCGAGCCGGTCGAGCGCGGCCGGTTGGGCATGTGCGGCCTCCTCGAGACCTACCCGACGGCCGGATGACGGCCCGCGACGCGCGCTGAGTCCCGGTTGGACTGTCGACGGATTCACTCGCTGCACTGAGATCGGGGCGTCCGAAGGCCGTCGACAGCCCGGTTTTCAGGAAGCCGAGTCGATCTCGAATAGATCGAGGAAAGGCCTTGCCTGGCGTGAGGGTGCCGCCTACGCTCCAGGAAAGCGTTTGCCTGATCCGCCGACCGGCCCGGTCCCCTGAATGCCGTGCCGGGCCCCGAGGAGGTTCCGCGTGACCGAGAACTCTCTGGACACGGCGGGCCGGCAGGCCGCCACCGACCAGGCCGGCGCCGCGCGGACAGCCACCTCCGGGCCGGCGAGAG
Source organism: Micromonospora inaquosa (assembly GCF_003857055.1). Taxonomy (GTDB): domain Bacteria; phylum Actinomycetota; class Actinomycetes; order Mycobacteriales; family Micromonosporaceae; genus Micromonospora; species Micromonospora inaquosa. The sequence goes on along the minus strand of NZ_QGSZ01000214.1, from coordinate 51,957 downwards.
CCGGCACGGCTTCGTCCACCCTGGAGCGAGGGCCACACGATGGTGGCCGCCCGCCCCGCCCGACGCTCGGTCGACGGGCGGTGGCCCTCGCCGACTCGCTCTGGCGCCCGGCGCTGGTGCTCGCGGTCTTCTTCGCCGCCTGGTGGTTCGTGGCGGCCCGGGAGTACGTCCCGAACTACCTGGTCCCCACACCCGGTCAGGTCTGGGAGACGATGACCAGCCAGTGGTCCGAGCTGGCGCGGCACACCCTGGTCACCCTCTACGAGACGGTGCTCGGGTTCGTGCTGGCCGCCGCGTTGGGCCTGATCACCGCGGTCGCCATCGCCTACTCCCGCACCCTGGACAAGGCGCTCTACCCGATCGTCCTGTTCGCACAGGTCATCCCGAAGATCGCCATCGCGCCGCTGCTGGTGGTCTGGTTCGGCCTCGGCCTCACCCCGAAGATCATTCTGGCGGTGCTCATCGCGTTCTTCCCGGTGGTCATCTCCGGGGTGGCCGGGCTGCGCTCCACCGACCCGGAGCTGCTCGACCTCGCCGCCACGATGGGCGCCGGGCCATGGCGTACGTTCCGCAAGATCCGCTTCCCGAACGCGCTGCCGCACCTGATGGCCGGCCTGAAGGTGGCCGTCACCCTCGCCGTGGTCGGTGCCGTGGTCGGTGAGTTCGTCGGCGCCAGCGAGGGGCTCGGCTACGTCCTGTTGCTGGCCAACGGCAACCTCGACGCCCCACTGCTGTTCGCCGACCTGATCCTGATGTCCGCCATCGGCATCGTCCTGTTCGTCCTGGTCGAGATCGCCGAGGCACTGCTCATTCCGTGGCACGCCAGCCGCCGGGCCGGCGTGTCCCTCACCACCTCCTGACCGACCCCATCACGGAGGCACCGATGAAACGCACCGCCACCACCATCCTGGCCACCGCCGCCCTGCTCCTCGCCGCCACCGGCTGCGGTGGGGACGACCCCGCCGGCGGCACCAACGCCGACGGCAGCAAGCAGGTCACCCTCACCCTCAACTGGGTGCCCTACGGCGAGCACGCGCCCTTCTACTACGGCCTGCAGAAGGGCTACTACTCCGCCGAGGGCATCGACCTGAAGATCCTGCCCGGCAACGGCTCGGGCAACACGGTCAAGCAGGTCGCCCAGAAGCAGACCGACTTCGGCTGGGCGGACAGCCCGGTGCTGCTCAAGTCGGTGGCCAGCGGGATGCCGGTGCGCAGCCTCGGCGCATACCTGGAGAAGGGTCCGTCCTCGGTGGAGTTCTTCACCGAGGAGAACATCAAGACCCCGGCCGACCTCAAGGGCAAGACCGTCGGCGGCACCCCCGGCGACGCCCTCTACGCGACCTTCCCGGCCTGGCTGGAGAAGAACGGCGTCAAGAAGGACGACGTCAAGGTGGTCAACGTCGACGCCGCCGGCAAGATCGCCGCCCTGGCCGAGGGCAAGGTCGACGCCATCATGGGCTTCTTCCACGACCAGGCGCCCACCATCGAGAGCAAGACCGGCAAGAAGGTCGACGTGCTGCTCTTCGCCGACTACGGGATGAACCTGCTCGGCACCGGTCTGATCGCCAACACCCAGACCCTGCAGAAGGACCCGGAGCTGGCCCGCAAGTTCGTCCGGGCCACCCAGAAGTCCTGGGCCGACGCCGCCCGCGACCCGGCCGGCGCGGTGAGCGCGATGGTGGCACTGGCCGAGAACGAGCCGGCGCCCGAGGTGCTCACCAAGCAGCTCACGCTCAACCTGCCGCTGATCGGCGCGGACGGCCCGCCCGGGGTGAACACCGAGGCCCAGTGGACCGAGACCATCGAGCTGATGTCCCGCTACGCCGAGCTGAAGGACCCGGGCGCGCCCAGCGCGTACTGGGACTCCTCGTACGCGGCGCAGGGGTGACCCGGTGACCGCCGCGAAGGCAGCCACCGGCACCGCCATCGGGATGTCCGGGCTGACCGTCCGGTTCACCACCCGACGGTCGCGGACCACCGCGTTGGACGACGTGTCGCTGGACATCGAGCCGGGCGAGTTCGTCACGATCGTCGGCCCGTCCGGCTGTGGCAAGTCCACCCTCCTGAAGATCGTCGCGGGGCTGGTCAGGCCGACCAGCGGCGAGGTGTCGCTGCTGGAACGCCCGGTGCGCGGCCCGCAGAAGGAGATCGGCTTCGTCTTCCAGAAGGCCGCGTTGCTGGAGTGGCGCGGCGCCCGAGCCAACATCCTGCTCCAGGCCGAGATGCGCGGCATGGACCGGACGCAGGCGGCCCGCCGCGCCGACGAGCTGATCGAGATGACCGGCCTGACCGGCTTCGAGAAGGCGTTGCCACACGAGCTGTCCGGCGGCATGCAGCAGCGGGTGGCGCTCTGCCGCGCGCTGCTGCACTCGCCGCCGGTGCTGCTCATGGACGAACCGTTCGGCGCCCTGGACGCCCTGACCCGGGAGCAGATGAACGCCGAGCTGCACCGGATCTGGCGGGAGACCGGGACCACCGTGGTGCTGGTCACCCACTCCATCGCCGAGGCGGTCTTCCTCGGCACCCGGGTCGTGGTGATGAGTCCCCGGCCCGGCCGGATCATCCGCACCTTCCCGGTCGAGCTGCCGGCGCACCGCGACTACGCGCAGGTGATGTCGGATCCCCGCTTCGACCGGCTCGCCACCGACCTGCGTGGGTTGCTCGGCAGCGCGGCCGCCAACCACTGAGCGCGGATCGGCACGACCAGCACGACGGAAGGAACACCATGACCCGCAGGTCGATCGGCATCATCGTCAACGGCGTGACCGGACGGATGGGCTACCGGCAGCACCTCGTCCGGTCGCTGCTGGCCATCCGCGAATCCGGCGGTGTGGCGTTGGCCGATGGCACCACCATCTGGCCGGAACCGGTCCTGGTCGGGCGCAACGAGACGAAGCTCCGCGAGCTCGCCGAGCGCCACGGGCTGACCGACTGGACCACCGACCTGACCTCGGCGCTGGCCCGCGACGACGTCGAGATCTACTTCGACGCGCAGGTCACCCAGCAGCGGGAAAAGGCGATCCGGCAGGCCATCGAGGCCGGCAAGCACATCTACACGGAGAAGCCCCTGGCCGAGGACACCGCGGCCGCGCTCGACCTGGCCCGGGCGGCGGACGCGGCCGGTGTACGGACCGGTGTGGTGCAGGACAAACTCTTCCTGCCCGGTCTGCGCAAGCTCAAGCGCCTCATCGACGGCGGCTTCTTCGGCCGGATCCTCTCGGTGCGCGGCGAGTTCGGGTACTGGGTCTTCGAGGGCGACTGGCAGCCCGCCCAGCGGCCGTCGTGGAACTACCGGGCCGAGGACGGCGGCGGCATCGTGGTCGACATGTTCCCGCACTGGCACTACCTGCTGGAGGAGCTGTTCGGTCGGGTCACTGCCGTCTCCTGCGTGATCGCCACGCACGTGCCCGAACGGGTCGACGAGGCCGATCAGGCGTACCCGGCCACCGCCGACGACGCCGCGTACGCCATCTTCGAGCTCGACGGCGGGGTGATCGCGCAGATCAACTCGTCGTGGGCCGTGCGGGTGTACCGCGACGAGCTGGTGGAGTTCCAGGTCGACGGCGTCGAGGGCAGCGCGATCGCCGGCCTGCGCAACTGCCGGATCCAGCACCGGGCGGTCACCCCGAAGCCGGTCTGGAACCCGGACCTGCCGGCCACCGAGAACTTCCGTGCCCAGTGGGCCGAGGTGCCGGACAACGAGGAGTTCGACAACGGCTTCAAGGTGCAGTGGGAGGCGTACCTGCGGCACGTCGTGGCCGGCGAGCCGTTCCGGTGGGACTTCCTGGCCGGCGCGCGCGGGGTGCAGCTCGCCGAGCTGGGGCTGCGCGCGGCCCGCCAGGGTGGTCGCGTCGAGGTGCCGGAGCTGAACTCATGACCGGCGAGGTGGTGCTGCCCGGTGGTCGGCGGCACCGGTTCGCCGGGGGAGGCGGCTTCGCCCGACCGGACACGCCCGTGACCAGCCGGATCGCGTACGCCGCCGCGCACGTGGTCGCCGACCCGGGCGCGGAGAACGTCCCGGGTGCCCCGGCGTCGGTGGACTGGGACACCACCCTCGCCTTCCGGCGGCACCTCTGGTCGTACGGGCTGGGGGTCGCCGAGGCGATGGACACCGCCCAGCGGGGGATGGGGCTGGACTATCCGGCGACCCGGGAGCTGATTCGGCGTAGCGCCGCCGAGGCCCGCGCGGTGGGCGGCCGGATGGTCGCCGGGGTCGGCACCGACCAGCTGCCGGTCGGTCCGGCCACCCTGACGGCGGTCACCGCCGCGTACGCCGAACAGCTCGACGACGTGCGTGCCGCCGGCGCCCGGCCGGTGCTGATGTGCAGCCGGCACCTGGCCGCCGCCGCGCGCGGCCCGGACGACTACCTGCGGGTGTACGACGAACTGCTGAGCGCCGCCGACGAGCCGGTGGTGCTGCACTGGTTGGGTCCGATGTTCGACCCGGCGTTGAGCGGCTACTGGGGTGCGGTCGACCTGGACCTGGCCGCCGACACGGTCATCGAGCTGATCAAGGCCCATCAGTCCACTGTGGACGGCATCAAGGTGTCGCTGCTCGACGCCGACCGGGAGATCGCGTTGCGCCGCCGCCTGCCGGCCGGGGTACGCCTCTACACCGGTGACGACTTCCACTACCCGGAGCTGGTCCGGGGCGACGAGGTGGGTCACTCCGACGCGCTGCTCGGGGTGTTCGCGGCGATCGCGCCGGCCGCCGCCGCCGCGCTGGCCGCCCTGGACCGGGGGGACCTGACGGTCTACGACGAGATCTTCGCGCCCACCGTGCCGCTGGCCCGGCACCTGTTCGCGGCCCCGACCTGGCACTACAAGACGGGGATCGTGTTCCTGGCCTGGTTGGCCGGGCACCAGGACCACTTCACCATGGTCGGTGGTGCGCAGTCCGGCCGGTCTCCGGCGCACCTGGCCACCCTGCTCACCCTGGCCGACGCGGCCGGGCTGCTGCCCGACGCCGACCTGGCCGCCGCCCGCGCCCGCGCGTTGTTCACCGTGGCGGGAGTGGCCCAATGAGCCTGGCCCGCTTCTCGTTCAACCAGGCCACCGCGCAGCGTTGGGCGCTGCCGGAGGTGGTGGCCGGGTGCGTGGCGGCCGGCGTACCGGGCATCGGCCTGTGGCGGGAGCCGGTGGCCGAGTACGGATTGGCCCGTTCGGCGAAACTGGTCCGCGAGGCTGGCCTGGCCGTCACGTCGCTGTGCCGGGGCGGGTTCTTCTCCGCCGACGACTGGCGCGCGCAGAACCTGCGGGCCATCGACGAGGCCGCCGCCCTCGGGGCCCCGGAGCTGGTACTGGTGTCCGGTGGCTTGCCGACCGGCAGCCGGGACCTCGACGGCGCCCGGCGTCGGGTCGGCGACGCGATCGGCGAGTTGGCCCCGCACGCCGAGGCCGCCGGGGTGCGCCTGGCCATCGAGCCGCTGCACCCGATGTTCGCCGCCGACCGGTGCGTGATCACCACCCTCGGACAGGCGCTGGACATCGCCGAGCGGTTCGACCCCACGGTGGTCGGTGTGGTCGTGGACGCGTACCACGTCTGGTGGGACGACACGGTGTACGCGCAGATCGCGCGGGCCGCCGCCCGGATCGCCGCGTTCCAGGTCTGCGACTGGGTGACCCCGCTGCCGGAGGGGGTGCTGCTCGGCCGGGCGCTGCCCGGCGACGGGTGCATCGAGCTGCGCCGGCTACGCGAGGCGGTCGACGCCGCCGGCTACGTCGGCCCGATCGAGGTGGAGGTCTTCTCCGCGCAGGTGTGGGCGCGTCCGGGCGCGGAGGTGCTCGACGCGGCGATCGCCGGCTACCTGCGCCACGTTGTCTGACCACCCCGAACGGCGGTGGCCGGCGGCGGTCGGCGCCTGGCTGGGCATCGGCACCGCACCCGCCACGCTGGTGCTCGGCGCGGCGATGGCCGCCCGGCACGGCGGCGCGGTGCCGGTGGCCGGGCTGCTGGTCGGCGGGACGCTGATGGCAGCGCTGCTCTGGGGGCAGGGCCTGATCGGTCTGCGCCGGCCCCTCGGCGACGGCGGAACGCTGACCGCGGTGCTGCCCGCGTACCTGGGGGACACCTCGCGGCTGCTGCTGGCGGCGGTGCTCGCCGTTTCGATGGTCGGTTGGAACGGGTTCAACGTCGGGCTCGGTGGAGCCTCGCTGGCCGCGCTGACCCATCTGCCGGGCTGGGCCGGGCCGGCGCTGCTGGAGGTGGCGGTCCTCGCCGTCTCCTGGGCGCCGGCCCGGCTCGGCAACCGGGTCGCGGTGGTCACCACGCTCAGCGCGGTGGTGTTGGTCGGTTGGTGCCTGACGATGCTGCCACCGCCCGGTGCGCCGGTCCGCCTGGCCGCCGGTGGGCTCGCCGACGCCGCGGCGCTGATCGGGTACGCGGCCGTGTTCGCGCTGCGCGCGCCGGACTTCAGCGTGGGTCTCGGCCGGCGGCGGGACCTGGCCTGGTGCGTGGGCTTGTTGATCGGGCCGGCGCTGCTCGGGGTGCTCGCCGGTGCCGGCCTGTGGCTGCGGAGCGGCTCCGCCGACGTGGTCGCGTTGCTCGCGGCTGGCTCGGGGCTGGCCGCGTACGCGAACCTGTTCGTCGCGGTGGCGGTCTTCGCGGCGGCGCTGACCACCACGTACTCCGGTTCGCTGGCGTTGCGTGGCCTGGCCCCCCGGATGCCGGCGCGGGCGGCGATGCTGCTCGTCGCGGTGCTCGGCGGTGTGCTGGCGGTGGCGCGGTTCGACCGTCTGGTGCTGCCGTGGTTGACCCTGCTCGCCGCCGCGCTGCCGGTGCTGGTGGTGCCGATGGCCGTGGAGGCCGCGGCCCGTCGGCGCGGTCGGGTCCCGCGTACCGTGCCCGCCTGGTGTTGGATGCCGCCGGCGTTGCTGGCGGTGGCCTGCACGCTCGCCGGGGTGGGTGTCGCCCCGCTGCTGGGGCTGGCCCTCGCCGGCGGGTGCACCGCGCTCTGGCGGCGTCGCGGAGGCAGGCCCTAGTCGCTTCGGTTCGTGGCCACCCAGTCCCGGGAGGCGGTGAACTTCTCGACCGGGTCGCCGAGGACCGACCACGGCCACTCGGTGACCATCCCGTCGAGCAACGCGAACGCGTGCGCTGCCGCGTCGAACTCCTCGGCCAGTTCGAAGGTCAGCGCGAAGATCGCCACGCGCGGCGCCCAGCCGGGACCGGCGGGAACGTAGTCCGGGTGGAAGATCGAGTTTTCCGCCGCGGTGAGCAACTCGGCGCGGATCTCGTCCGAGTCGAAGTACGCGTTGCCCTCTTCCGGGTCGGTGGCCTCCCACCTCTCGAAGTGGGCGACGGCCGCCAACTCGTGCAGGAGGCTGTTGGGTCCGGCCGCCGCGGCGGCGCCCCTCGCGAAGTCGAACATCTCCTCGTGGCTGCCCGACCACTTCTCGCACAGATACTGCAACCGCTGCTCGTGCGCGACCACATGCCCCGGGTGGAGGCGCGTCACCGCCTCGAAGCGCCGCTGAGCCTCCGCCGCGCCGACGGGCAGGCCACGGGAACTGGTGACCAGCCAGGCCCGTGCTGTCACGTTGTCGGGTTCCTGGGCGAGGACCTTCTCCAACAACGCTTCGGCGTGGTGCAGTCGCTTGTGGAATGCCGCGAACTGGGCGGCGGCGGTGTACCTGGCCCGTTTGCCGCCACGTGCCTCCCACGCCCAGTGCACCGCGTGACAACCGGCGACCAGCACGGGCAGCGTCGACTCGGGCTCGGCGTCGATCCAATCGCCGATCCAGTCCTGGATCCCGTCGACACCGCCGACCGCCTCCATGAGAAGGCCATCTCGTCCGGGTCCGCGGCCATGGTGAGCAGTTCCCGGGCGAACTTCCACCTGCGCTTCTCCAACGCCCGGATCAGGGCCTTGCGGTGTGGGTCACCATAGGTCGGGTCCAGGGCCGGGGCCTTTGCCCGCTTGATGAATCCCCACATGCCACCGAACCCCCATGTCGTACGCCAGGTGGCCGCTGATACTAGATGATCACGTGGCCGGCGGCCGACCGGTGCGTGCCTCAGCGGTGGCGGCACCGACTGGTGGGGCTCGGCGGTGTGCCCGACGGCTTGTGATCTTATACGCAGCAGTGATCCGTAACACCGCGCGAACCGGCGCTTAACCGTCGACTACTTAGGTGGGGCAGCGCTCCCATCGGCGGATCGCGAAAGATCAGTAGGACTCCACAAGGGAGTACGTGAGAGGAGCCTCGTGGCTACCAGCACGAGCGGAAAAAGACTGCGAAGACTAGCGATACCGACGCTGGTCTTCGCCCTGGTCAGCGGCACCACCGGTGTCGCGGGAACGGCGTCGGCGGCACCCGTCGGGTCGTCGGGTAACGGCAACGGCGCCGGTTACTTCACCTCGGGGTCCGACAAGAAAGCCACACTGACCGACGGAGCCGACCGTCGACCCGGCGGCAACCGCGCGGCCAACCCGAAGGCGGCCGTGGACGCGACCGGCTCCGGCATGTACGTCGTCGAACTGGCCGAGGAGCCGTTGACCACGTACACCGGTGGGGTGTCCGGTCTGGCGCGGACCCGCCCGGCGGCGGGCAACCGGCTGGACGTGACGTCGACGCCGTCGCAGGTGTACCGCCGGCACCTCGACGCGCAGCGCGGCGCCGTCGCCGCCGCAGCCGGGGTCAAGGTAAACGCCGTCTACACCACAGCCTTCAACGGGTTCTCGGCGAAGCTGACCGCCCAGCAGGTGAGCACGCTGCGGGCGGACAAGCGGGTCCGCGCCGTCACCGCCGCGCAGGCCCTCGGCACCCCTTCGACGCCGCCCGCCGCAGCCACGCCGCCGGCCGCCAACCCGACGCCCGCCGCCCCCAGTGGCGCCGAGCAGTCGGCACCGACGGACCGCGCCGGCCGACCGGCCAAGCCCGGTCCCGGCACGGGCGCGGGCACGGTGATCGGCGTCCTGGACACCGGCATCTGGCCGGAGAGCGCGTCGTTCGCCAAGAAGATGACCGCCCCCGCGACCTGGCACGGCACCTGCCAGGCCGGCGTCGCCTTCGTGGCCGAGCACTGCAACGGCAAGATCGTTGGCGCCCGCTACTTCGCCGACACCTGGCTCGCCGGCGGCGGCTCGGTACCCGACGGTGAGGTGCTCTCCCCCCGCGACATGTCCGGGCACGGCACCCACACCGCGTCCACGGCGGCCGGTCTGGCCCTGCCGAACGTCACCATCGACGGCCGCGGCTTCGGTCCCGTCTCCGGGGTGGCGCCGGACGCCCAGATCGCCGTCTACAAGGTGCTCTGGGGCGGCATGGGGTTCGACGCCGACATCATCGCCGGCATCGACGCGGCCGTCGCCGACGGCGTGCAGGTGCTGAACTTCTCGATCGGTTCCGAGCTCGGCGACTGGGAGGCCAACACCCCCATCGGCGTGGCGTTCCTCAACGCCTCGCTGGCTGGGGTCTTCGTAGCGGCGTCGGCCGGCAACACCGGCATCGTGAGTGGGGCGATCAGCAACGCGGCACCCTGGGTGACCACGGTCGGCGCGGCGGTGACCAAGCTCGACGAGGCCACCGCCAAGTTGGGCGACGGCACCAAGCTGGTCGGCGGCTCGCTGGACGCCCTGCCCGGTGGCGACGCACGGCCGATGGTCTTCGGTGAACAGGCCGGCTCGCCGGATCTGGGTGCGGTCTACTGCGAGCCGGGCAGCCTCGACCCCGCCAAGATCAAGGGCAAGGTGGTCGCCTGCGCGCTCTCCGACATGTTCGGCTCCGCCGCCGAGATCAAGGCCAAGGGCGGGGCGGCGATGGTGGTGTTCGACCCGGTCGGCAACTACCGGATCAACTCCATCTTCAACTTCCCGGTGGTCTACCTGCCGACCGAGAAGCAGGCCGGCAAGCTGTTCAACTACCTGATGCGCCACCCGACCGACGCGACGGTGTCGTTGCGCACCGGCGGCGACGGCTCCAGCGTTCCCGGCATCCCCAGCGTGGCGGACTTCTCCTCCACCGGCCCGGACAAGGTGACCCTCGGCGTCTTCAAGCCGGACCTGGTCGCGCCGGGGTCGAACATCATCGCCGCGGTCTCACCGGCGGGCAACTTCGGGCGACAGTACGACGCGTACTCGGGCACCTCGATGGCCTCGCCGTACGTGGCCGGCGCGGCAGCGATCCTGCGCGCCACCCACCCGGAGTGGTCGCCCGGCGCGGTCGCCTCGGCGTTGCGCACCACCGCCACCGACACGGTCGGCACCAGCAACCCCCTGGAGCAGGGCAGCGGGTTCATCAACCTGCCCGGGGCCTCCGACCCGGGTCTGGTCATCGAGCCGACGGCGGCGGAACTGGTCGAGTTCAGCGAGACGGCGCAGCCCGACGGCAAGGCACTCAACCTGCCGGCCATCTCGTTGCGCGAATACGACGGCACCCGCCCGGTGACCCTCACCCGCACCCTGACCAATGTGGGCAAGGCGCGGGAGACCTACCGCTCGTCGGTTTCCGGCCTGCCCGGCATGAAGGTCACCGTGTCGCCGGCAGCGGTGACGCTGGCCCCCGGCAAGTCCAAGACGGTCACCATCACCCTGCGTCGGGGCAGCGCACCCTGGGACCGGTACGTGACCGGGTCGATCACCTGGCGCGGCACTGCCCACACCGCCCGGATCCCGGTCGCCGCCCGGCCGTGGGGCATCGCACCCCGCCCGTACGCCGACGACGGTGAGGAATTCGCCCGGATGACCAACGGGGCGCTCGGCTCGGTCCAGCCGGGCTTCACCGGGCCGCTCGCCGGACGCAGCACCGGCTACACCCCGATGCGGCGCGACTCGTACTCGATGCCGGCCGGCGTCTACGGCGGCGTGTTCGACCCGAGCGCCGCCGGCGTGAAGAAGGTCGACTTCACAGTGCCGGCGAACACCGCCGGCATTGTCGTCGAGACCAGCACCGACGATCCGAACGCGAACCTCGATCTCTACCTGTACAAGGGCAACACCCTGATCTACAGCAGTGACAGGTTCTGGACCAGCGACGAGCAGGCGTACAAGTTCCTGCCCGAGCCGGGGCGCTACACCGCCTACGTGTTCGCGCAGGTGTCCGGTGGCCCGGTCGTCGACTTCGACCTGAGTCACGCCATCATCGGTCGCGACGCCAAGTACGCCGGTGCGACCCTCACCCTGCCGTCCACGGTGGAGCGGGGATTGACGTACGGGTTCACGTTGCAGCCGAAGAAGCCGCTGGCCGAGGGTGACTTCTGGGCGTACACCGAGTACCGCACCAAGGGCGGGGTGGTCGTCCCGGGCAACCTCGTCTACACCCAGCAGGGTTCCTGGCAGTAACCGTGCAGCCGGGGTGTGGGGCGGTGCCGACGTGCACCGCCCCACACCCCGGGGCCACCGGTCAGATCATTTGCTGGACATCTGCACGACGTTGCCGGCGATGATCGACGTCGCTGTCTGGGCCACGCGTCCGGGCGCCTTGACGTCTCGGACGGGTCGGGCGGGGCGAGTGGTGGCGGGCGGGCTCGACCTCCGCCCGCCACCGTGCTGTGGTCAGGTGACCCTGATGGTCAGGTTGATCGAGCGGGTCTCGCCGGTGCTGTAGGTGGTCGTCACCCGGGCGGTGAAGGTCCCCTTGCGACTGTAGCTGTGGGCGATCGACCGTAGCGTCGCTCCGTGCGTGACGGCGCTGTTGTCACCGAAGTCCCACGCGTAGTCGGTGATGCTCTGCCCGGCCGGTGCGGTGGCGGTGGCGGTCAGCGTGGTGTTCAGCGTTCCGGTGCCGCTGGCCGGGTTCGCCGCCACTGACAGCGTCCCGCCCGGCTCCAGTTTGACCCCGGCGCCGTTGAACCGTAGCCAGTCGAGTGCGAGCAGGTCCGGGGTGCCGCCGGACTGGGCGGCGTTGACGAACTTCGCGTACAGGGTGGTGGTGCCGGTGGGCTTGTTGGTCAGGGTGACGGTGGGGGAGACCAGGTTGTCCCACCCGCCGGTCGACCCGATGGTGGCCGAGCCGATCAGCGTGCCGGTCGGCGAGCCGGTCCGCAGCTCGATGGTGCCGCCGAAGCCGCCGTTGGTCACCCCCAGCGTCACCGAGCCGACGTTGCGCAGGTCCGCCGGCCCGAACGCCACCCAGTCGTTGTGGTCGACGTCGCCGAGCCGTTTGCCGGCGCGGGCGGTGGCCCGGTCGTTGACCGTGACGCCGGACTGGGCGCTGAAGTGCTCGGCCTCCTTGCTCTTGGGCTGCAACTGGACCCGGGTCGAGCCGGTCAGCGCCGGTACGCCGCCGGCCGCGCCGCCGTCGGTGTACTGCGCGGTGATCAGGGTGTAGAGGTTCTGCCCCGGCCCGTGGCCGTCACCCGCGTCCGCCTCGGTGGCGAGCAGCCCCGAGCAGCCGGTATACACGTCCAACGGGTGGGCGTGCTGGTCGTGGCCGAGCTGCGTCTGCACCGTCACCTTCGCGCAGTCGATGTTGGTGTCCTCCGGGTCGGTGACCGTCACCGTGTACGGGATCTTGTCGCCGAAGTCGAAGAAGCCACCGTCGGGCACGCTGATGGTCACCGTGGGTCGGGTGTTGCCGACCACCACCTCGGTGACCGCGGTGGCGGTCAACCCGTTGCCGCCGTTGCGGACGGTCAGCCGGGCGGTGTGCCTGCCGGCCGTCGAGTAGGTGTGGCTCGGGTTGGCGGCGGTGGAGTCGGTGCTGCCGTCGTTGGTGAAGTCCCAGGCGTAGCTGAGCGCCGACCCGTCACCGGCTGTCGACCCGGCCGAGGACAAGCTGACAGCGAGCGGCGTACGCCCGCTGTCCGGGGTGGCGGCGATCTTCGCGGTCGGTGGCCGTCCGTTGGCGACGTAGTCGATCCGGTAGATGCCCGCGCCGGCGTTGCTGCCGCCGCGTCCGCTGCCGGTGCCCTCGCCGAAGTCGATGACGTAGAGCGAACCGTCCGGGCCGAACTCCGCCTCGAAGGGCTGGACCCAGCTCATGTTGCCGAAGATCCCGTTGATCGACTGGAGGTCACCGACGGCGGTCGGCCCGAAGCGCGAGTTGTTGAAGGTCTGCGCCGTCTTGTGGATCGACAGCGTCTTGAACCACCTGCGGGTCAGCTCATAGGTGATCCACTTGCCCTCGAAGTACTCCGGGAACTTCGTCGTGCGGGTGTTGGCCGGGTCGTAGTCGTAGACCGGGCCACTCATCGGCCCGCCACCGCCGGTGCCCAGCTCCGGGAACTGGGTGGAGGCGGAGTACGCGTACCAGACCAGCGCCGACTTTGCCGCCGGCAGGGTGGTCAGGCCGGTGTTGTTGGGTGAGTTGTTCACCGGTGCGGCGCAGTTGAACTTCGCCCCCGAGGTGTTGGTGGCAAAGTTGTAGTCGTTGAACGGGATGTTGTTGCCCACACAGTACGGCCAGCCGAAGTTGCCGGCGCTGGTGATCCGGTTGAACTCGACAGTCCCCTCCGGGCCACGGTTGGGGTCGGCGGCGCGGGCGTCCGGGCCGTAGTCGGCCACCAGCACCGCGTTGGTCTGCGGCTCGATGGTGATCCGGAACGGGTTGCGCATGCCCATCGCGTAGATCTCCGGCCGGGTCCTCGCGGTGCCGGCAGGGAAGAGGTTGCCGCTCGGCACTGTGTACGTACCGTCGGCTTGTGGGGTGATCCGCAGGATCTTGCCGCGTAGGTCGTTGGTGTTGCCGGCGGTGCCCTGGGCGTCCCAGGCGGCGCGGCCGGCGCGCTCGTCGACGGGGGTGTAGCCGCTGGAGGCGAACGGGTCGGTGTTGTCACCGATCGCCGCGTAGAGCCGTCCGGCGGCGTCCATGGCCAGCGATCCGCCCATGTGCGAGTTGGCCCGGCCCTCACCCCGGTAGGTGGGGATGGCCAGCAGGCGTTTCTCCGAGGAGAGCGCGACGCTGTTGTTGGCGACAGTGAACCGGGACAGGTTGAGCTGTTTGAGGGTCTTGTCCGACCAGAGCAGGTAGATCCAGCCGTTGCTGGCGAAGTTGCGGTCCAGGGTCATTCCGAGCAGCCCGTCGGACTGGTCGGTCATCGCCGAGGTGTACGCGAAGTCCAGCAGCGTGGTGACCTGGAGGGTGTCGGAGTTGACCACCTTCAACGCGCCGGTGCGCTGGATGTAGTAGACCTTCCGGTCCGGGCCGACGGCCAGCTCGAACGGGTCGGCCAGGTTCTCGGTGACCAGCCCGACCCGTTCGAAGTTGCTGGTCTTCGTGGCCGAGCAGTCACCAGCGACCGCTCCGGCCGCCCACTCGATGCCGTAGCGCAGGTGCTCCAGGAAGGTCGCGCTGCTGAACTGGGAGCTGGCGTGCCCACCGGCGGTGAACCAGGACCGGCCGCCGTCGTAGCGCTGACACCAGGAGTACGCGTGGTCGACGCCCTCGTCCAGGCCGTTGATCCCGTCGCGCACCTTGATCTGGGCGAGGGTGTGCACGTTGCCGGTCGGGTTGGTCCGCCAGTTGTACCACTCCTCGCTCTGCTCCCAGAGCTCCGGCAGGTTGCGGGTGGAGGGGTGCGCCCGGTCGAGCACCTTGACCCGGCCGGGGAAGGCGCCGCCGGTGGACGAGAAGTCGGGGTGGTAGTCGAAGATCGTGCCGACCAGGCCCTCGTACCACTGCCAGTCGCGTTCGCTGGCTGAGGCGGCGTGCAGGCCGGCCCAGCCGCCGCCGTTGCGGATGAACGTCTGTAGTGCCGCCCGCTGGCTGGCGTTGAGCAGGTCGCCCGAGGTCGGGAGGCTGTTGGTGTTGTTGAAAACGAGAGCGTCGAAGGTGGCGAGGTTGGCGTCGGTGAAGGCACCGGCGTCGGTGGTGGCGACGACCTCGAAGTTGTGGGCGGTGCCGAGCTGCTGGATCGCCGCGATGCCGGCCGGGATCGAGTCGTGGTAGAAGTTGGTGATCTTGGAGAAGACCAACACCCGGAAGCGTGGGGCGGCCTCGGCGGGCAGGGCGGTGGTGGTGCTCGCCACGGTGGCGATGGCGAGCAGGATCAGGCAGAACGCGCGGAGGTGTCGGGGCATGGGGGCGCTCCCTGTCGGACGGTGAGGGTCGGAAAGCGCTTTCTCGCTGCCCGCATCACGGTACTGACGGCCAGTGACGATCGTCAATAGCTTGCTGGTAAGCGGTTTCCCACCGTGCCGGCGTCCACCGAGTTCCAGGTGTCGACACGTCATCGAACTTCTGGTGATTGACTTCCAGGCGCTCCCCGGCGAAGTCGAGCACCACCGGGCAGTCGGCAAACCACTCGTCACGTTCGGAATCCCACACGATCCACGAACCCGTGAGCGTTCGGCCGACTAGCCTGCCCAGGCGCCCTCCGTGTTGCTTCGCGACCCGGTCTGTCCCGTTCAACCAACACGGTTGATACCCGTCGATCCCGAAGTCGAAGACCCGGCCAAGTGTGCCGGCCTTTCGGCCGACGGCTCAGCGACGCGACGTGTCTCGTCGAGCGGTATATCGCTGAGTCATAGAAATACCTTCGAGGTATACCGCCTTCCACCAACCTGGCGCTCGACGGTGGACCGGCCCTGGGCGTGGTGCAGCACGGTGCCACCGACCGGTAGGAGATCGCGACGTCGCGACGACGGCGCATCCTGATGAGCAATGAGGTAGGGACCGCAGCCGGCCGCGTCGGGCGTCGCGGCGCGGGCCAGGCTCGTCCCCGGTCAGGCGAACGGCTTCGGGTCGAAGCCGATGCCACCCCGTTCGGCCATCCGGAGCACCCGAGGGCCGTAACGCGGGGGCTGGCGCAGGTACAAGGTGTAGCTCGACGCCTGGAACCTCAGGTCCAGGTTGCGCCCCTCCAGGTGCCAGCAAGGCTCCCCTGACTGTGAGGGGGCCTCCTGGCGCAGGTTCTTCAACTCGAACGGCAGACACACGGAGTGCAAGCCGCCGACGATGTCCCACACGCTGTGAAAGATCAGCGTGGCCGGCGCGACCCAGAAGCGGATGTCCCGCATCGGCCCCGGATCGACCCGCCGCACGATGTAGTCGAGGTCGAGACGCAACTGCAAGGCCGACGGTGCGGTGGGGTCGAGGTCGTCGTCCTCCCGGTAGTCCAGGGTCGGGTCCTCGGGCGGGCCCTCGTCGTCGGTCACGGCGAGCGCGTGAACTCGGCAGTGATCCCACGATGTTTCCACCAGGTCCTGATCCGTCAAGGTGGCCTTGCGAAGACCGGATTCAGGGTGCGCATCCGTCGTCATAGCACGATTATCGCCCGCCAACGTCCACAGTGGCAGATGTCAGTCTGTGCGTGCCGGTTCCGCCGGCCGGCTGAAGAAGCGAACAATGTCTTCCGCCGCGGTAGGGGAGAGCATCATGGCCTGGACTCGTGCGGACATCTCGGCGATCGGGTGAGTCCTGGTGAACATCGACTCTTCGTAACTCCGGATCGCCGCATTCGGGTCGGCGGGGTTGGCGGCGAGCTGGCCGGCGAGTTCTGCGGCGTCGAGCATGGCCTGGTTCGCTCCCTCGCCGACCGGTGGCATGAGGTGCGCGGCGTCGCCGATGAGGGTGACGCCCGGCCGGTTGGTCCAGCGCGTACCGGTGGGCATCGCCTCGATCAGGCGTGGCGTCGGCGGGCTGTCGGCGGCCATGATGAGTGCGGTGAGGCAGGGGTCCCAGCCAGCGAACATGTCCAGCAGGGCTCGCTCACTACGGTACGTGTCGAGGGGCTGGTCCTGCGCGCGCAGCGAGATTCCGACCCGGAGGCTGCCGTCGCCGAGACGTTGTGCTGCCAGGATCCGGTTCACGCCGACGCACCACAGGTTCCCGGGGCCGACCAACTCGGCGAGATCGGGATGGCGCCGGTCGACGTCGTCGACACTCAGCTCCACGAGCGTTGCCACATAGGACAGTTCGACGTCGGTCAGCAGTGACCGGACGACCGAACGTGCGCCGTCCGCGCCGATGAGGATGTCGCAGCTGGTTCGGTGGCCGTCGTGGAACGTCAGTTCCCAGCCCGTGTCGGGTCGCGGGGTCGCCGCGACCAGCCGGTGCCGCCAGAGAACCGTGTCGCCGGGGAGGGAGTCGAGTAGGAGATCACGCAGTGCGCTCCGGTCGATCTCGGGTCGTCCGGAGAATGAGCCAGGTTGCGGCTCATGGTGCACCAGGGTGCGTCCGGTCGGGTCGAGGATGCGATGTTCCTCGCCGTCGGGCCGCGCCTCCGACCGGAACCGGCCGGCGAGACCCGCCTCAGCCAGGGCCAGTTGCCCGGACTCCGGGTGCAGATCGAGGGCACCGCCCTGGGGGCGCGCGGACCGGCTTGCCTCCCGGTCGTACACCACCGCGTCGATGCCGTGCTGGTGCAGGATCCGTGCCAGCGTCAACCCGCCGAGACCGCCACCGGCGATCGCAATTCGCGTTCTCACGGAGCTACCGTACACTGTATCTGTGGATACACCGTACGGTAGCGGGCCGCTCCCCGTGTGGGAGCGGCCCGAACCTCAGCCGAGGGCGGTGCCGGTGCCGTTGAGCCGGGAGAAGATCGCTGCTACGGCGATCCGGCTTGCCGACGCGGACGGCCTCGACGGGCTGTCGTTGCGCAAGATCGCCAAAGAGCTCGGTGTCGGTCCGATGCGGCTCTACGACTACGTGATGAACAAGTCCGAGCTACTCGACCTGATGGTCGACGTTGTCTATGCCCGGATCGCCGAGGTAGGCCAGCGGGGCGGGTGGCGCGCCACGGTGCTGGGCATCGCCCAGGCGACCCGCGATGCCGCCCTTGATCATGAGTGGTTCGCGGACCTGCTCGGCGGACGGCCACACCTGGGACCGCACGCGCTCGCCGTGGGCGAAGCGACCGCAGCGGCGCTCAGTGCGGCCCCCGGCGTGCGTGACATCGACGACCTTCAGCGAGCCGTGGGTGCCCTCAACGCCTTCATCATCGGAGCGGTCCGCAAAGAGGTCACCGAGCGACGCACCGCACGTTCCACCGGCACCGACGAAGCCGCCTTTCAGGCCAGCCTCGGCCCATACCTCACGCGCATGTTGAAAACCGGCAGGTACCCCACCGTGGCCCGGCTCGTCATCGACGGCGCCCACCTCAATGCCGAGGAAACCTTCAACCACAATCTGACCACCATCCTGGACGGCATCACGCGCCGAAGCCCAACGTGATCCGAAGCGCGACCACGAGCGGGTCAGCACCGACCTCCCGCCCCACCGCGGTCGCCGGGCTGGCCGCAGCGCCGGCCGTCGGGCGATCCTGGCCGTACCCACACAATGGCGACGCTAGCCCAGACAGGAGCCTACGAGTGCAGGTCAGCATGGCGACGAGCGCCGGCAGGGCCGATCGGCCGAACGAGGACTTCGTCGGTGCGGTTCCTGGCGCTGTCGTCCTGCTCGACGGTGCCGGCATTCCGGGGGCCGAGCACCTCTGCTTCCACGGTGTCGCCTGGTACACGCACCGCCTCGGCGGCGCGCTGCTCGGCCACCTGTCACGCGGCGACGGGCGGGACCTCGCCGCGGTCCTCGCCACCGCCATCGGTGAGATTGCCACCGAGCACGGCGACACCTGCGACATCGCGGATCCCAGCAGCCCGCAGGCCACGGTCGCGATGGTCCGCGTCCAGCCGGGCCGCCTGGACTGGCTCGTGCTCGCGGATTCCTTCCTCGTCCTCGACCGGGCCGACGCCGGCCCGCAGGTGGTCACCGATGAGCGCGAGACGGCCGCACGGCGGGAATGCTCGGCGCCGCTGGCCGGCGTGGTCCGGGGAACCCCGCAGTACGACCGGGTGCGCGCCTCCTGCGCCACCGTGCTGCGTGCCCGCCGCAACCAGCCGGGCGGCTACTGGATCGCCAAGGACGACCCGCGCGCGGCGCGCGAGGCGGTGACCGGCAGCCGATCCCTCGCCGGCCTGAACGGCGTCGCGGTGCTCAGCAACGGCGCCAGCCGCATCGTCAGCCCGTACGGTCAGACCGACTGGCCGGGTGTGCTGGACCTGCTCCGCAGCAGCGGGCCGGCCGGCGTCATCGCCCGCGTCCGGCAGGCCGAGGCGCAGACCACCGGTGGCGCGGATGGGCACAGCCCGGACGACGCCACAGTGGCCCACTGCACGCACCTGCCGCGTTGAGCACCCACCCGTGCCGCGAGAGCGTGCTCGGCTTCACGCGTGCGACGGGGGAGTCGCGACAGGGGCTCGGTCGTCCGACCCCTCGGGCAGGGTGATCGGTGCCGCGATGAGCCGGCTGGGCACCACCGGCGCGTCCCGGCCCGTGCCCCGCCGGCTGTCGCCGCCACCGGATTGCTCGTGATAGTCCTGCTCCACGTTGACCGACCAGACGTCGTGCGTACTCCCGGTGGCGATGTTCTCGGCGGTGAGCATCGCGGTCAGCATCGAGTGGTCCTGGTTGTTGTAGCGGTGCATGCCGTTGCGGCCCACCGGATGCACGTTCGGCACCGCCTCGGCCAGCCAGGCCCGAATCACGTCCACGTTGTGCTGGTAGCGCTCGTCGTACACCGGGTAGGCCTTGGGCATGCGCACGACGTAGCCGGCCTCCACCACACCGGGTCGCACCAACCCCAACCGCGTAAGCTCCGCGGTGGCGAGGGCCACCAGATCGGCATCCGCGGTACGCCACATCTCGTCGTCCTCGAACACGAAGTACTCCAGCCCCAGGCAGGTGCGGCCGTCCTTCACCAGGTACGGCGACCAGGAGCCGAAGTTCTGAATTCGGCCCACCCGCACTCCCGGATCGTGCACGTAGATCCAGTTGTCCGGAAACGAGAATTCCGCCGGCACGACCAGGGCGACCGTCAGGAAGTCGCGGTAGCGCAGGTCAGCCGCGCAGGCCAGCACCTCCGGCGGCGCCGGTGGGTGAAGCGCGGTCACCAGCTCCGAGATCGGCATGGACGAGATCACATGGTCGGCTGCCTCGGTACGCTGCCCGCCCGTGCCGTTGACCGTCACGCTGATCGCCCGCTGGCGGGCCGGGTCGCGGTGCACGGCGGTGACCCAACTGCCGGTGGACAACTGCCCGCCTCGCTTGCGGACCTGCTCGGCGCAGCGCTCCCACATCATCCCGGGCCCGTACTTCGGGTACTGGAACTCCTCGATCAGGCTGGTCACGTCGGTGCGCCGACGCCGGGGCAGCAGCGCGTTGCGGATCGCCGTGGCCAGCGACAGGTTCTTGATCCGTTGCGCCGCCCAGTCGGCCTGCAACCGGTCCGCCGGCATACCCCACACCTTCTCGGTGTACGTCTTGAAGAAGATCGAGTACAGCCGCCAGCCGAACCGGGCCGACACCCAGCCCTCGAAGTGTGACTGGTCGCGTGGGGGTCGCAGCCGGGCGCGGGCGTACGAGCCGAGGCAGCGGGCGGCCTCCGGCAGACCCAGATTGCGCAGGGCGTTCATGGCGCTCAGCGGGTAGTCGAACAGGGCTCCCCGGTAGAAGATGCGGCTCATCCGGGGCCGGGTCAGGAAGTCCTCGTCCGGCAGGATCTCGTGCCAGAACGCCTGCACCCGCGGCACCTTGGTGAAGAACCGGTGCCCGCCGATGTCGAACCGCCACCCGTCGCGCTCCACGGTCCGGCTGATCCCGCCGACCACCTCGTCGGCCTCGAACACATGGACCGACCGGCCGTGCCGGAGCAGTTCGTAGGCCGCGGTGAGCCCGGCCGGCCCCGCGCCGATGACCACCGTGCAGTTCTGCTCGCTCATGCTGACGCGCTCCCCCTGCTCACCGCCATGGTTGAGGCGCGGCGTCTACCCGTTCTGCGCAGAATGTCACACTTAGTGGCGGCTGGTCCTCGCTTCGGCGGGGCGCGCTGCGGCGTACCACGAGAAGAGCGACGTTCCGCGCGGCCGGCGGAGCGGGGGAGCGGGCGGATGGACAGGTGGCGCAGCGGCGCGGCGGCGCTGGCCGCGCGGGCGGTCGTGGCAGGCCGCGGCGGGGCGCGCCTGGCCCGTCGGGTGCCGGCGCCCTGGCCGTACGTCATCGGCCTGTTCCTCGGCGCGAAGCTGCTGCTCACCCTGCTCGGGCTCCTGGTTCTGCACGCCTGGGACGGTGTCCCCGGGGCCCCGCCGCCGGACGAGGCGTTGATGTGGGCACAACAGCGGGAGGTCTCCGGGCACCGCTGGATATCCTTCTGGTTCGCCTGGGACTCGCTGCTCTACCTGCGGCTGAGCACCCTGCCGCTGACCGGGACGTGGGTGGACTTCGGCTTTCCCCTGCTGTACCCGTTCCTGGCCCGGCCGGTCGGTGTGCTGTTCGGCGGCGACACCGCCCTCGCCCTGCTGCTGATCAGCAACGTCGCGTTCCTGCTGGCGCTCTGGTACGGCTACCGGCTGGCCGAGTTGCTGCTCGGCGACGTCCACGCGGCCCGCCGGTTCACCCGGTATCTGGTGCTGCTGCCGACCGCGTTCCTGTTCCAGGCCGCGTTGACCGAGTCGCTCTTCGTCTGCCTCGCGTTGGCCACCTTCTACTACGCCGAGCGACGCCGGTGGCTGCTGGTCGGAGTGTTGGGTTACTTCCTGGCGATGAGCCGCTCCGTCGGCCTGCTCGTGGTGCTGCCGCTGGCCCTGGTGCTGCTCCGGCAGCACGACTGGCGGCTCGGCCCCCGCGCCCTGCTCGGCTACCTGCGCATCGGTTGGCCGTTGCTGCTGCTGCCCCTCGGGTGGTTCACCTTCATGGCGTACTGCCGGTGGCGGGGTGGGGACTGGTTCGCCTACCAGCATGCCCAGCAGACCGGGTGGGGGATCAAGGTGCAGAACCCGGTGCCGGTGCTGGTGAACGGGTTGACCGGAGAGCCGTTCGACGCCGCCCGGGTGTGGTTCGCCGTGGCCGTCCTGGCCGTGCTGGTCGCCGGGTTCCGCCGCCGGGAACTGGCCTACCTGGTGTACGGCGTCCTCATGGTGCTGGTGCCGCTGTCGATGGGCCCGCCGGTGTACAAGAGCCTGCTGCGCTATCTGCTCGCCGCCTTCCCGGTGGCGTTGGTGCTGGCCCGCTGGGCCCGGCACGCCAGCGTCGACGTGTGGCTGACCGCGATGCTCGCCCTGGTGCAGGGCGTGCTGTTCGTGCTCTGGCTCAGCTACTGGACCCACACGATCATCTGATCGGGCCGTGCCCCCGACGCGATCCCCGGCTCCCTGCCTGTGCGAGCCTGCTACCCGTCGTTGGAAGCGCACCTTTGCTGGAGGCCCGGTGTTCGCCCTACCGCTGACCGAGGACGTCGAACTGCGCCCGCTGGAGCCGTGGCGGGCCGAGGAGTTCCTCGCCAACCTCGATCGGGCCCGGGAACACATCCGGCCGTGGGTGTCACCGACCTTCGTGGCCACCGACCTTTCGTCGGCCCGAGCGGTGTTGCAGCGGTACGCCGACCGGTGGGCCAGCGACAGCGGCGGCATCTGGGGGCTGTGGTGGCGCGGCACGCTGGTCGGCGGGGTGATGCTCGTGTCGTTCGACGTGACCCGAGGTGTCTGCGAGGTCGGCTGCTGGGTGGAGCCGGCAGCCGAGGGAAGGGGCATGGTCGCACCGGCGGTCCGCCGGATCGTCGACTGGGCGGTGCGCGAGCGCGGCATCCAGCGGGTGGAGTGGCGGACCACCGCCGACAACACCCGCAGCAAGGCCCTCGCCCGTCGGCTCGGTCTGCGCCTCGACGGCACGCTCCGCCAGGTCAGCCCCGGTCCGGACGGTCGGATCGACCTCGAAGTCTGGTCCGTGCTGGCCGACGAGTGGCGGGACGCGCCAGTCACTCTCCACTGACGACCGCGAATAGTTGTCATACCCGGGCGACACCATGCATCCATGGCCGTCCCCGCGCTCACCCCTCGTCCCGACCCGCCGCGTTCCGTGCCGCTGCGTGAGGCGCGCACCCGGTTCAGCCAGCTCGTCGCGCTGGCCGAGCTGACCGACGCGGTCACCGTCGTCACCCGCGACGGCGATCCCCGCCCGATCGCCGCGATCGTTCCCGCCGCGGCCGCCCGCAGCGCCGCGCAGGCCCGCGCCGACACCGACCGGCTCGCCGCGGTCACTGCCGGCTGGGCCCGGCGCCTCGACGAGCAGCACCGACGCAGCAGCCAGCGGCACGCCGCCGAGCTGGGTGCGGTCCGCGCGGCGCTGGCCGAGGTGTGGTCCGAGCTGGATCGCCGGATCGTTCCGGGCAGCGACCCGGCACTGGCCCGGCTGCGCGCCGCACACAACGACCTGCTCGCCGGCTGACCCGCGTCCACGCCAGGCAGCGTCCACACCGGTCAGCGGCCCGGTCCGTGCGGGCCAGCGGCCCGGGGTCAGCCGGTGGCCGGGTACGCGTGCGTCTCGGTCGCCTTGACCGCCACCCACACCCGCTGACCCGGGATCAGCCGCAGTTGAGCCGCGGCGGCCGGCGTGACGTCGGCGGCCACCCCGATCGGCCCGTCCAGTTGCACCCGCACGTTGTCACCGTGGCGTTGGACGCCGACCACCGTCCCCGCCCAGGTGTTGCGCGCGCTGCCCTCCGGCCGGGCCGGGTGCAGAGCCACCGCAGCCGGGCGGAACGCCACGAACGCTTCGCCGTCCAACCGGTCGGCGACAGTGAGGGTCAGGTCCGGTGAAATCCGCACCCCGTGCCCGTCGGCGCGGCCCCGGTACAGGTTCAACCCGACCAGCCGGGCGACGTAGTCGGTGCGCGGCCGGGCGGTCACGCTCGGGCCGTCGCCCTCCTGCACCACCCGGCCACCCTCGACGATGACCAGTCGGTCGGCCAGCGCCAGCGCGTCCAGCGGGTCGTGGG
This sequence comes from Micromonospora inaquosa, assembly GCF_003857055.1. Taxonomy (GTDB): domain Bacteria; phylum Actinomycetota; class Actinomycetes; order Mycobacteriales; family Micromonosporaceae; genus Micromonospora; species Micromonospora inaquosa. The sequence goes on along the minus strand of NZ_QGSZ01000214.1, from coordinate 28,307 downwards.
TGACCAACACCGTCGCGCCCGCGTGCGCGGACAGGTGCCGGTGCAACTCCGCGCGGGTGTCCAACCGGGTGCGGGCGTCCAGCGCGGCGAGCGGCTCGTCCAGCAACAACAGCGACGGCGCCACGGCCAGCGCGCGGGCCAGCGCCACCCGCTGCGCCTGACCGCCGGAGAGCTGCCGGGGCCGGCGCTGCGCCTGCGCGTCAAGCCCCACCCGGGTCAGCCACTCCCGGGCCGTGGCGCGGGCGGCCCGCCGCTCGACGCCGTGCCGGCGCGGCCCGAAGGCCACGTTGTCCAATGCGCTGAGGTGCGGGAAGAGCAGGTAGTCCTGGAAGACCACGCCGATCGGCCGGCGCTCGGTGGGCACCCAACCGCGCGTCGCCGGGCGGTCCAGGTCGACGGCGTCGAGGGTGACGTGGCCGGCGGTGAGCGGATGCAGCCCGGCCAGCGCGCGCAGCGCGGTGGTCTTGCCGGCGCCGTTCGGGCCAAGTAGCGCGACCACCTCGCCGGGCGCGACCCGAAGCGGCACGTCGAGTCGGAAGGCACCCCGGTCGACGACGAGCCGGGCGTCCAGCAGCGCGCCGCTCATGCGCTGCTCATCCAGCGGTCGCGCAACGCGACCAGGATGCCCACCGACACGACGAGCAGCACCAGGCTGAGCACGATCGCGGACTCCAGGTCGGTCTCCAACGCGAGGTAGACGGCGAGCGGCATGGTCTGCGTACGGCCGGGATAGTTGCCGGCGAAGGTGATGGTGGCACCGAACTCGCCGAGCGCCCGCGCCCAGCAGAGCACCGCCCCGGCGGCCAACCCGGGCGCCACCAACGGCAGCGTGACGTGGGTGAAGGCGGTCCACCGGCTGGCACCCAACGTCGCGGCGGCCTCCTCGTAGCGGTGGTCGGCGGCGCGCAGCGCACCCTCGACGGCGATCACCAGGAACGGCATGGCCACGAACGACTCGGCCAACATGACACCCGCGGTGGTGAACGGCAGAGTGATGCCGAAGGTGGCGTCGAGCCATCCGCCGAGCAGCCCACGCCGGCCGAAGACCAGCAGCAGCGCCACCCCACCGACCACCGGCGGCAGCACCAGCGGCACGGTGACCAGCGCGCGCACCAGCCGGCGGCCGGGGAACTCGACCCGGGCCAGCACCCAGGCGAGCGGCACCCCGAGCAGCAGGCAGAGCGCGGTGGCCAGGGTCGCGGTCTGCACCGACAGCCGCAGGGCGGTCAACGCGCCCGGCTCGGTGAGCCGCTGCGGCAGGGTGGTCCACGGCACCCGGATCACCAGCCCGACCAACGGCAGGACGAGGAAGAGCAGCCCCAGCCCGGCGGGAATCAGCAGCGCCGCCGGCACCCGCCCTCGCCGCCGCGGCGTGACCCGGCGCTCGCGTGCCGTGTCGTCACGCTCGCGTGCGGTGTCGTCGCGGACCTGCCTCACGGGGCCTGGAACCCCGCCTCGGCGAGGACCGCCTGCGCCGGCTCCGAGCGGACGTACGCGACGAACGCCCTCGCGCCGGCGGGGTTCGGCGCGTCCTTCAGCGCGACGATCGGATAGTCGTTCACCGCCCGCGCCGACTCGGGAAACTCCACAGCGGTCACGTCCGCGCTCGCCGCTCGCACGTCGGAGCGGTAGACCACTGCCGCGTCGACCTCACCGAGCTTCACCTTGGCGAGCGCGCCCCTGACGTCCTGTTCAAGGGTGACGGGCGTCAGCGCGACGCCGGCCGTGTCCAGGGCGGTGCGGGCCGCCGCGCCGCAGGGCACCTGGTCGGCGCAGCGCGCCACCTTCACGCCGGGCCGGCTCAGGTCGGCCAGCCCGGTCACGCCTCCCGGGTTGCCCCGGGGCACCGCGATGACCAACTGGTTGCGGGCGAAGGTGGCCGGTGTGCCGTCGGCGTTGCCCGCCTCGGTGACCGTGGCCATGTTCGCCGGGGCGGCGGAGGCGAACACGTCCGCCGGCGCACCCTGGTTGATCTGGTTGGCCAGGGCGGAGCTGCCCGCGACGTTGAGGGTCACGGCGCTGCCGGGGTTGGCGGCCTCGAAGTCCTCGCCGATCCGGCGGAACGACTCGGTCAGCGAGGCGGCCGCGAACACGGTCACCGTGCCGGTCACCCGGCCGTCCCCGCTGCCGTCGGTTGCTCGATCGTCGCCCGCGCCGCAGCCGGCGACCGTCAGCGCCATGACCACGGCCATCGCCGTACGCGTCGCCCGCGCGCTCATCCGCCCGACCTTCCCCTGTTCGGGGCTGGTGCGGCCCGCTCCACCACCACCGTTGTCGACTTGATCACCGCGACGGCCACCGACCCGACCCGCAGATCGAGCTCGTCGACCGCCTCCCGACTCATCAGCGACACGACCCGGAACGGGCCGGCCTGGATGTCGACCTGGGCCATCACCGTGTCCTTGCGGACGTCGACGACAATGCCGCGCAGCCGGTTGCGGGCCGAGGAGAACTCGGTGCCCGCGTCCGGGTCGGCGGCCTGGGCGCGGGCGAACGCCGCCAGGTCGACGCCGTCGATCACCCGGTGGCCGTGCTCGTCACGCCCTGCCGTCAGCCGCCCGGCGTCCACCCAGCGGCGAATGGTGTCGCTGCTGACACCGAGCAGGTCGGCCGCCTCACCGATCCGGAACATCGTCACCGGCTCACCCTAGCTGCCGCATCTGCGAGCGCAAAAGGCCATGGCGAGTCGTGTCTGCGTACCTCTGTGGGCTTCTGCTGCCGTGGCTGCGTGTCTCCCCTTCGGCCTGGGGGCGGCGTCGTGCCGGGGGCTCAGGCGTCCCGGTTGTCGTACGTGGCGCGGTTGGCGAGCACGTCGTCCATGTGCGTTTCGGCCCAACCCTTCAGGCCGCGCATCACGTGGTGCAGGGAGATGCCGAGGTCGGTCAGTTCGTAGGTCACGGTGACGGGCACGGTCGGCACCACGGTGCGAGTGATCAGACCGTCGCGTTCCAGGGAGCGCAGTGTCTGGGTGAGCATCTTCTGACTGACTCCGGCCAGGAGGCGCGACAGCTCCGAGTAGCGCATTGGCCGGGGCTCGCCGGCGCAGTCGAGGCCGAAGCGGTGCGACCCGTCGCTGTTCAGCGCCGCCAGCACCAGGGTGACCCACTTGTCCGCGATGCGGTCGATCAGTTTGCGACTCGGACATTGCGCCAGGAAGGCGTCATATTCCACCTTGGCCTGAGCCTTCTTCTGCGCCGCCGTGGTCGTCGTCATCGCCGCTCCTCCAGCCGCCGGGGCGTTACGCACCTTCAGGTGCCTACTTCCGATAGTGAAGTTACACCCCGATTGTGGAGCAGGTAGACGATGCGCCAGCACCGCTCGGCGCGACACGAGAGCCAGAGGTAAGAACATGATCACCACCTCCCTTCCCGGCGGCACCTGGACCTTGGGAGGCCTGACGGTCACCCGGTTCGGCTACGGCGCCATGCAGCTGGCCGGCCCCCGGGTCATGGGACCGCCGGCCGACCACGATGGCGCACTCGCCGTCCTGCGCACGGCCGTCGAGCTGGGTATGACCCACATCGACACCTCCGAGGCCTACGGGCCGCACGTCACCAACCAGCTGATCCGGGAAGCGCTGCACCCGTACCCCGATTCGCTGCACATCGTGACCAAGGTCGGTGCGAACCGTGACCAGCAGGGCGGCTGGCCTCCGGCCCGTGATCCGGAGAGCCTGCGCCGGTCCGTGCACGAGAACCTCGAGACCCTCGGTCTCGACGTGCTCGACCTTGTCAACCTCCGGCTCGGCGACGCGGCGGGCCCGCTGCCCGGTTCGGTCGCCGAGGCGTTCGAGACACTCGCCGACCTTCAGCGGCAGGGCCTGATCCGGCACCTCGGCGTGAGCAACGCGACGCCGGAACAGGTCGCCGAGGCGCAGGCGATCGCACCGATCGTGTGCGTGCAGAACATGTACAACCTCGCGCACCGTCGCGACGACGAGCTGATCGACGCGCTCGCCGGGCAGGGCGTCGCCTACGTCCCGTTCTTTCCCCTCGGTGGCTTCAGCCCCCTGCAGTCCTCGGTGCTCTCGACCGTGGCCGCCCGGCTGGAGGCGTCACCGATGTCGGTGGCCCTGGCCTGGCTGCTGCGACGGTCGCCGAACATCCTGCTGATCCCGGGCACCTCGTCCGCGACGCACCTGCGCGAGAACGTCGCGGGTGCCGCGCTCTCCCTCTCCGACGACGATCTCGCCGAGCTGGACAAGATCGGCCGCTAGCGCCTGGGTGGACCCGCCGGCGTCGCCGACGGGTCCACCCGGCGCCCTCAGCAGTTGCGAAGCTCCGGCGACTGGTTGAGCAGTTGGCCACGGGTCGACACGAAGCGGCGGTAGCGCTCGCCGTCGACGGCCGACGGGCGGAACGCGGCGACACGGTGGCAGTTCTGGAACGCCAGGCGTACGCCGAAGTGCCGTTCCAGACTGGCGCGGATCGCGTCGCTGGCCAGCGCCCGGAGCAGTTGCCCCCGGTCGGCGTCGGTCGGCGGCGGGACGACGTTGTCGGCCAGGTCGTCGTCGCCGGTCTCCAGCTCGGCGACCACCCGGCTGACGGTGGCCCATGCGTAGGGCAACGATTCGCGGACGCAGGCGATGAACGCCTCGTCGTCGACGGGGCCGCGTTCGGCGGCGTCGAGCAGGGCGGGCGGGACGGTGAGTGACATGGTTCTCCTCCGCATCAGCTAACGATTACCGTTTTCATTAACGGCGTCGACTGAGCAGACCACGTTCGTCGAACGGCGTCAACGATGTCCGGCCGCGCCGCGCCGCACCCCGTGCGAAAGACGCGCGCGACCGGCGTGAGTGACAGTGACCCGGACCGACGATCCGAGGTCAGGGCCGGCGGGGGTGGCCCTTGAGGTGCCGGCCCAGCTCGCGGGCGATCTCCCGGTTGGCGTCGCGCTCGGCCAGCGTCTGCCGCTTGTCGTAGGAGCGCTTGCCCTTGGCCAGCGCCAACTCGACCTTGGCGAAGCCGTTCTCGAAGTACATCGACAGCGGGACCATGGTCACCCCGCCCTCGCGGACCTTGTCCAGGATCCGGTCGATCTCGGCCCGGTGCAGCAGCAGCTTGCGGTTGCGGCGCGGGGCGTGGTTGGTCCAGGTGCCGTACGCGTACTCGGCGATGTGTAGGCCGTACAGCACGATCTCACCGTCGCGCTCGTGTGCGAACGCGTCCACCAGCGAGGCCCGCCCCTCGCGCAGCGACTTCACCTCGGTGCCGACCAGCACGATGCCCGCCTCGTACGTGCGCAGCACCGTGTACTCGTGCCGGGCCTTCTTGTTCGAGGCGATCAACCGGCGTGCGGGTGGCGTGGAGGGGCTCACCCCGCGACGATATCCGGCCGCCGCCTCAGCCGGTCGTCCGGTGTTCGGGGCGTAGCCGCCCGGTCAGCTCCCGTACCGCCTCGGCGAACGCCTCCTGCGACTCGCACGGCCAGTGCCCCAGGATCGGCGGGGGAACGCTGTCGCTGGGTGCCGGCACCACGTCCTGCGGGTCGACCAACCGTCGATCCACCGTCGCCGCCGGCCCGGTCAGCGTCTCGGCCTTCCCGGGACGGTGGGCGGCGAAGATCCAGCCGCCGATCGGGTCGGTGTCGCGCCACAGGTTGATCCAGCGCCAGCCGACCCGCTCGCCGATCTCCCGCAGCGCCGGCTCGTCGGCGTACGCCGGGAACAGCCGGGAGTACAGCCGGCCCAGCGGCGACCCGTAGGTCAGCAGGGCGACCCGGTCGGTGACCCGGTCGGGCAGTTGCAGCACCGTGGCGGCGAGCAGCACCGATCCGTGGCTGTGCCCGGCCAGCAGCACACAGTGCCCCTGCTCCACCAGGTAGGAGATCCGCTTGGCCAACTCCGGCACGGCCCGCTCGGCGTAGCAGGGCGGCGCGAACGGGTGCGCCGCCCGGGGCCAGAAGGTGCCCAGATCCCAGAGCACACCCACGTACCGACGGAACTGCGCTGTCCGGTACGCGAAGATGCCGCCCACCACCAGGCCGAGCAGGATCGCGGCGATGGCATAGCTACCCGACCCGATCAGGAAGTTGACCATGCCCTCCGGCACGCCCACGTAGCGCTGCGCCACGTCACCCGGTAGGAGCTGGAGCAGGCCGAGCACGCTGGTGGCCAGGCCGAGCGCCGCCAGGCAGGCGTACACCACGGAGAGCGGTTCCAGATTCTCGGTGAAACGGGCCCGGGCCACCGTCTGCTCGACCCGCCGCAGCCGGTCCGCCGCCTGCGGCGGCGCGTGCGGAAAGTCGGCGGCCACGATCGCCCGAGCCGCTCGACGCCGCTTACCGCGGGTCATCCTGGTGACCAGACCGGCCACCAGTAGAGCGGTCACCACGGCCAGGAAAAACCCGAAGATCGCCCACTTGTACGGCAGGGGAGGGCTGGTCTCCAGGCTGTCCGCGGTCGTTCCGTCGCGATCGAGCAGATCCGCCACCCGGTAGACCAGCTCGGCGGAGAACGCCACGGCGAGCCCGGTCGAGATCGTCATGAAGACCGGCGCTCCCAACGCGCGGATGGGTGACCGGCTCTGCCCGCCGCCCCGCCGCCAGATCACCAGTGTGCCGAGCACGGCCACCAGCACGGTCTGGCTGACGAACAGCCAGGCCACGATCGCCCCGTAGGCGGGCAGCGAACCGCCTTGCGGCCACGGTGCCGGGCTGATGACGACGTGCACGATCACCAGCATCGTCAGGCCGCAGGCGATGGTGCGTAGCCCGCGGAAGACCCCGTCCACCCGAGGCGACGGGTCGGTGCGGTCGATGCTCGGCACCACGGTGACCAGGACCAGGCAGGCCAGCAGCACCGCCGCGGTGGCCGTCATCAGGGTCACCATCACCCACGAGCGGTGCTGGCTGGCTCGCGCGGCCAGCAGGCTGGCGCTCAGCGTGGCGAACGCCGCCGCGACGTGGACCGAGCGCAGTCGACCCACCAGCGGCTCGCCGTCCCACTGGCCGACGGCGCTCAACTGGTGTTTCGACGTCAGCGTCGAGGGCGTCCGGAACGCGTCGAACGAATGGCCCGGGCGAGCGCCCAACCACCAGACGAGCCCGATGGCGGCGACCGGCACGAGCGCCAGCACACCCAGGCGCAGCCCGGTCGGTCGCCCGCCGAGCCAGGACAGCCAGCTCCGGCCGGCCAGGCACGACGGGGTGTCCATGCAGCGCCAGGCGACCAGGTCCAGCGCCACTCCGACGATGGAGAGCACGTAGAGCGCGGTGAGGGTGAGCGCGAGCACCCGGCACAGCGCCATGAAGCCGCGCTTCGACACGGTGTTCGCCGGGCGCATCCAGAGCGCCACGTTGCAGAGCATGAACGGCAGCAGGAAGACCAGCGACAACGTCCGTACGGCCGTCCCGGACGGCAGGTCACTCCAGCGGTACGCCTCCAGCGTCACCCCGTCCGTCCCGGTGGAGTCCGGATAGCCGGGACGCGGCCGGAAGAACCCTCCGCTGCGGTCCCCGGCGACCTGGTGCACGTACGGCCGGTTCAACACCTGGTCCGCCCCCGCGCCGGAGACGCCGTGCACCCGCAGCTCCACGATCCCGCCCGACGTCGTCGGTCCGGTCGGTGTCGCGTCCGCCATGGGCCCCCCGAGGTGTGCGCGGCAACCGGGCGGGTCGTCGATGTTCGGCCGCCCGCGCGGCTTCCCGGCTTACCCGTCTGCGGGGCGGTCAACCGTGGGCCCGGCCTCGGCGATGGTGCGGTCGACCCTCGACAGGTGATTTCATGGCGCCATGGCGAACCCGGTGATCCTGACCGTCGACGACGACCCCGTGGTGTCCCGGGCGGTCGCCCGGGACATCCGGCGCCGCTACGGCGACCGCTATCGGGTGCTGCGGGCCTCCTCCGGCCCCGAGGCGCTGGACGCGCTGCGCGAGGTCAAGCTGCGCGGCGAACAGGTGGCGCTGCTGCTGGCCGACCACCGGATGCCGGAGATGACCGGCGTCGAATTCCTCGAAGCGGCCATGGACATCTTCCCGGCCGCCCGTCGGGTGCTGCTCACCGCGTACGCGGACACCGACGCCGCGATCGAGGCCATCAACGTGGTCGACCTGGACCACTACCTGCTCAAGCCCTGGCACCCGCCGGAGGAGAAGCTGTACCCGGTGGTCGACGGGCTGCTGGAGGCGTGGGCGGTCACCCCGGACGCGGCGAGCGTCGAGATCCGGGTCGTCGGGCACCGCTGGTCCGCGCCGTCGTTCAAGGTCCGGGACTTCCTGGCCCGCAACCTGGTGCCGTACCGGTGGCTGTTGTCCGACGACCCCGAGGGCGTCCGGTTGCTCGACGCGGCCGGGGCCACCGAGGCGGACGTCCCGGTGGTGGTGACGCCCGAGGGTAAGGCGTTGGTCGCCCCGAGTGAGGCCGAGTTGGCCGCCCTGGCCGGGTTGACAGTGGTGCCGGCGTGTGACTTCTACGACCTGGTGGTGATCGGTGGTGGCCCCGCCGGTCTCGGCTCGGCGGTGTACGGCGCGTCGGAGGGGCTGCGCACCGTGCTCGTGGAGCGACGGGCGACCGGCGGTCAGGCCGGGCAGAGCAGCCGAATCGAGAACTACCTGGGCTTCCCGGACGGCGTGTCCGGCGCGCAGTTGACCGATCGGGCCCGACGGCAGGCGGTCAAGTTCGGCGCCGAACTGCTCAGCGCCCGGGAGGTGGTCGGTCTCAGCGAGGCCGGTGGCGCCCGGCTGCTGCGCTTCGGCGACGGCACCGAGATCGCCGCGCACACGGTGGTGCTGGCCACCGGCGTGTCGTACCGGGTGCTCGACGCCCCGGGGCTGGCCGACTTCACCGGGCGGGGGGTGTTCTACGGCGCTGCCGCCACCGAGGCGCCGAGCTGCGTCGAGCAGGACGTCTACATCGTCGGCGGGGCCAACTCCGCCGGTCAGGCGGCGGTCCACTTCTCCCGGTACGCGTCGAGGGTGCACCTGCTCATCCGGGGCGCGGACCTGACCGCCTCGATGTCGCGCTACCTGATCGACCAGCTGGAACGGATCGACAAGATCACCGTGCACCCGCACACCGCCGTGGTCGGCGGCGCGGGGGAGGACCACCTGGAGCGGCTCACCCTCTGCGACACCCGCACCGGGGAGGCCCGCTCGGTCGACACCTCGTGGCTGTTCATCTTCATCGGCGCGGAGCCCCGCACCGACTGGCTGGACGGGGTGCTGGTCCGCGACGGGCGCGGGTTCATCGTGACCGGACCGGATCTGCTCACCGGGGGGCGGCGGCCGCCCGGCTGGTCGCTGTCGCGCGACCCGTACCACCTGGAGACCAGCGTGCCGGGCGTGTTCGCCGCCGGGGACGTGCGGGCCGAGTCGGTCAAGAGGGTCGCCTCGGCCGTCGGCGAGGGCGCGATGGCGGTATCGCTGGTGCACCGCTATCTGGAAGCCCAGTGAGCCGGGTTGTGCGAGCCCGACAGTCGCGAGCCAAGGAGGCCCTGTGAGCACCGATTCTGACCGGCTGACCCCGGCGCAGATGCGCACCCTGTTCCTGTTCGAGTCGCTCGACGACGGGCAGCTCGACTGGCTGGCCGAGCGCGGACGGGTCGAGCAGCGCGCCGGCGGCACCCTCGTGTACGGCGAGGGTGAGCCCGCGACCTGTTTCTTTGTGCTGCTGCGCGGCGCGGTGGCGTTGAGTCGTCAGGTGCGCGGCGACGATGTCGAGGTCAGCCGGACCGAACAGCGTGGGGTGTATGGCGGGGCCGTCCAGGCGTACCTGGGTGATCAGGTCGACCAGATCTACCGCAACAGTCTGCGGGCGGTGACCGATGCGGACTTCTTCGTGTTGCCGGCGGAGGATTTCGCGGACGCCCTGCGGTCCTGGTTCCCGATGCCGATGCACCTGTTGGAGGGGCTGTTCTTCGGCATGCGGGACTCGCAGACAATCGTCGGCGAACGGGAGCGGCTGCTGGCGCTCGGTTCATTGTCGGCGGGGTTGACCCACGAGTTGAACAACCCGGCCGCGGCGGCGGTGCGCGCCACCTCGGTGTTGCGCGACCGGGTCGCCGGGATGCGGCACAAGCTCGCCATGATCGCCGACGGGCGGCTGGACGGCACCGCCCTGCACGGCCTCGTCGCGTTGCAGGAGGAGGCGGTCGCCCGGGTGGCCACCGCGCCGAAGTTGACCCCGATGGCGACCGCCGACGCCGAGGACACCCTCACCGACTGGCTGGAGGAGCACGGGGTCGATGGGGCCTGGGATCTGGCGCCGATCCTGGTCGGCGGTGGGCTCGACGTGGCCTGGTTGGTGCGGGTGAAGGCCGCGGTCGGGGCCGCGGACCTTGAGGCGGCGGTGCGTTGGCTCACCTACACGGTCGACACCGAGCTGTTGATGCGCGAGATCGGCGACGCGGTCACCCGGATCTCCGGGCTGGTGGGGGCCGCCAAGCAGTATTCGCAGTTGGACCGCGCCCCGCACCGGGTGGTGGACGTGCACGACCTGCTCGACGCCACGCTGGTGATGTTCAAGGGCAAGATCCCCGCCGAGGTCAAGCTGGTCCGCGAGTACGACCGGTCCCTCCCACCGGTCCCGGCGTACGCGGCCGAGCTGAACCAGGTGTGGACCAACCTGATCGACAACGCGTTGGGCGCGATGGGGGAGAAGGGTGTGCTGACCGTCCGCACCGGACGGTTCGGCGACCTGCTGGCGGTGGAGATCACCGACACCGGGCCGGGCATCCCGCCGGAGGTGCGTCCGCGCATCTTCGAACCGTTCTTCACGACGAAGCCGGTCGGCGCGGGCACCGGTCTGGGGCTGGACATCTCGTACCGGATCGTGGTGCACAAGCACCACGGTGACATCCGGGTGGAGACCGAGCCGGGGCGAACCACCTTCCGGGTCCTGCTGCCGATCGCGGAGGGCCCACCGGACGCGCCGGTCGACGCGCCTACTACCTAGAGGCAGTGGGTGATCGCTGCCAGTAGTCTCGGGCAGTGTTGGTGATCCCCGCCCCGAGGAGGGTCCGTGGAGTCGATGGCCCGCCAGCGCACCGCCGCCGAGGACGACCAGCCGGGCGACCCGCCAGCCGGCCCGATGCTGCCCGAGTTGGAGGATCCGGACTGGTTGCATCACGCGCACGAGTTCGCCCACACCGGCTTCTGGGCGGTGGCCCGCCGGCTACCCCGACTGGTTCGCGAGGCGGTCGGTCTGGCTTCGCCGAGGAGATGGACCGGGCTCGCGACCGCGGAATGGCGGAGGCCGCGTACATCGTCGACCACACGGTCAATCTGGTCACCGGCGTGGTCGGCATGCTCGCCACCGCCGTCGCGGTGACCGTCATCCAACCGCTGCTGCTGCCCTGCCTGCTGCTCGCCGCGGTGCCCCAGGCGATCACCGCGGTGCGGATGGCCCGCCGTGAGTACCTGGCGATGCTGGCCCGGATCACCCGACAACGTCGGATGTGGATGCTGGCCCACCTGATGGCCAATCGGCACACCGCCGCGGAGGTGCGCGCGTACCAGATGCGCGATTTCCTCCTTAGCGAGTATCGCGGCGTGATGGCCGTCGAGACCCGGGCCCAGCTGCGGTTGGTCCGCGCGCAGACCGGCACGCGGGTCGCCGGCGCGACCGTCGCGGGCCTGGCCACCTTCGGCGTGTACGCGGTGCTCGGCGGCCTCCTGCTGACCGGGATGGTGGCCCTCGCCGCCGCGGCCACGGCTCTGCTCGCCCTTCAGTCGGCGCGAAACAGCCTGGGCGTCGCGGTCGTCGCCACGAACTCGCTCTACGAGGACGCCCTCTACTACCAGGACTATCGGGACTTCCTGGCCCGTGCCCATGCCCGGGTGCCGATCGGTGGCGACCGAGTGGCCGACGCCGTCCAGGTCATCGAGTTGGACGAGGTGAGCCTGAGTTATCCGGACACCGGCAAGCCAGCCGTGGACCGGGTGAGTTTGACCGTCCGCCGGGGGGAGGTGATCGCGTTGGTTGGTGAGAACGGCTCTGGCAAGACCACCCTGGCCAAGCTGATCGCCGGGCTCTACCGGCCGACCGGTGGGGTGATCCGCTGGGACGGCGTCGACGCCGTCGAGCTGGACCCACGCGCCCTCGGTGGCCAGGTGGCCGTGATGACCCAGGAGTACTGGAAGTTCCCGTTCACCGCCGGGCAGAACATCCGGGTGGGGCGGCACGACCGCCCACCGGAGCGTTCCGGTCCGAGCATTCAGGAGGCGGCCGGCGCGGCTGCCGCACACGACATGATCGTCGGCCTGCCGAACAGCTACGACACGCTGCTCGACCGGGAGTTCAAGGACGGCCACGAACTGTCGGGCGGGCAGTGGCAACGGTTGGTCGCCGCCCGGGGCCTGTACCGGGACGCCGCGCTGCTGATCTGCGACGAACCGTCGGCGGCCCTGGACGCCCGCGCCGAACACGCCCTGTTCCAGCACCTACGCCGCAGCCCCGACCGGGCGGTCGTCCTGATCACCCACCGGCTGGCCAACGTCCGGCACGCCGACCGGATCTTCGTGCTGGAGCGGGGCCGACTCGTCCAGCAGGGCAGTCATGACGAGCTGATGGCGGCCGGCGGCCTCTACCGGGAGCTGTTCGAACTCCAGGCCAGCGGCTACCTGACCGGCCCCGCCGAACGCCGCCCCGCCGACACCCGCTGACCAGATCGCGCAGAGACCAGCCGAGGAGGCTGCGGACAGACCCTAGGTCCAGGCGCGGTCGAGGACCGTCGCCAGCCGATGTGTCCACTGCTCGACGGTGCCGCCGATACCCGGGTACTCGTCGGTGAAGTTGGCCCAGTCGACGCTCCAGGTCAGCACGGTCTCGGCGACGAAGCGGTCGGCTTCGAAGGCGAGATCCGGTCGCATGAGCCGGCGGACCAGGTCCAGGTCGACGGTGGTGGTTTCGGCGAGGAGGACCGCGTCGTAGAGATCCTTGCCCTGCGGATACGAGTCGGTGGCCAGCCACAGCAGCTTCCACGCCAGCGCCAGCGGGGCGGGTGCGGCCAGCATCGGCGCCGCGACACCCGGCAGCATGACCGTCTCCGGTGGGAGAGGGAGCTGTTCGCCGAAGACGATGTCGATCTGTACGTGGCCGTCCGGAGTCCCGGGCGCGCTGAACGGGACGACGAGGCGCCGGCCGTCGGCTCGCTCGTACGTCCAGATGGCGGCCTCGCTGATCCGGTCCGGTCGCAGGCCCGCATCCGGGGCGGCCCGGACGGCGGCCTTGACGGCGTCGAGTAGCGCACGGGCGTCGGCACTGTCGCTGGTGATGGTGTGCGGGACGACGACGAAGTCGAGATCGCCCGGTTCGCGGGCGCCGTCACCGACCTGGGTCGGCATGAGGACACTGCCGCGCAGCACCAGATGGCGGCTCTCGGGGATCGCCGCGATGACCGCCAGGACCTGTTGCATCGCGGCGCGCCGGGCGGTGGTCCACCGCTGACCGGTGGCGGCCACGAGGAAGTCGGGCTCACCAGCCCGGTACGCGTTCGGATACTGCCTGAGTGCCGGATCGAACGCCGCCCGCTGGCGGACGGGCACGTCGGCGGGCAGTGGGCGGTAGGTCGGCGGGAAGTCCGGCGAGCCCTCCGGTGCGGACCTCATAATGTTCTCGCGCTCCACCTCCCACTCGGTCACGCGGCTCTCGGGCACGTCCAGCCAGCGGTGGTCATGTGCCAGGTTGTTGTCGAACACGACGTACTCCTGCTCGACGGCGACGGCCTCGTGGCCGGCGGCGGCCAGGGTCGCGACGAGGTCGTCCAGGCGCTGTTTGGCGGTGGCGAGCCCGACGCCGTGGCAGCGTTGGTTGACGAACCGTTCCTGCACCCCACCAGCGTGTTCCCGGCGGGCGTTGCGGGACAGTCGCGCCCCGTGCGGCTCGACCAGATCGGTGAGCGCCAACACCTGCGCCACCACCGGGCCGGTCAGCAGCAGTTTGACGTGATGCTCGAAGTACCGGCCTTCCGGCTCCGTCGCCGCCTGTTCGTCGGACTGCGGCACACCGACGCACCACGGTGCCGCTTCGATCTTCGTGCGGTTCACGTACATACCGGTGGCCCGCAGCTCGCGTTGCCAGCGCTGCGCCACGGCCCGCTGCTCGACCAGCGTGCCGCGCCCGGTCAGGGTGAGCATCGGCTGGGAGGCGAAGGTGCCCCGGTCGAGCATGATGTGCACGAACTTCAGCTCGTGCCGGGCCGCGAAGGCAGACAGCGCGTCCGCCTCGTGATCCCGGACCGTGATGTGGATTTCGAAGTCCCCCGACACCTCACGCACCGGCGAAGTCTAGGCCAGGGCGTCAGAGCACGCGGGCGACCCCGCAGTAGCCATCGACCGCGGTCGGGGGCGTGCTGTCGGTCCGCCAGTGCCCCAGCGGCACGACACCCGGCTCGACGAGGTCGAGGCCGTCGAAGAACGCCGTGAAGTCCGCGACCTCACGCAGGTGGTACGGCAGAGCGCCGCTCTCGTTGTACTGCCGATGCGACTCGATGACCCGCTCGCTGGTAGCCGTACCGTCGGACATCGCCAGAAAGCTCCCCGATGGTAGGGACGAGACCAGAGCGTTGACGATGGCCCGCGCCTCGGCCGGCTTCTCGACGTGACCCATGACGCCCAGCATCATCAGCGCGATCGGCTCATCGAAGTCCAGTGTCTCGCGGGCACCCTGGACGATCTTCTCCAGGTCGCGCAGATCGGCGTCGACATACTGTGTGGCACCCTCCTGGCTGCTGGTCAGCAACACCCGGGCGTGCGCGAGAACCATCGGGTCGTTGTCGACGTAGACGACGCGCGCCTGCGGCGTGATCCGTTGGGCGACCTCGTGGGTGTTATCGGCTGTGGGTAGGCCGGTACCGATGTCCAGGAATTGGCGGATCCCCGCCTCTGCGGCGAGATAGGTGACCGCTCGTCCGAGAAACGCGCGCGAATACCGTGCGGCCTCGACGATTTCCGGGAAGACCGCCCGTACCTGTTGGCCGACCTCGCGATCCGGGACGAAGTTGTCCTTACCGCCGAGCCAGTAGTTCCACACCCGTGCCGAGTGCGGCACTGTCGTGTCCAGTTTGGCGGCCGAACCTCCCACCGGCTGCTCAGCTTGGTCCTGCGACATGTCCGTCTCCCCTTACCAGCCATACGACGTCGAGGCCGTAGCCTAGCGGCGCGGCGGCACCCGCATGGTCCTGCAGATCGACCAAACCCTTGTCCCCTGCTGCCTGATGACGGCAAGGCCATGGTCAGAGGTCGTCAGGTCACCCGCCGCGGCCGGTGCCGTCGGTGCCGTCAGGAAGTGGGTGTCAGGAACTCAGCCAGGACCCGGGTGTGGGTGGAGAAGGCCAACTCGACCGGGTCGGTGAGCACCAGCCACTCGGTCGCCTCCTCGGTCGGTGTCGAGGGCGGCAGCTCCTCCGCCGCCCGTTCGGGCAGCACCCCGAAGACCATCATCGTTCCGCCCGCCGGCGCGCCGTGCACCGCGAACAGGCGGGCGTCCTCGGCCGCCGCGATCAGGCCGGTCTCCTCCCGCAGCTCACGCACGAGCGCGTCGGACCACTCCTCGCCGTACTCGATGAAGCCGCCGGGCAGCGCGAGCAGGCCGCGGGCCGGCTCGATGTCCCGGCGGACCACCACCACACCCAGGCCCTCGGCCGTGCGGACCGGCAGCACCGCGACCGCCACCGGCAGTGGGTTGCGCCAGACGGTCTCGCCGCAGACCGCGCAGATTCGTGGCCATCCGACGGCCGGCGGGTAGGCGGCGCCGCAGTAGGAGCAGTGCGAGTACGGCGTGCCGGTCATGGCGCAGCACGTTACTCCGACCGCCGTCCAGGCTGCCGCGCCGCCACCCCGCTCCGCGGTCAGGCCGCCGCCCCGCTCCGCGGTCAGGCCGCCGGGGTGCCCGTGTAGAAGGCGGTGGTGCGTTCGGCGGCGGCCTTCGCCTCGTCGGCGTCGGTGCCGGCGGCGATGCTCGCCTCGCACCACAGGTGGCTGCTCAGCTCCATGGCCCGCCGTCCCTCGGCGGAGGCGGTCCATTCGGCGCCCTGCTCCGGGGTGATCCCGCCGCCGTCGGCGGCCAGGTGCGAGGCGAGGCCGAGCAGCCCGAGGTCCCAGCCGACACCGACCGCGCCCGGCCCGAACTGGGCCCACCGGTCCTGGTCGACGTGCGCGATGTGGTCCAGGTCGAGGCGGGCCCGCTCGCCGTCGACAGCGGTGACGCTCACCTCGATCCAGCTCACCTCGCCGCCCATCTCCCAGGTGGCGGTGAAGCGGTGCGGCGGCTCGCAGCTTTCGATGGTGCCGTGGGCGTTGCCCTCAAGTTGGTACGTGCCGCCCAGCCGCAGATCGCCGGAGATCGGCAGGAACCAGCGCGGGATGCGCTCCGCGCTGGTGCAGGCGTCCCACAGGTCCTCGACCGTCGCCTGGTAGGTCTGACTGATCGTGGTGACCCGCGCCTCGCCGGCTTCCAGGGTGCGGCTGCCGACCTTCCGCTGGACGGCGTTGATCTGCTCGGTGGCGTCGAACATCAGGTGTTCCTCTCGTCGGATGGGTCGGCGGGCCCGTGTAGTCGACGGTCGCGTCGGCCTCGGGCCAGCTCGGTGGCGAGTGCCGCCAGGGGTGGGGCCCAGAACCGGCGGAAGTGCTCCAGCCAGCCGTCGACCTCGCGCAGGGGGCGTGGGTCGACCGCGTAGAGCCGCCGGGTGCCCTCCGGCCGCACGGTGGCGAAGCCGTTGTCGCGTAACACCCTGAGGTGCTGGGACACGGCGGGCTGGGAGATGCCGAACTCCTCGCGGATGACCGCGCTGACCGCACCGGCCGTCTGCTCGCCGTCGGCGAGCAGCTCCAGGATGCGGCGCCGGACCGGATCGCCCAGCACGTCGAAGGCGTGCACGTCGACAGTTGTATCACTGACGGCTTATTTAAGCCAGTTCCGATACTCCGATGAGCTTGTCCAGCCGGATCGGCAGCTCCCGGATCCGTACGCCGGTCGCGTGGTGCACCGCGTTGGCCACCGCCGCCGCGGCACCGACGATGCCGATCTCGCCGATGCCCTTCACCGCGGCCGGGTTCAGCTCGTCGTCCCGCTCGTCCAGCCAGTACGCCTCGATCGACTCCACGTCCGCGCAACCGGTGATGTGGTAGGTGGCCAGGTCGTGGTTGACCCAGTCGCCGTACCGCTCGTCGAGCAGACCCTCCTCGTGCAGCGCCATCGACAGCCCCATCGTCATGCCGCCGATGAGCTGGCTGCGGGCCGTCGTCGGGTTCACCACCCGCCCCGCCGCGAACACGCCGAGCATCCGGTTCAACCGCACCTCGCCGGTGTCCGCGTCGACCCGCACCTCGACGAACTGTGCCCCGTACGCGTACCGGGGCAGCGCCGGCTGGCTGCCCACCTCCTCGGTGGTGTCCGCCTCGGCGGTCACCTCGCCGGTCGGCGGCACGCCGTCGCGCAGCTTCTCGCGCAGCGCCTGAGCGGCCCGTATCACCGCCCAGCTCCAACTGGAGGTCCCCATCGAGCCCCCGGCCACCGGGGCGGTCGGCAGGGCGCTGTCGCCGATGCGGATCTCCACCCGCTCCGGCGGCACCCCGAGCGCGTCGGCAGCCACCTGCCAGATCGCCGTCCGCGCGCCGGTGCCGATGTCGGTGGCGTTGACCCGCACCAGGAAGCTCCCGTCGGGCCGGGCGGTGGCCGTCGCCGAGGATGGCCGGGCGCGGGCCGGGTAGCTCGACCCGGCCACCCCCGTGCCGATCAGCCAACGCCCGTCGCGCCGCGACCGGGGTGACGGATCACGGCCGGTCCAGCCGAACCGTTGTGCGCCCTCGCGCAGACAGGCCACCAGGTTGCGGCTGGTGAACGGTCGCCCCTGGTCGGGGTCGACATCGGTGTCGTTGCGGATCCGCAACTCCACCGGGTCGATGCCGACGGCGACGGCCAGCTCGTCCATCGCCGACTCCAGGGCGTACGCGCCGGGGCACTCGCCCGGAGCGCGCATCCAGAACGGCGTGGGCACGTCGAGGCGGACCAGCCGGTGCGTGGTGCGGCGGTGCGGCGCGGCGTACATGCTGCGGGTGTAGACGGCGGTCTGCTCGGCGAACTCGTGGATGGTCGAGGTCTGGCTGATCGCGTCGTGGCAGATGGCGGTGAGCCGGCCGTCGGTGTCGGCGGCGAGGCGGACCCGCTGGATGGTGGGGGTGCGGTAACCGACCGGCCCGAACAGTTGTTGGCGGGTCAGCGCCAGCCTCACCGGGCGGTCCACGTGTCGGGCGGCGAGGGCGGCCAGCACCACTGCGGCCTTGGCGTACCCCTTGCTGCCGAAGCCGCCGCCGACGTGCTGCGCGACGACCCGGACCGACTCCGGAGGCAGCTCGAACAGCTCGGCCAACGTGGCCCGTACCGACGACGCGCCCTGATTGGAGTCGTGCACCAGCAGCCGTCCGTCGCGCCACTGCGCCGTCGTGGCGTGCGGCTCCATGGGGTTGTTGTGGTACGCCGGAGTGCGGTACGTGGCGTCCACCCGTACCGGGGCGGCCGCGTAGCCGGCGTCGAAGTCACCCTCGGCGGTGTCCGTCGGATAACTGGGGTTGACGTGGTCCGGCTTGTACAGGCCCGGGTGGTCATCGGTGAGCACCGTGCTGTGCGGGCCGGTGTCGTAGTCGATCCGGACCAGCCGGGCGCCCTCGCGGGCCGCCTCCAGGCTGGTGGCCACCACGACGGCGACGTACTGCCCCCGGTAGTGCACCGCCGGCTCCTGCAACAGCCACAGCTCCGTCTGCTGGCTGGGCGCGATCCGCGGCGCGTTGCCGTGGTGCAGCACGGCCAGCACGCCGGGCGACGCCAGCGCCCGCGTCGTGTCGACCCGGGTGATCCGACCCCGCACCACCGCCGACGGCACCGCCCAGCCGTAGGTCACCCCGTCCACGGGGTACTCCACCGCGTACCGGGCCGTGCCGGTGACCTTCTCGCGTCCCTCCAACCGGGGGTACGCGCGGCCGACCGCGTCGGTGCTCACGACGACGCCAGCTCGGTGAGCGCCCGCACGGTGATGGCCCGGGTCAGCGGCAGCTTGAACCCGTTGTGCCGCAGCGGGCGCGCCTGCGCCAGTTCCGCGTCGGCGGCCCGTGCCGCCAGGTCCGGGCTGAACGGACGGCCGCGTAGCTCCTCCTCGGCCCGGTACGCCCGCCACGGCCGGTGCGCCACCGCCCCGTACGCCAGGCGCACGTCGCGAACCACGTCCCCGTCGAGGTCCAGCACCGCGGCCACCGACCCCGCGGCGAAGGCGAACGAGGCCCGGTCGCGGACCTTGAGGTACGTCGAGCGGCGCGCGGCCGGCAGTGGCGGGAGCCGGACGGCGGTGATCAGCGTGCCCCGGGCCAGGGTGGTCTCCCGTTCCGGGTGGGTGCCGGGGGAGCGGTAGAGGTCGGCGATCGGGATGTCGCGGGGCCCGTCGGGCTCGTGCACCTCCACCACGGTGTCCAGGGCGGCCAGCGCGACGGCCAGGTCGGACGGGTGGGTGGCCACGCACTGCTCGGACCAGTCCAGCACCGCCAGGTCGCGGTTCTGGCCGTGCAGGGCTGCGCAACCGCTACCCGGCTCCCGCTTGTTGCACGCCTTGCCGGTGTCCTGGAAGTAGACGCAGCGGGTGCGCTGCAACAGGTTGCCGCCGGTGGTGGCCATGTTGCGTAGTTGTCCGGAGGCGGCGGCGAGCAGGGCGCGGGCCAGCACCGGGTAGTCGCGGCGCACCACCGGGTGGGCCGCCAGGTCGCTGTTGCGGACGGTCGCGCCGATCCGCAGCCCGCCGTCGGGCAGCTCCTCCACGGTGTCGAGTGGGAGCCGGGTCACGTCCACCAGCACGTCGGGGCGCTGCACCCCGAGCTTCATGAGGTCCACCAGGTTGGTGCCGCCGCCCAGGTAGGCGGCCTGCGGCTCGGCGGCCAGCACGGCGACCGCCTCGGCCACGTCGGCGGGCCGGTGGTAACGAAAGGCCCTCACCGCGTCGCCGCCGTCCCACTGGCACCCGCCGTCTCGCGCACGGCCGCGACGATGTGCGGGTACGCGGCGCAGCGGCACAGGTTGCCGGCCATCCGCTCGCGGATCTCCGCGTCGGTCAGGTCGGCGGGCGAGTTCAGGTCGCCGGTGACGGCGCTGGGCCAACCACGGGAGACCTCGTCGAGCATGCCGCGGGCGGAGCAGAGCTGCCCGGGGGTGCAGTAGCCGCACTGGAACGCGTCGTGCGCGATGAACGCCGCCTGCAACGGGGACAGCTCGTCGGGCCCGGCCAGCCCTTCGACGCTCACCACCGACCGGCCGTCCACTGTCACCGCGAAGACCAGGCAACTCTTCACCCGGCGGCCGTCCAGCAGCACGGTGCACGAGCCGCACTGGCCGTGGTCGCAGCCCTTCTTCGCCCCGGTCAGGTCGAGGTGTTCGCGTAGCGCGTCGAGCAGGGTGGTGCGGTTGTCCAGGGTCAGCTCGCGGGACGCGCCGTTGATCTCGACCGTCACCCGGGACGAGTGCCGTTCGTCGATCGTCGTCGTGTTCTCCGGTCCGCCCTGCACCGGCCCAGACTAGCTTTGTCGGTATATCCCGGGGCGAATAACGCAAAGCCCTTCGTACGGGAGGTGACCACGGTGACCGCCGGACTGCTGCTGGCCGCCGGCGCCGGGCGGCGCTACGGCCGGCCGAAGGCGCTGGTCGAGCTGGACGGCGAGACACTGGTGCGGCGCGCGGCCCGCCTGCTCGCCGACGGTGGCTGCGCACCCGTGCACGTGGTGCTCGGCGCGGGCGCCGACGAAGTGCCCGACCTGCCCGGCGCGGTGCCGGTCCGCCACGACCGCTGGCCCGACGGGCTGGGCTCATCGCTGCTGCGGGGCCTGGCTTCGCTGCCGGCCGACGTGCCGGCCGTCGTCGTGGTCCTGGTCGACCAACCGCTGCTCAGCCCGGTCTCGGTGCGCCGGGTGCGCGCGGCGTACGCCGACGGCGCTGTCGTCGCGGTCGCCACCTACGCCGGCCGCCGCGGGCACCCCATCATGTTGGCTCGGGAGACCTGGCCGCTGCTGAGCGCTTACGCCGTCGGCGACCGGGGCGCCCGCGACCTGCTGCGCGACCGACCGGACCTGGTGGTCGAGGTGGCCTGTGACGACGTCGGCTCCCCGGTCGACGTGGACACCCCGGCCGACCTGCTCCGACTTCGTCCGGTCAGCGACGGGTGAGCCAGCGGGGCAACCCCTCGCTGGTGACAGCGTGATAGGCGATCATGACGATGACGCCGATCAGGCCCAGCACCGGACTGACGAACCAGCCGAGCAGACCACTGAGCCCGTACAGGATCAGGCCGGTGATCGGCCGCAGCCGCTGCGCTCGCACGTACCCGGGGCGGACCCGACGGTCGAGCAGCGCCGGGTGCCGGTGCAGGTAACTGAAGAACACCAGCCAGGGGGCCGACATCAAGGCCGCGGCCAGCGCGTACAGGGCGACGGCCGCGCGCTGGTCGTCGGTGTCGCCATGAGTGAACGCCGACGCCAGCACCGCGGTGGGGAAGGGAATGATCACCGCGCCGAAGAGCACGGCGAGGTTGATCCAGCTCAGCGTGAGTGTGGTGCCACGGATCAGCCGCAGCAGCGCGTGATGGTTGAGCCAGAGCACCCCGACGTAGACGAAGGACACCACGAAGGCCAGGTAGGAGGCGCCCTCGCCGAGCAGACCGGTGAGCAGGTCGCCCTCGTGGTACTCGGGTACCCGCAGCTCGATGACCAGCAGCGTGATGACGATGGCGAAGACACCGTCGCTGAAGGCCGTCATCCGGTCGGTGGCGGACACCCGCCCCCGGGCGCCGGGCTGCTCGACCTCGTCAGGTGCTGCGGACACTGCCGCAGGCTAGCCACTGGGCAACGGGACCGGTGGCGGTTTCGTCCGATCGGGGCGGCAACGGCCGCCCGGGATGTCCACCCCGGGCGGCCGGCCGCACGCCCCCGTTCACGCCACCGGCGTCGCGCTGCCGGTCGTGCGGCCAAGCCGATGGTGGGCGCGGATCAGCTCGGCGTAACGCAGACCGCTCGCCTTCACCGTCCGACGCTGGGTGGCGTAGTCGACGTGCACCAGCCCGAAGCGCTTGTCGTAGCCGTACGCCCACTCGAAGTTGTCCAGCAGCGACCAGACGAAGTAGCCGTCCAGGGGAACCCCCCGGGCTGCCGCCGCCGCGCACGCGGCCAGGTGCTGCTCCAGGTGGTCGGTGCGCTCCTTGTCCTCCACGGTGCCCTCCGCGGTGACGTCGTCCGGCCACGCCGAGCCGCTCTCGGTGACGATGATCCGGCCCGGCCGGTACTCCTCGTGCACGTCAACGAGCAGCCGCTCCAGGCCCGCCGGGTACACCTCCCAGCCCATCGCGGTCTCCACCGAACCGGGCACCGGCACCTGCCGGGCGTACGGGGCCGCGCCGCTCGGGTCGTCGACCACCAGTTGACGGAAGTAGTAGTTCACCCCGAGGAAGTCCGTCGGGGTGGCGATCGTCGCCAGGTCGTCGCCGCGTACCGGTGGCTCCACCCCGTAGGTGGCGATCATGTCGGCGGGGTAGCCGCGCCCGTGGATCGGGTCCAGCCACCACCGGTTGACGTGCCCGTCGGCCCGGCGGGCCGCCGCGACGTCCTCGGGCCGGTCGGTCGCCGCCTCGATCGGGCTGAGGTTGAGCACCAGACCCACCGAGGCCGGCCGGGCGGCGTTGGCGCGGATCGCCTGGGTGGCCAGGCCGTGCCCGAGCAGCACGTGGTGCGAGGTGTGCACGGCGCGGGTCAGGTCCCGCTCGCCGGGGGCCATGTTCCCCTCCAGGTGCCCGATCCAGGACACGCAGAGCGGCTCGTTGACAGTGCACCAGTCGGCGACCCGGTCACCGAGGCGGCCGGCGACCACCGCCGCGTAGTCGGCGAACGCCTCGGCGGTGGCGCGCTCCGGCCAACCGCCCCGGTCCTGCATCACCTGCGGCAGATCCCAGTGGTAGAGCGTGACGAACGGCCGGATCCCGTCGGCGAGCAACGTGTCGACGAGCCGATCGTAGAAGTCCAGCCCAGCGGCGTTGACCCGCCCGACGCCGTCGGGCATGACCCGGGGCCAGGCCACCGAGAAACGGTACGCGTCCACGCCGAGGCGGCGCAGCAGCGCCAGGTCCTCCGGCCACCGGTGGTAGTGGTCGCACGCCACCGCTCCGGTGTCGCCGTTGTCGACCTTGCCGGGGGTCGCCGAGAAGGTGTCCCAGATGGACGGCGCCCGGCCGTCGACGTCGACGGCCCCCTCGATCTGGTACGCCGCCGTGGCGACACCCCAGAGGAAGTCGGGTGGCAGCTTGGACAGGTCGGGCACGGGTCGGTTCTCCTCTGGGGTTGGATGACTCACTTGACCGCGCCGGCGGTGAGGCCGGCGACGAAGTACCGCTGTAGGGCCAGGAAGCCGACGACGACCGGGACGCTGACCACCAGCGAGGCGGCCATGATCTGGTTCCAGTAGACGTTGAACTGGGTGGAGTAGCCCTGGAGGCCGACGGCCAGGGTGCGGCTGCCCTCGTCGGTCATCACCGAGGCGAAGAGCACCTCACCCCACGCGGTCATGAACGCGTACACGGTGACCGCGACGACGCCGGGCACCGCGGCCGGCAGGATGACCTGGAACAGGGTGCGCAGCGGACCTGCGCCGTCGACCTGCGCCGCCTCGTCCAGACCCCGGGGGATCGAGTCGAAGTAGCCGACCAGCATCCAGATCGAGAACGGCAGCGAGAACGTCAGGTACGTGATGATCAGGCCGGTCCGGCTGGCGTACAGCTCGATGCCGGTGGCGTTGCCCAGGTTGACGTAGATGAGGAACAGCGGCAGCAGGAACAGGATGCCGGGGAACATCTGCGTGGACAGCACCGTCACCGAGAAGACACCCCGGCCGCGGAACCGGTACCGGCTCACCGCGAACGCGGCGAAGATGGCCACCGCCACCGAGCAGATCGCCGCGATGCTCGACACCACCAGGCTGTTCACCAGGTACCGGGCCAGCGGCACGGTGCTCCACATGTCGATGAACGGTTGCAGGGTGGGCCGACTGGGCCACCAGGTGAAGCCGTTCTGCACGTCCTGCAACGGCTTGGCCGCCGAGGTGACCATCACGTAGAGCGGGATGACGACGAAGAGGGCGAGCAGGGTCAGCACGATGCGCCGGCCCCAGCGCTCACCGGCGGTCTCACGCATGGTCGTCCCTCCGACGGTTGGTGATCAGCAGGTACGCGGCCGAGACGACCAGCAGGAACAGCAGCAGCGCCACCGACATCGCCGACCCGGAGCCGAAGTCCCAGGTCTTGAAGGAGCTGCGGTAGATGTGGATGGAGATGAGGTCGGCCTGCTCCGGAGCGGAGCCGCCGAACAGCACGAACGGGGTGTTGAAGTCGTTGAACGTCCACAGGAACAGCACCAGCAGCAGCACCAGGTTGACCGGCCGCAGCATCGGCAGGGTGACCGAGCGCAGCCGGCGCCAGAAACCCGCGCCGTCGATCGCGGCGGCCTCGTACAGCTCGCCGGGCACGTTCTGCAACCCGGCCATCAGACACAGGAACGCGAACGGCCAGTTGCGCCAGACCGACACCACCAGCAGCGACCAGAAGCTGTTGTCGCCGATCAACCAGAACGGCCGGTCGTTCATCAGCCCCAGCTGGTCGACGAGCACGTGGTTGACCAGGCCGGTGTCGCGTTGCAGCAGGAAGCTCCAGGTGATGACGGCGGCGTAGACCGGCAACGCGTACGGGGTGAGGAACAGCGCCCGCAGGATCGCCCGACCCCGAAACGGCCGTTGCAGGACGACCGCCGCCGAGATGCCGAGCAGCCAGGCGAACCCGACCGAGAGCAGGCTGTAGGCCAGGGTGACCCAGAACGAGTGCAGCAGTTCCTTGCCCGCTGCGCTGTTCAGGTCGAGCGTCGCCCGGTAGTTCTCCAGCCCGATGAAGGGCGCGGTGGACCAGTTGCGGATGTGGAACTGGGTCAGCTCCAGCAGGCTCATCCAGACCCCGACCACCATCGGGATCACGTGGATGGCGAGTTCCAGCACGACGGCCGGGGCGAGCAGCAGGTACGGCAGGAGCGAGCGGCGGGGGCCGCGGGGCCGGCGGGCCGGCCCCCGGGCCGGCGACCCGGCCCGGGGTTCGCGCTGGTCGGCGTCCGGCGCGGTGGTGCTGGTTGCCATCGGGGTCCTCTCGGAGGCGGTGGCCGTGGCCGGGCTCAACACCCGACCACGGCCACCGGTGACGCCTGGGTCAGCGCATCTTCTGCTGCGCGTCGGTCAGCTTGGCCTTCACCGACTCCTCGGTGACCGGCTTGCCGCTGGCCGCGTCGGCGAACAACTCCTTCATCGCGGTGCCGACCAGGGTCTCGAACGTGCTCTCCTCGGGCACCTGCGGCAGCGGGGCCGCGGTGGTGACCAGGGTCTCCTGGATGCTCTTCTGCTCGGGGGCGCTGAACGCCGGGTCGGAGGCCGCGGTCTTCACCGCCGGCAGCGAGCCGTACGTGCGGTTGAGGATCGTCTGCTCCTCGTCGCTGGTCATGAACTTCACGAAGTTCAGCGCGCCGTCGCGGTTCTTGGTGTGCTTGAAGACCGCCATGTTGATCCCGGCGACCATGCTGTTGACCTTCTTGCCGCCGGCCGGTGGGCTGGCCAGGAACGGCACCGGGGCCACCCCGTACGCGTCGGCGGGCATGTTCTGCGTCTTCAGGTTCGACCCGGCGGACTGCCACAGCAGCATGGCGGCCTTGCCGTTGGCGAAGTCGGAGACCGACTGGTTCTGGGCGTACTCGGCGTTGCTCGGGTTGGTGATCTTGTCGGCGGCCATGAAGTCGATGTACCGCTTGATCGCCGAGACGTTCTGCGGGGTGTCGAAGGTCGGCTTGCCGGCCGAGTCGAACCACTCGCCGCCGTACTGCTGGCTGAAGGTGAAGGCGTGGTGGGCGTTCTCGGACGGGTTGGCGCCCTCGATCGCCAGGCCCCACTTGCCGCCGGTGCTCAGCTTCTTGCCGTACTCGGCGAGCTGTTCCCAGGTGGTCGGCGCGGCGGTGATGCCGGCGTCGGCGAACGACTTCTTGTTGTAGTACAGGCTGTACGCCATGCTGTAGAGCGGCACGGCGGCCGGCGGTTTTCCGGGGGCGCCGGCGGCGGCGAGCGCGGCGGGCACGATCCGGTCCTTGCCGCCGACGGCCTGCAGGGTGGCGTCGTCGAACTCGACCAGCGCGCCGGTGGCCTGCAGCGACGCTGACCAGGTGTTGCCGATGTTGACCACGTCCGGGCCCTGGCCGGAGGCGGCGGCCGCGAGTAGCCGGTTGAGCAGATCCGACCACGGGACCACCTCGAGGGTGACCTTGATGCCGGTCTGCTTCTCGAACTTGTCCAGCTCGGGCTGGAGGGTCGTCTTGTCGGCCTCCAGGCTGGCGCCCTGGTTGCTGGCCCAGTAGGTGAGCGTCTTGGGTGACGCGGCGGAGTCGTCGCCGGAGCCACCGCAGGCGGTCAGCGAGGCGGCGGCCAGTACGGCGGCGGTGAATATCCCGAGGTGTCGTCTCGACACGGGTCAGCCCTTCCGGTGCGTGGTGGGGGTCCGCTGGCCTTCGTCGCCGATAGGGGTCGGGCGACGGGGGCCGGCTGCGGGCAGGGTTTCGGGGGTGCGCCGTCGGGGTCCGTCGGCGTTTCCCGGGAGTTACATCACGGCTTAATTTATGTCGTCATTAAAGTTGTTGGCCGGTGGGTCGTCAAGCACGAGGCGGTTACAGTCGCCTCGAACGGCCGACAGGAACGAGGTGACGAGTGGAGCTGGCGCGTGCCACCAACCGCAGCGTGCGGCTGCGCAACCGGTCCGCCCTGCTGACCAAGCTCTTCCTCGATGGCCCGCTCACCCGGCAGGACCTGGTGCGCAGCACCGGGCTGAGCCAGCCCGCGGTCAGCAACGTCGTGGCCGACATGATCGACGAAGGGTTGGTCGCCGAAGCCGGTGCCGCCGAGTCCGACGGCGGCCGGCCCAGCATGTTGCTGCGGATCGAGCCCCGCTTCGCCTTCGTGGTCGGCGTGGACGTCGGCGAGACCCGGGTCCGGATGGAGCTGTTCGACTTCGCGATGACCCTGCTGGCCAGCGTCGAGTACCCGCTCGACCCGGCCCGCACCGAGCCCGACCTGGTGGCCGGGCACGTGCTGGCCGGCATCGACGCGGTGACGGGCCAGGCCGGGGTGGCCCCCGGCGACGTGCTCGGCGTCGGCATCGGCGTCTCCGGCGTGGTCGAGCAGGGCGTCGAGGCCGTCGTGCACGCCCAGGCCCTCGGCTGGGACCGGGTGCCGCTGGAGCGTCTGATCGCCGCCGGCACCGACCTGCCGCTGCACATCGACAACGGCGCGAAGACGCTGGGCCAGGCCGAGATGTGGTTCGGCGCCGGTCGCGGCGCCCGGCACGCCGTCTTCGCGCTGGTCGGTTCCGGGGTGGGTGCGTCGGTGGTGACCAACGGCGCCACCTACCGGGGCGCGTCCAGCAGCGCGGGGGAGTGGGGGCACACCACACTGGTGTACGGCGGCCGGGCCTGCCGGTGCGGCGCGCGCGGCTGCCTGGAGGCGTACGTCGGCGCGGAGGCGATCATCGACCGCTACCGCGAGGCGCGCCGGGGTCGAGCGGTGCCGGGCGAGGACGAGGAGTCCCAGCTCGCCGCGCTGGTCGCCGCCGCCGATACCTCGACCACCGCCCGACGGGTGCTGGACGAGACCGCCGGTTACCTCGGCGCCGGGGTGGCCAACCTGATCAACCTGTTCAACCCGGAGCGGGTGGTGCTCGGCGGCTGGGCGGCGATGGCCCTCGGTGACCTGCTGCCGGCCGTCCGGGAGGCCGCCGGCCGGCAGGCGCTGCGCCAGCCGTACGAGCAGGCGTCGATCGAGCTGTGTCGACTCGGGGTGGACGCGGTGGCGCTGGGCGCGGCGACGCTCCCGATCGCCCGCTTCCT
Source organism: Micromonospora inaquosa (assembly GCF_003857055.1). Taxonomy (GTDB): domain Bacteria; phylum Actinomycetota; class Actinomycetes; order Mycobacteriales; family Micromonosporaceae; genus Micromonospora; species Micromonospora inaquosa. The sequence goes on along the minus strand of NZ_QGSZ01000214.1, from coordinate 398 downwards.
CACCGAGGGTGGCGTCCGCCGCTGAGCGGAAGCGACCGTGCCAGCGCCCAGCAAATTACACAAAACCTGATCCTCGGGATAAATAACAGAGTTATAGATCGATGTCTTGACGCCGTCGCAATCTCGCCGCAACACTCCTACGAGAGCGCTCTCCGACCCGCGACGCCGCATCGGCGGCACCACCCACGGCGCCACGGGGCGAGCCGATCCCATCCGCGCGGCACCCCCGTAACCCCCTATCGACAGGCGATGTCATGACATCTCATGCAACATCCGTACGCCCGCGTCCCCGCCGGGCCGTCCGGCACCTGCTGGTCGGGCTCACCGTCGCCCTGGTCGCGGCACTCACCCCGACCGGCGCCACCGCCCCCGCGCAGGCCGCGCCCACCCTGCTGTCC